>JAYVUU010000178.1:0-7306 GCA_043787635.1 Synechococcales cyanobacterium | reverse complement strand
TTAAGGGGGACTATGAAATAAGGTTTGCTCTTGTTCCCCCTTTTCAAGGAGGCTAGGGGGATCGAGTTTCAATGCAAAGTTCCTGCCGACCACTGCTCTAAAAAACTTCACTAGGACAATATCTATGGTTACTCCATCCTATCCTCAGACTCAGCCTATTCTTAGCAGCAAAGATGCCAATATTTACTACGGTAAGTTTCTGGCTGTACGGGATGTAACGATCGATATTCCTAAAAACTCAATCACCGCTTTTATTGGTCCATCGGGCTGCGGTAAAAGCACGGTGCTGCGCTGCTTTAATCGTCTGAATGATTTGATCAAAACCTTCAAAATGCGTGGCAGTATGACCTACCACGGTCAAGATCTGTATTCTCCCGAAATTGATCCCGTCGCGGTTCGTCGTCAAATTGGGATGGTTTTCCAAAAGCCCAATCCATTCCCGAAGTCCATTTATGACAACATTGCCTTTGGGCCTCGTCTCGTGAACTACAAGGGCGACATGGATGAGTTGGTGGAACGATCGCTGCGGGGTTCGGCCCTGTGGGATGAGGTGAAGGACAAACAAAAGGAAAGCGGCTTGGCCCTCTCTGGTGGTCAACAGCAACGCCTTTGCATTGCCCGTGCGATCGCGATGCAGCCTGATGTGATTTTGATGGACGAGCCTTGTTCTGCACTAGATCCAATCTCTACGTTGAAAGTGGAAGACTTACTTCAAGAACTCAAGGAAAAATATACGATCGTGATTGTGACTCACAACATGCAGCAAGCGTCCCGTGCTTCGGATTACACCGCATTTTTTAATGTTGAACAAACCGATCGGGGACGGACGGGTCATATTGTTGAGTACGATCGGACGGAAGTGATTTTCCAAAATCCTCAACAGCAAGCCACTCAATCCTATGTCAGCGGGCGATTCGGTTAGAGTATTAGACCCATATTTGTTGGCTTGATGGAAAAAATCTGGGTTAGAAGGCTGATTTTTTAGCTCCTAACCCAACTTGTTTATGCCGTTACCCGATTTTTGACATAGCGCTTGAAGAACCCAAACGCCATATCCCAAGCTTCGATCGCCGCTGATTCGCTGTAGGTCGATCGGGCTTCGTTCATGAAGCCATGCTGTGTGTTGGGAGTGACTGAAAGAATATATCGTTTGCGAGCGCCCGTCATAGCCTGCGCAATTCTGGCATGTTCCCCGCCATTGATATATTCATCTTCGGCACTGTAAATAAACATAATCGGAGCCTTAATCTTTGGGATTAAGGATAACAATGAACCTCGACCCAAGGGATCTGGATTGGAAGCAATACCGCCGCCATAGAAACACACCGCACTATGAATCCGATCGGCAAACATTGCACTAATCAAAAATGAATAGCGTCCGCCCATGCAAAATCCGATGGTCCCCACTGCATCCGATCGCATTTCTGGTTGCTTCGCAACAAAATCTAAGGTTTGCCCAAATTGCTTCGTGACCGTCTCATCGTTCAGGGTCTTTAGCTTTGCCACTGCATCGCCGACCTTGTCGTAACTGAAGGTCGCCCCATCATAGATATCAGGAGCGATCGCCGCATAACCATAGCTGGCATACAGGTCGCATACCCCTTTAATTTGATCATTCAACCCAAAGGCTTCCATGATCACTAACACTGTTGGAAATGGCGCTTTGCCGTCTTTTGGAATGACCACATAGCCTTTCAGATCAGCCGCGATCGTCACCATTTTTCCCCGCAGCATTGCAGGGTCGGATTTCGGCATTTTTGCTGGTTTTGATTGTGCCGTCACAGAACTGGTGGCTTTTACGATCGCACCCCCTGTTAGCAGTCCCGCCCCAAGCATCATAGTTCGTCGTTTCATTACAGGCTCTCCGGTCTTTTGACCACTACTGGAATTACTCACCATACCAATGAACCCAAGTTAGGTTATAGTGAAAGGACAAGTGTTACGAAATGTAAACACCTTTAGCAAAATTTTAATCTGCCATGTTCAATGCACCCCTTCCAACGGATCCAGACTTACTAAAAAATCTTCTAGACCCGCTTCTGGAAGACTTTCAGTATTGGTTTGAGCGATCGTACACCTTGCTCGAAAATGAGCGCATGGAATTTATGGAGCCTGAAGAGCAGCAAAACCTTTTGAATCGGGTGATGGAGATGCGTCAATCCGTTGGTGCGATGCAGTCGCTAGTGGGTGCCACTAACGGTCAAGCGGGTGTGGACATGAAGGTTCTGATGGATTGGCATCGACTGGTGCATGAATGTTGGGGAGTCAGCATGAAGCATCGTCAATCAAAAGAGCACAGCGTTTAGTCCGAAGGGTATTGGCTCTATGCTGGGTCCATACTTTATTAAATTTTGCGAAAAAACTTTAAAAAATCTGCGACACTAAGTACACCAATGTAATCTGAACGAGGATGGTAGGTTTCATGTCTATGTGGCTCCAAGTTCTCTACATGCTGGCATTTGTAGGGATCGCGTTCTTGGCGATCGGCAACCTGATTCGCAGCATTTTGACGTTGGGGGTGGAATCTACCCGACCTATTGTCCCCAGGGGAATGCGATCTCAGGATGGTTTGAGACAGTCTCCGCAGCATCCTGAGATGTTGGATGAGAATGGCAGGGTGATTAATGAGCCATTGTTGGTGATGCGATCGATGACGGTGGAGGATGCCCGTGAGCGTTTAGATGCGATTTACCGATCGTCGCCGGGTGGGGAGTCGGGTCCTTCTGATACGGATGGCAATTGAGGGAGTGATTAAGGGAGATGCGATCCCCCTAGCCCCCTTGAAAAGGGGGGGACTGGAGATGGAGGGGGATTTGGGGATGAGGGTGGAGAGTGGAAATCTAGGGAAAGCTGTAGAGCTGTGATGTTGAAACCACCTATTGTTCTTTCTTCTTTTTGTTTCCCCTTCTTCTCTCTTTTTTCTTGTTCCCCCTTTTCATGGGGGCTAGGGGGATCGGGTCTAGGCAATAAATGCAAAATCTCCAAGAAACCTAGATTTGTATTGTGATGGAGTTTGATTGTGGGCCGATCGTTTCCTCTAAATCATTCACCGTTATTTCTGGCTTACGATCGGGATCTCGTTCACAGAGCGAAGGAGATGCGTAAGAATCCGACGGCGGCAGAACGTAGGCTTTGGGAGCAGTGTTTGTCGAAGTTTCCCCATCGGGTTTTACGGCAGCGTCCGATTGATCATTTCATTGTGGATTTTTATTGTGCGGCGTTGCGATTGGTGATTGAGGTTGATGGTGAGGTGCATGATTCTGAGCAGGCGAAAGTGCGAGATGAGGTGCGATCGAAGATTTTGCAGGGTTATGGGTTGCAAGTTTTGCGGGTGACGAATGGGGAAGTGTTTGGAGAGTTTGAGAAGGTTTGTGAGAGGGTTTGGGGGTTGGTGGGTTTGATGGAGAGACCCGATCCCCCTAGCCCCCTTAAAAAGGGGGGACTGGAGATGGAGGGGGAGTGATGGTTTGAGAATGAATTCAAATTTAAACAAAACTAACAATATCAAAACCACTTCTTGTTCCCCTCTTCTTCTTGTTCCCCCTTTTCAAGGGGGCTAGGGGGATCGAATATGTCGTAGGAAGTGAGGCTACAACAACTTATTCTTATAATCGGGCTGTAAAGCAGACGTGCTAAAGTTCACAAATCTTTGCGCGAGAAAAGAGTAATCCCAAACCCCAGATCATCCACCGACGCATCGATCGACGCCAAAGAAGACAGGAACACGAAGAAAGGTAATTCTCCCGCGAGAGAAAGTGAGGCTGAAAACTTCAAGTCCGAGTAACTCACGAAGTCGTCTCCCGATCGCCATCCCACTAGTTCCATAAATTTCTCGTAGTCGTCATTGTAAGTCATTGGACTCCCACATTTCTCCCAGATTTTTTTCTGAACTGAGAACCCAAAGTGACCGTTACTTGCCTCGACCCAAAGACGATCGATCGTTCTTAAATCCTGACAAGGAAAGTTTTGCAAATCATCCGATCTCAAAAATCCTCGTTCAGTTTGTCCTGAAACTTCCAGCATGAGTCTTAATGTTTCTTGATCGGCTTCTTTCCACTTTCCCTCTTTGAGTAATGCTTTCAATTGCGTATAAGTTGAATTAGTAACTTGAGAACTCAATTGCTCTAAGTCTTGCTCGATCGCCGCATCAACCTTCTTAGTCGTCTCCTGCAAACAAAGCCTTGCCAAATCAGTCAATCCTTGATCCAACATCGATCGAATCAAAGAACTTGGATTCTTCAACAAACTGCAATACATCAAAATCAACGGCTTCCATTCAGGCACAGACAACCGATCGATGACTTCCTGTTCTCGTTTACGATCGAACAGTTCCTTCGCTGCCAAATATTCCTGAAAACTCCAGTGGGAAAATTCATATTCATTCGCTTCCTTTTCAATTAAAAGTTCACTCACTCGCACAACTTCTCTCAAAAATTCCGCACCATCTACCGTTTCATTCTCTTCTTTCAAATACCGAGAAAATCGATCGAGCAATGTTTCATAATCAATTACTTTCTCCCGATCGTTCAGCACCATTTCCAACGCCAACCGCTGCAAAATAGTCTGAGCATCCGTTTCAATCAACAATGTATCTAATTCCTTCGCCCCCGGACGATCGCACAATTGCAATTTGCAAATCGCTTGATACAACTCCACCCGACGCTTTGGCAATTGAACGCCATTTGGACTCAACCGATGAAACGTTGCAATCATATTCAACAACAGCGGAATCTTCGCCAATTCAGAAATCTCCGATCGCTCCCGAATCTGTCCCAACAACTTCGCCGCCTTCTCCTCAGCCTGCCGCGTCACATCCGAAGTCATTCGCCCATTATTCGTATAGCATTCCTGATATGCATACCACCGTTTCACAAAAGCGTCCTGCTGCGCCGCATTGAATGGCTCCACCCAAATCCGCATCATCATTTCAATCTTCGAGCCGATCGGTTGTTCATCATAAGCCTTGGGCCGAGCGGTCAGAATTGCAGTCGATCGGGGATATTCCTTTAATTCTCGCTTTAACCATTGCGCCACCTGCGGACGAATACTCTCCTTCACCTCATCAAACCCATCCAACAACAAAACCATCTCCCCCGCCTTCAATTTCGTCGCAGCCCAATCGGCAGGCAAAACCAAATCCCGTGACAAACGCGGCACATGATATTTCATAATCAAATCCGGCAACGTCAAACCCGGTTCATTCACCACCAATTTCCCATAAGTTTTCAGCGCCAAAAACACAGGGATTTTCGCCTTCACTTTATATTTTCCCTGTTGTTGGCTGCTATAAATGTAAGCAATATGCCGCAATAGAGTTGTTTTGCCATAACCACCCCAAGCCAAAATCGCCATGCGACGGTAGCGAGATCCTTGGGTCGTAAACTTCTCCGCAATTTTCAAATATTCCCAAATCACCGCATCTTGATCATTCAAAGAACGACGACTTAAAGAAACAATAGCCGCCCGCTCCTCCTCATCAAACTCTTCATCGCCCAAAGGCTCCAAACTCGCATTACGATCGGTAAACGTCATCGACAACGGCACAAAAATCTCTTCCAACAGCGGCGTAAAAATCTGTGTAATCCCATCACAATGCGACGCTTGACAGTCCTCCTTTTGCAACTTCAAATACCGATCGTCTACACCTAAAATCTTATCTGCAATCTCCTGAGTCTTATCCGCCACCACATCTGCCGCTCCCGCACCAACCACATCCGCCCCTTTCTTTATCTTTCTCCCTGTCGGCATAAACAGTGCGTAGCCGACCGCCCCGCCACCTGTCAACGCCCCACCCGCAGCCGCTCCCAACGCAAGCTTTGACAAATCAGAACTATTCAGCAAAGTCACCAAGGAACCCAACGACGCACCACCTGCCATCCAAGCCCAAAGCACTTTCCCCAGCTCTAATTTCCACGGAGCCATATCTTTTGGAACGATCGACCCTTTCTCTTCAGTTTTAGCTTCCGGTAAATTCTCTTTGTCAGTCATAGCGGTAGGTGAATGCGATCGTAGTTCTCCCAATTCTACACCCACCAAAAACTAAACTCTGGGAAATCAGGGTCGATCGATTCTTCTGCAGAACCCGATCCCCCTAGCCCTCTTAAAAAGGGGGAACCAGAACAAACCCTATTTCATAGTCCCCCTTGAAAAGGGGGATTTAGGGCGATCGGACCTAGCGGACAACGACAGGTTCCAAACTCGTGGAACTTGAACACTTTCTCTAATCTTCGTGATGTGCAAAACGGTTGTAAAGGAAATCTAGAGCTTGATTTCGTAATTGGATATAACGTGGGTCTTCCATGACTTCCGCCCGATCGCGAGGTCGATCGAAAGGAATTTCTAGAATCTCACCAATTTTTGCCGATGGACCATTGCTCATCATCACCAACCGATCGCACAAAAATAACGCCTCATCAATGTCATGGGTAATCATCATCACCGTAATCCGATGCTCATCCCAAATCTCTAGAAGTTCCTCTTGAAGTTCTTCCTTAGTGATGGCATCCAACGCGCCAAAGGGTTCATCAAGAATCAAAATATCGGGTCGAATAGACAACGCACGGGCGATCGAAACGCGTTGTTTCATCCCACCAGAAATTTGACCCGGCTTTTTATCCATCGCTTCATCCAAACCCACCATATGCAGATTTGACCGAACAATTTCATCCTGTTCTGCCTTGCTTTTTTCAGGAAAAACAGCGCTAACGGCTAAATGAACATTCTCGTAAACTGTTTTCCACGGCAAAAGACAATAATTTTGAAACACCACCATCCGATCGGGACCGGGAGTCGTAATCGGTTGACCATTCAATAAAACTTGACCGCTAGTCGGCGTATTGAACCCAGAAACCATATCCAACAACGTGGATTTACCGCATCCTGAATGACCAATTACGCAAACAAATTCACCCTCTTTCACCGTTAGATTTACACCATCCAAAACCGTGTAGTCCCCTGTCTTGGTGGGATACACCTTCGTCACTTGGTCGATCAATAAAAAAGGCCGATCGGTCGTTTTCTGAGTCAGTGGAGTTGGGTTAGTCAAAGTTTGCATGGGATGAAGTTGGGAATGAAGAATCGTGAGCTTAAGCAGCAGTCTTTAGGGGGCTGGCTGGTGGCCGTTTGGAGACAGGTCCATCAATTGAAATTTCTGCAATGCAAATTTCCCGATGAATAGTCAAACTGTCCAGGTAAGTGAGAGGATCGTCGGGGTTGAAGACAACGCCATCAAACAACTTAACGGGTGTTCGATCGTCTACGCCATCCTGCAATCCAAGATCCCGCGCCGCCTTTCCGTAGGTATCAC
>JAYVUU010000177.1:0-14372 GCA_043787635.1 Synechococcales cyanobacterium | reverse complement strand
GGCACGGCGCGATTTTTGATAGGGTGCAGCGGCGCGTAATGTGGCATCGACAGCAATCCGACGAACTTTTCCTCTGGGCAAAATCGGTTTAATATAACGCCCCCGATCGTCCGTAAAGATGACCGATCGGCTGCCAGATTTGCCCTGTTTACTCGCTTTCTGGGCGAAATAAAGCACTGAATCATCCAGGATCACACCTTCGGGGTCAAAAATAAATTCCTCTGGAATATCGGGTTGATCCGGTTGATCTGGGGTTTCGTCCTCGTCCTGTTCGTCATCTTGGTCTTCATCAGACTCGTCCTGATCCTGAGGTTCATCAGACTCGTCTTGATTTTGGGGTGGTGGCGGTGGGGGTGGCTGTTGTTCGTCGGGCGGCGGGGCTTGAATGACGGTCGATCGAGGCACAATCACCAACTCGACTGCTTTTCTGAGGTCTTCAGCCGTCACATCACTGCGACCCTCAAGGGCGGCATGAGCCTTAGCCACTCGAATGGCATAGAGTTCAGCGCGATGACCTTGAACTACACCGCGAGTCGCTTCATCGACTAAGTAGCGAATTTGCTCTTTGGTAATAGTCACTTCCTTGAGCCATTCACGGGCCAGGATGATTTGCGTTTTTAAGCCATCAATGTCATCTTCATACTGCTTTAAAAATGCCGTTGGATCTGCCGCATATTCGGTTGCTTGAAGCACGACATCAACCCGCTGGTCTAACCCCAACACCATGTCAGCGGAAAGGGAGATGGCAATCCGATCGAGTAAATGTTCTCGTAGTGGTCCTTCTTCTGGATTAAAAGTGGCGATCAACAGCGGCGTGCAGGGATGCTGCATACTGATACCTTCGCGCTCGATGATGTTGCGACCATCGGTTAAGGCGCTGAGTAGGAGGTTTGCGGTTTGGTCATCAAGGAGATTGATTTCGTCAATGTAAAGCACCCCACGATTTGACTCTGCCAGAAGTCCGGGCTGAAATACAGTTTGACCGAGTTTAATGGATTGGCTGACATCCACTGATCCCAGAAGCCGATCCTCCGTGATGCCAAGGGGAATTTGTGCGAAAGGTGACTTGATAATTTTACAAGGAACCTCAGCGATTCCATTCCAACGCGCTTGGGTTAGGTCATCCCAGGTTTCGGGTTTCTCAGGGTCACAGTTTGCAAGGCTACCCTCAACGACTTCGATCGGGGGCAACAATGCATGAATTGCCCGTGCCATGACGGATTTTGCGGTTCCACGCCGACCAGAAATAACCACACCGCCGAGTCCAGGATCGACAGCAGCCAGCAAAAGGGCAAGTTTTATGGCATCCTGCCCGACAACGGCAGCGAGCGGAAAGGTTGTAATAGTTCTTTCAGTGGTGACAGTCATGCAGAGATAGCAGCAATTAACGTTTTCTGTGGCTGTAGAAGCATATCAAGAATATCGAGCCAACGGGAAGAAGCAATCTTCAGGCAGTCGCGGGAACTTTGGATGGATGGACACAGTTCTGTGTGTCGGTTGTCTACTCGCACTCATATTTGTCAGTGTGGATGGGGGCTGGATAGAGATCACAATGCAGCTAGGAATATCCTCCGTTTTTGGAATCGGCAACGGAAGATTTTGACTTGGGAGTACTTCGAAGGAGTCGAGTCGTCACTGGTCCTTGAAACCTGGTCTTTAGAATTTTAGGTAATGCATCAATGCCGCAGTGGTTTCTTGAGGCAGATTCAATCGGTTTTGAAGATCAACCAAACTGCTGTAGGGACCGTGGGAGGTGCGGTGACGGACAATTGCTCTCGCTAAGACGGGACCAACATTCGGCAGTGTTTTGAGCCGATCGGTATCAGCACTGTTGAGATCAATCCGATCGGTCCGACCGATGCTGTCCCAGTCGTAGTATTGAAACTGCAAAATCGGTTCGACGATCGCAAGGCGTTGGTGCGAAATGCCTAAGACTGCGGCGAGATCTTCGATACTGTAAAATTGCACACCCGATTCAATCAGAGTCGAAAGCGATCGGGCTTGATGAATAGAAATCCCCGGCAATCGTAACCAATCGTCAATAGTGGCCGTATTCACATCTATTGCAATTCCAATCGCCGCTGCCGCTTGAATTTCGCCGATCGACTGAAAGCGATAGTAGGGATCCACTGAAATTTTGGCCTTCAGCACCTGCCCAGAAATCCCCCCAACTGACACCGATTTGAGCTGATTCAGGACTTCACGGCTAAGCCAATCTATTAGTTCTAATCCAAGTTTTAATGAGGGTTGCCAACGCATAGCTGTCAGATTTGAAGATTAGGTAGAGTACTCATACTAGTGCAACTTTAGCCGATGCATCTTAGGTATTGAGTGTCGGAGGTTGCCGGAAATTGTGAGGGGAGTAAGAGATTCCGAAGTCCCCAGAATTGAGATTTGAGGGACTGAAATTTAGGGGAAAGGTCGACCGGGGGTTTCTGAAACTTGGTATAAGATAATCACATACACCATGCCAGAATTACAGGTAAAGTCCCTTCGGGACTTTACAATCTTAGATCTAGCCTTTGGGTTTATACGTACACAATGCATCTTCAAGTTATAGATAGATTACGAACGCAGTTGGCTCAGTCTTTAACCTTAAAGACCATGGCATGGCTGGGGTTTCCTGTGGTGGGAATCTCAGGGCTAGCGATCGCCTTCGTCTATTTCCACGCATTTCAGGGAGCTGAGTTGCAGCTTCGACAAGATTTACAGCGCCACTTGCAGGATCGATCGCGTCACAATCGCGACATTTTTGAGCTTGCAGAAGCAAACCATAAGATTCTCAAGATTGATCTAATGGAGCGGCTGAAGCAACCCATTTCATCGAATGTTGGGACTCAGTTTGACTCGTTGATTTATCGTTGGAATGACGGGACGGGTCGAAACTTTCCTCAAGGTCAGCCACTCAACAGTTTTCCCGGTTATAAATTAGCGAACATTTTTATTGGACCGCAAGTTCAACTGAATGATGTCCAAAAGCAACATGTTCTGATTTTCAATCAGTTGTGCGAACAATACGGACGGGCTTTTTACAGTCGCTTCAATAATACTTGGATCAATGGTAACCAGAATATTTCGGTGGGATATAGCCCAGATAATCTTTGGGCTTTTGAAGCGGCATCCACTACGGATATTACGAGGGAAGACTATGGACTATTGGCGACGATCGCTCAAAATCCCGATCGTTCTTCGCGTTGGACCTCCTTGTATTTCGATCGACCGGCAGCTCGCTGGATGGTTTCATTAGTCACGCCTGTGGATGATTCGAGCGGAAAGCATGTAGCCACGATCGGCAATGATATTATCCTCAATGACCTCATGGAGGTTACGCTTCAAGACAAATTTCCCAATAGCTATAATTTGATTTTTCAAGACAATGGTCAAATCATCGTCCATCCCGATCGAATGGATGAACTTAAAGCCTCTGATGGCAAGCTCAATCTACAAAAAATTGATGATCCAGAATTAAAGCGTATTTTTCAGCAATCTAGGTTGCTCAATGAATCGGTAGAAATTGTCGAAGATCCAGAAGGGAAATCGTTTTGGGCAATTACTAAAATTAATGGTCCCAATTGGTATTGGGTGACGGTGTATCCAATGTCTGAGATAACAATAAAGGCGCTGATTTCAACGGCTCCCTTGATAATAGTAGGTCTTTTGGCTTTATTGACCGAGCTTTTTTTGCTATATCGAGTTCTTCGTCGTAATGTTCATTTGCCACTGGCAAAACTGGCGATCGCGACTGAATCTCTGGCGCAGGGTGATTTTGAAGTGCAGCTTGAAACAGAGCGCCGGGATGAAATTGGAAGTTTAGCTCGATCGTTCTCCAGTATGGCTTCCCAGCTTCAAACGTCCTTCAGCCAGCTTGCTACTTATAATGAAACTCTCGAAACACAAGTTCAAACCCGAACCCAAGAACTCGAAAATATCCTGATGGACTTGAAATTGACCCAATCTCAATTGGTACAAAGTGAGAAAATGTCGAGTTTAGGACAAATGGTAGCGGGCATCGCCCATGAGGTGAATAATCCGATCGGGTTTGTCCATCTCAATCTTGAATATGCTGAATCTTATCTACAACTATTGATTAAGCATACTGCTCTGTTTCATACTCAACCTACTGTGCCAATAGAAATCCAAGACCATGCTGAGGCTATCGACCTAGAATTTCTTCAAACAGATTTTCCAAAGCTGTTGGCTTCTATGAAAATGGGAACCAGTCGAATTAAGGAGATTGTTCTGAGCTTGCGCAACTTTTCTCGACGTGATGGAGCTGATATTAAAGAATCTAATCTCCATGAAGGACTTGATAGTACCCTACTGATTCTTAATCATCGGCTGAAACGTATGCCTCAAACGCCTATTCTTATTCAAAAAAACTATGGAAATCTACCTTTAGTAAGCTGTTTTCCGGGTCTATTGAATCAGGTGTTTATGAATATTATCGGGAATGCGATCGATGCCCTAGATTCTGTTAATCCTGCGAAAATAACTATCACCTCAAAACTTGTTGGGAACTATGCCGAGATTACCATTTCAGATAATGGTCTGGGAATTCCTGAGGCATTAGTAGGAAAATTGTTTGATCCCTTTTTTACCACTAAGGAAATCGGCAAGGGGACAGGGTTAGGACTCTCAATTAGTCATCAAATCGTGGTCGATCGGCATGAGGGTACATTAGCTTGTCGATCGTCACCAGGGGGCACTCAGTTTGTAATTAGTATTCCGATCAGTTCAACAATCTTGCCCCCGTCATCTTAACATTGGTATAAAATCGACCGCGATATAGTAAACAAAAACCATAGGAACCTTATGTACGGACTTGTCAATAAAGCGATCGCAGACATGGTGACGACAAAATTTGGTGAGGAAACTTGGCAAGAAATTCGTCAGAGCGCATCCGTTGAAGATAAGACTTTTCTGAGCATGGAAGGCTACCCCGATGATGTCACTCATCGTTTAGTTAAGGCTGCTAGTCAGGTCTTAGACTTGTCTACGGGGGAGATTATGCAAGCCTTTGGGGAATTTTGGGTTCAGTATACAGCGTCTGAAGGCTACGGTGAATTGATGGATATGAGTGGCGACAATCTCCCAGAATTCTTGCACAATCTGGATAATCTTCATGCAAGAGTGGGTGTCAGCTTTCCAAAATTAAAGCCTCCTTCATTTGCTAGTCATGAAGGGGAAAATGATAATGAGCTGACTTTGGAGTACCGTTCTGAGCGGGAAGGTTTAGCGCCTATGGTCTTGGGTTTGGTTAAAGGTCTAGGCAATCGATTTGATACTGAAGTTGACATCGCTCAGACTCAACGCCGAGAAGATAATGCCAGTCATGACGAATTTTTGATTAAATACAAACAAAACTAGACCAACGTGATCAATAGGAGTCAACGTTCATGTCACCCCCTGAATTTACACTGCCGCCTGAATTATTATCAGCAGTCTTCCCATTTCATTGTGTTATCGATCGTGATTGTAAGATTGTTCAAGCTGGAGAAGTTCTCCAGAGAATTTGTTTTAATGATTTGATTGGGAGTCCATTCAATCGATATTTTCAGATTAATCGTCCAAGAAGTAGCTTGAATTTTGATGCGATTAGAAAACATCTAAAGTCTATTTTCATTTTGGAAGTTTCTCATAATGGAATGACCCTTAAAGGGCAAATGATTTACCATGAGGAGAAAGGTGTAATCTTCTTTCTAGGTTCACCTTGGATCACTGATACAAATAAGCTTTCTCCTTTTGGAATTAAGTTAAAAGATTTTGCGATTCATGATCCAGTGGTTGATTTTATCTTTTTACTTGAAGCGGTAAACACATCTCTCAATGAGAGTAAGAAATTAACAGCAGAGTTGGATCAACAGCAAAGTCAACTCAGGAACGCATTGATCGTTAAAGAAAATTTAGCAAAAATTGCTGAGCAGCAGTCAAAAAGGCTTAAGAATGTCATTGTAGACTTACAAAACACTCAAGCGCAACTTGTTCAAACCGAAAAAATGTCTGGTTTGGGGCAGATGGTCGCAGGGGTCGCTCACGAAATTAACAATCCAGTCAACTTCATTCATGGAAATTTGTTATTTACACAACAATACACCAACATCTTACTAGAACTGATCGCTCTCTATCAAAAAATATATCCTGATTTTCATCAAGAGATTGACGATTTTATGAAAGAAGTTGATTTTAATTTTATCAAAGATGATCTGACAAAGATGGTGAGTTCAATGAGAATTGGAACTGATAGAATTAGCGAAATCGTCACTTCACTACGGACCTTTTCGAGATTAGATGAATCTGAGCATAAAATAGTTGATATCCATGCAGGCATTGACAGTACACTCTTAATTCTAAAGCACCGACTCAAAGCAACTATCTCGCGGTCTGAGATTAGGGTAATTTTTCACTATGGCGATTTACCAAGAGTCGAATGCTATGCTGGACAGCTCAATCAAGTATTTATGAATCTATTGAGTAATGCGATCGATGCGTTAGATCAGTGGGACAGTCAGCGAAGCGAGCAAGATCGTATTCAGCGGCCATGTCAGATAGAAATCACAACAAATTTCGATGATCAAGACCAGATTTTAATCACTATTCAGGATAATGGTCCAGGTATTCCTGAAGATATTCAAAGTCGCCTTTTTGATCCATTTTTCACCACTAAACCCGTCGGGAAAGGTACAGGACTTGGACTATCTATCAGCTATCAAATCATTGTAGAAAAGCATGGTGGAAATCTGTGGTGTCATTCAATACCAGGAAAAGGTACGGCGTTTCATATTAAAATTTCTCGTTTACTTTTTCTCCATCGCTCTGATGATGAATTGACCGGATTGCCGTCAGCTATGGAGTGAAAGGCACAACTGCATAACGCCGATCGCGATATAGTCACGATACAATAGGCAAGTCTCATTGCTGCCGATCGTTATGTTCAACCGCACTACCATTTCTCTTGCCGCACTCTTGCTTTGTATTACGAATCCTGCGATCGCCGTAGAACCAATCTTTGCACCGGGTGAAAATCTAACCATTCAAGGCATTCCCGCTGTACCACAGAGCCTTGTCGATCGGGTGAATCGCTACACTAATTTCCGATCGGCAAGTCTGAATAGCTGGCATCCAAAAAAGCGTGAACTGTTGATTTCCACCCGATTTGGTGATGTCGCTCAAGTGCATCAGGTGAGTATGCCGTTGGGAATGCGAAAACAATTAACCTTTTTTCCAGAACGTGTTGGTAATGGTAGCTACGCACCGATCGGCGGCAAATACTTTATCTTCAGCAAAGACATTGGTGGGAATGAATTTAATCAGACCTATCGCTATGATTTGGAAAGTGGAAACACAACATTACTAACGGACGGTAAATCTCGCAATAGTCTGGGAACTTGGGCCAACAAAACCGATCGGATTGCCTACAGTTCAACTCGTCGCACAGGAAAAGATAACGACTTTTATATTATGGATCCCGCAAATCCATTGGACAATAAACTCATTGCTCAAAACACAGGTGGCGGATGGTCGGTATTGGATTGGTCTCCCGACGATCGGACCTTACTTGCGATCGAATACCTATCGGCTAATAGAAGTAATCTTTGGACCATTGATATTGCGACTGGAACCAAGACACGCATTACCCCCGAAGGTCCAGAAATTGCCTACAGAAGTGCATCTTACAGTAAAGATGGAAAAGGGTTTTATGTGGTGAGCGATCGGGATTCGGAGTTCTCACGACTCGCTTATATTGACATTAAAACCAACCAACCAACTTATTTAACTAGCAATATCCCTTGGGATGTCGAAGAAACGGAATTGTCGCCCGATGGGAAATACATTGCGATCGTCACTAATGAAGCGGGCATCAGTATTTTGCGTGTTTTAAATACAAAAACTCAAACTGAAATTAAACTACCCAATCTGCCCACAGGCGTGATTCTCGGCGTGAATTGGCGCAAAGATGATTTGAATAATCCTGAACTTGGGCTAACCTTTTTATCTGCCACTCAGACGGCTGATGTCTATTCGATCGCGCTTAAAACTAAGGCAATCACCCGCTGGACCGAAAGTGAAACAGGTGGATTAAAAACCGATCGATTTAGCAATGCTGAATTAATCAATTGGAAAAGTTTTGATACTCTGAATATCTCAGGACTGCTTTATCGACCGATCGTCACCAAATTTCCTGGTAAACGACCTGTCATCATCGATATTCATGGCGGACCTGAAGCTCAATCAAGACCCTACTTTCTAGGACGACGCAACTACATTCTCAATGAAATGGGGGTTGCCATGATTTTTCCAAATGTTCGAGGATCCCTAGGCTACGGGAAAACATTTCTAACGCTCGACAATGGATTCAAACGCGAAGACTCGGTCAAAGACATTGGAGCATTGCTAGATTGGATTAAACAACAACCCGACTTAGATAGCGATCGGATTCTGATTACCGGGGGCAGTTATGGCGGCTATATGTCATTAGCCGCAGGGGTGAAGTATAGCGATCGAATTCGGGGAAGTATAGATATTGTTGGTATTTCTAACTTTGTATCATTTTTAGAACGAACTGAAAGCTATCGTCGAGATTTACGCCGGGTTGAATATGGTGATGAACGAGAGCCAAAAATGCGCGAATTTCTCACAAAAATTTCACCCCTCACGAATGCCAGCGCCATCAAAAAACCACTCTTTGTTATTCATGGCAAAAACGATCCTCGTGTACCGCTGAATGAAGCTGAACAAATTGTCGCAACGGTTCAGAAAAATAGCATCCCTGTTTGGTATTTGATGGCCACCGATGAGGGGCATGGCTTCTCTAAAAAGAAAAATGTAGATTACGAGTTCTACACGACCGTGCAATTTATCGAAGAGATGCTACTAAAGTGATTAAGCAGTAATTAAGCCCGAATTTTGAGTCGCGTTTCATGATGAATATGATGCTAGAGAACTGGCAGCCGATCGTTGCTTCGTTAACCTTTGTGGCAGTCATTGTTCTGTTAATTACAGAATGGATGCATCTGACAACAGCAGCCCTAATGGGTGCTCTATTGTTGGTGGTTGTAAATATTTTGTCATTGCCTGAGGCTGTTGAATATATCGCGAAGAGTCATAGCACCCTGACGCTCTTTTTTGGCGTGATGGTCTTAGTCCGATCGCTGCAACCCACAAAAATATTTGAATACCTGGGCACCCAAATTGTTCGCTGGTCCCAAGGGCGAGGCGATCGGTTGCTCTTGTCGATCGTTTTCATTACCACCCCCATCTGTGCCGTGTTACCCAATGCGACAACGGTGATGCTGATTGCCCCTTTAATTCCTCCGATCGCAGAGGAACTAGCCATTGATTTTGTGCCCTTGCTAATTTTGTTAGTCCTCGTTGCAAATAGTTCGGGATTACTCACAATTGTGGGCGATCCGGCAACTTTTATTGTTGGGAGTGCATTGAACTTGAGCTTTGGTGACTACCTAGTGCGGCTGAGTTTTGGAGGAGTATTGGCGATCGGGGTGATTTTAGCGTTATTACCGGTTTTGTGGCGGACGATTTGGCGGACCAAATTGCGAGATCTTGAAACACTACCCAACGTTGAATTAGAGCATCCCGTCGCACTCACCTTTTTATCAACCATTGTCGGTGCTGTCGTCACCTTTTTCGTAGTGGGCGAAACCTTGCCAATTCGGATGTCACCCGCGACAGTTGCACTATTGGGGGCGGCGTTATCGCTACTAGTGGTCCAAAAAAGTCGAATCGCTCAGGTTCCAGATATTCTCAAAGATATTGACTGGAGTACATTAATCTTTTTTATGTCCATCTTTGTATTAATTGGCGGGCTAGAGAAAACAGGTGTGATTGGGAGTTTGTCTACCTTGCTTGCGATCGTTCTCGGCAAAAATGTTGTCCTTGGATCATTAATATTACTATTCGGAGTCGGAGCCATTTCCAGCCTCGTCCCTAATATTCCCCTAGTCATCGCCGTTGTCCCATTGCTGAAAAACTACGTTGTCGTAGCCGGACTTGCAGGGTCTGAAATACTGACTCCCGGCTTTAGCGGACAATTTCCAGATGGTGTTCTACCCCTATTTTACGCAATGATGTATGGTGCAACATTGGGTGGAAATGCAACGATAGTAGGAGCGTCATCCAATCTAGTCGCCGCTGGAATTGCCCAACAATATGGCCGTCCGATCGCATTCCGTCGCTATCTTAAATACGGTATCCCTGCAACGGCTGCCCAGCTAATTGTTCTTGCGTTTTACGTTTGGTTGCGTTTTTTGAGGTAGGTTCTGTCGCAGATTCTGATTCAATTGTTCTCAACACATTAAAGCCACGTGACGCACCATTCGCCTCTAAGCTGCAACCTTACCCTTAAAAAGGGTCAATCTGAGTTCAATCTTTAGCTATGGTGAAACGGAATAATCAGTAAGGGCAAGAGTCCGGCAATGACTATGACACTCATTTTCCATCCGGGAATAGGCGCGAGGGGCGCTGCATTTAAAATTGCATCAATCCGTTCAGAAAAACGATCATCTAGATTCTGTGGATGCAATGTTGCACTCCAATCCGATTGAACCATAGGCGATCGGACCAACGTAATTAAAGCTTCAGCGAGAACTAACGGATCCGTCGTTTGAGCTGCGATTCGATCGGCTCGGAGTTCTCGTAAAAGTAGCAATTCTTGCCACAGACTATCGCTCTTCGGGAGCCAAAATGTCAGCCGTCGCAAACAGCCAAAACTAAAAAACCAGAACGTGTCGTGATAGGTTGCATGGGCTTGTTCGTGGGCCAGAACCGCATCAAATTGTTCAGGGTTTAATGTCTCTAAAAGCCCTCGACTAACCATGATTTCAGGATGCCAGAACCCAACTTGTGCGATGAATGGTAATTCGATTGGCAATAAGCGAGCCTTTGTTTTGGTGAGTTGGATGGATGGATATTGACGAAGTTGTTTTAGTTCTTGGGTGGCTTGGGCGGCTTGAGTGTAAGCGACTATGGCGGCAACAATCAAAAAGCTAATGCCTGCTCCATAGGTTCCCCAACCTTCAACGATGCTAATTCCCATACCTTGCGGTCCCATACAGAGCAAGGCGATCGCACCAGTGATTAATAACAGCGGCGGCAGTGCAAAGGTGAACATCGTGCCAATCCATCGCTGATTCCAACTTGAACTAGGCTGCGATTGCCACACCACTCGAAGAATGATAGCGCTGGCGAGAACTAAAATTAGCAGGGAACTGTGCATGGTTTTATTCTCCTCGGGCCGATCGCAGGTCTTTGAGGCGTTGGGCGATCGCATCGAGTTTATCCAGACTGGTTTGGTCAAGATTGTCAGCAAAAGCCGCGACTAAATCAGGATTGCTAATGTTGAGAAATTGATTGAGTTGGTTGTAGGCATTCAAGGCGTTAGCCTGTTCGCGGGTGATACAAGCTTGCCAATGGTGGATTTTGCCCTTGGATTCACAGACTAACCAGCCTTTTTCGGTGAGGCGTTTTAGGACGGTTGTGACACTGGTATATGCGAGTTCGCGGTTTGGGTCAGCAAGAATACGCTGATGAACGTCTTTGACGGCGACGGTGTGAAGATCCCAGACAATGTTCAGAATTTCCAGTTCTAACGGCCCGAGGGACATTTGTTTAGGGCGATAGTGGGGAAGACTTGGCATAGCTGTCGGGGGATTTAAAGCGCCTCTAATTCTAGCGCCAATGGTTAACCTAGTTTACTCAACTAATATCTTATGTCTAAGAATGATTTCAGGTGCGGTCTCGGGCTAGCTATGTTCATAGGACATTTACAATTGGTTATCAATAGAGCTAGGTGGGATCTTGTCTAGCCGATGACGGTTTTCGGGCTGTGTGTACTTGACAGCTTTTTGGATCAAGGAGTGTTCTAGAATTGGAAAACTAAGAAATCTTCACCCAAACGATTATGGTCGTTGATCCCGATCGGCTGTGATCTTAATTCCAATGGAAGTCCCACTCCAATCTCTCTATGACGGTACCTGGTTCAAACTGATCTGTGGTGCTAGTTCTCAGCATATCCCGACTATTCGGAGTTGTGCTGTGGCCTATGCGATCGCGGGGGCAGACTGCATTGACCTCGCCGCAGATCCAGCGATTGTAGTGGCGGTAAAAGAAGCGATCGTCGCCATTCAACCCGACTACCCAAACGTTAATCCTTGGCTCATGGTCAGCCTAAATGACGGTGAAGATCCGCATTTTCGTAAAGCTGAATTTGATCCTGAAACCTGTTTCAGGGATTGCGATCGGCCCTGCGAAAAAGTCTGCCCCACCGATGCGATTAAGTTTTTACCTAATTTTTCCGGCGTGGTCGATGCCCTTTGCTACGGCTGCGGACGCTGTTTGCCCATTTGCCCAATCCAGACCATTAAAGCTCGACCTTATGTTTACACTCCAGAGGTGATTGTGCCGATGATGTTGGAGTTGGGAATTGATGCGATCGAAATTCATACTCAAATTGGTCGTATTGAAGGCTTCACACGCCTTTGGCAAACTATCAAACCGAAAATTCATCAGCTCAAATTAATCGCCGTAAGCTGTCCCAACGGTCCGGGAATGGTGCAATATTTACAAGACCTGAGCCAAATTTTATCCTCGCCCACCGATCCACTCTCCTGCGCCTTGATCTGGCAAACAGACGGGCGGCCCATGAGCGGCGACATTGGTGACGGGGCAACGCGGGCTTGTATCCATTTAGGACAAACTGTTTTAGCCTTAGATTTGCCGGGATTTGTGCAATTAGCAGGCGGGACAAACGACCACACGGTCCCCAAACTTATGCAATTGGGGTTATTCCCACCCAAGGGCGATCGGCACCTATCAGGAATCGCCTACGGAAGCTATGCCCGATCTCAGCTTCAGCCTGTTTTACAGCAATTAGAGTCCCTGGGGATCAACCGTCTTGAGGAATCCCCCGATCTCCTAGAAGAAAGCGTTAAAATAGCAAGTAGGCTCACCGCAGCGCTCAAACGCGAGCGAAGCCAAAAAATCTAGATACGCTCTAACTAGCCCATTTTTCGATCCGTTTTCCAAATAGTTGTCCCGACGTTTTTGAAACGATTACCTATGACTGTATCGCGCGATGATTTTGAGCTTGCTCCTTCTATTCCGTTAGAGGCTAATCTCCCAGAAGATACCCTGCCCGACGATAACGATGACAATGCGATCGTTCCCCTGACTGATGAGGAAGCAGCGCTGAGTGCGGAAGCGGCGATCGTTGAAAGTCGCATTACCGATGATTTGAATAAGCTGCTTGAGATGCTGCCCACCGACCTGCGAGATAAGCTCTATGCCCATCCCGACAAAGACCAACTGATTGAAGTTGTCATGGATGTGGGTCGTTTTCCAGAAGCCCGGTTCCCAGGTAAAGCCGAGTACCTAAGCGATCGGCTCATCACTCAAGCAGATCTAGAAGACTGCATCGAAACGATCGGGGACTTCGGCGGTGACAATCGGGCCGGAATCGAACGGACACTGCACCGAATTAGCGCCATTCGCAACCGTCGGGGTCAGGTCATCGGGCTAACCTGCCGAGTCGGTCGGGCTGTTTTCGGCACCATCAGCATGATCCGAGATTTAGTCGAAAGCGGTAAGTCAATCCTTATGCTCGGTCGACCGGGTGTGGGTAAAACAACGGCTCTGCGAGAGATTGCCCGCGTCCTTGCTGACGATTTGGGCAAGCGCGTCGTGATTATTGACACCTCTAACGAAATTGCCGGAGATGGTGATGTTCCCCATCCCGCGATCGGTCGTGCCCGTCGGATGCAGGTCGCAAAACCCGAATTGCAGCACCAAGTCATGATCGAGGCGGTGGAAAACCACATGCCCGAAGTGATTGTGATTGATGAAATCGGGACAGAACTCGAAGCGATCGCCGCTCGGACTATTGCAGAACGCGGAGTCCAGCTGATCGGAACCGCCCACGGGAACCAGCTAGAAAATCTGATGAAAAATCCAACCCTTTCCGACCTAATCGGCGGGATTCAGTCGGTGACCCTGGGGGATGACGAAGCCCGTCGGCGCGGATCTCAAAAAAGTGTCCTAGAACGAAAAGCGCCTCCCACCTTTGAAGTTGCGGTTGAAATGCTGGAGCGTCAAACCTGGACTGTTCACGATGAAGTCGCCCAAACCGTCGATATGTTGCTGCGTGGACGACAGCCTAACCCTCAAGTTCGGTCCGTCGATCGATCGGGCAAGGTGACGATCGCCAACGAATCCGGCGGACCCGTTGCCACTCCACCCCGAAACCGCAACGTCCGCATGGTGCCCTTGGGCGGTCAAGGCGGTGACTATGCGAATCCGAATAATGCAAGCCCAAACAACAGCAGCTACGGCATGAGCGCCAGTAGCGGTAATTTCGGGGCAAA
>JAYVUU010000176.1:0-3714 GCA_043787635.1 Synechococcales cyanobacterium | reverse complement strand
CCGGACCAGCCGACAAACACAAAGCGATCGCGTTTTAGCCAGTCGTCGAGTACGTCAAATACGCCCCGCTCTGGCGCACGCCCCATTGCTATGGTCATGTACAAATCTCCAAAGGATAAATATATAAAGACGGCAACCTATCAGATTCAGAACGTTTTATGTTTTGTATGTGAGAGATTGTTTACGTTTCTTTACACAGTATAGGGGAAGCTTCGGTGATCCGCCATAATTTTTGAAAAAAGCGGTGGGAAAAACAGTTCGATCGATCGTTCACCTCCTTATAATGGGTGAGCACGCCCACAGGATGAGCTGACGGTTATGTTTATTTTGGAATTTACATTGAAGGGTCCAACCACCCTGAGCATCCAGAAAAAGGAGCAAGCAGACGCTGAATCTGCATTTCAGCAGCTCTTAAGTGCCTTAAAGGGTGAAAATGATGCGCTGATTGAACTCACCTGTGACCATCAGACCAACAAAAAAGTTGCGCTGCTTGGGAGTTCTGTTATTTCCGTACAGATGTATGAAAAAACCAGCGGTGGAGCTGGTGGACGCGCCCCTGGGTTTTTTGCCCCGAACGCATAGTATTCATAACCATCTACCGCACAGCCTCAATCTGCACTGCGATCTTACACAGAAATAAGATCGCAGTACGACCTGAGACTGTGCGGTTTGTTTTTAATCTAATTTTTTGAAGGGCAGTTTATTTACAAGGGAAACCACTATGGCTTCTGCGATCGTGACTCATGATTTGAGCTTTGAGTGGAAAACAGGTCAATCGGTCCTTCAGGGGTGTTCCTTAAATATTCCCCAGAGCGAGTTTTGGATGCTGTTGGGAACCAATGGCTGTGGTAAATCCACGCTTCTGCGACTGATTGCGGGGTTGTTACCTTGTCAAAGCGGCACCATCCAAGTCTCACCAAAACTTGGATTTGTCTTTCAAAATCCTGACCACCAGCTTGTTATGCCCACTGTTGGCGCGGATGTTTCCTTTGGGTTAGTTCGAGAGAAGCTAACCTCGACCCAGATTAAAGCCCGTGTTTTAGAAGCGCTTGCCGCCGTTAACCTTTTAGAATTCAGCCGTCGCCCGATTTATGCCCTAAGCGGTGGTCAAAAGCAACGGGTTGCTATTGCTGGAGCGATCGCCACCCACTGTGATGTTTTACTTCTCGACGAGCCGACTGCTCTGCTGGATCCTGATAGCCAGCTCGAACTGGTCGCCCAAGTCCAATGCCTAGTTAAGGAGCGAGGGCTTACGGCCCTTTGGGTCACCCATCGACTTAACGAGTTGGACTACGCAGACGGTGCGCTTCTGATGCACCGAGGCACTGTGATCGATCGCGGGGATCCCGCAAGGCTTAGAACCCGGATGATGCAAATGGAAGCAGTTTGACTGTAAAGCGATCGTGCTTCATGCCATAAATACTAAGATGGCGAATACTAAGATCTATTTAGGAAGGACACAAAACCCATGGTTTTTCAGATTCAGCGAGGACTATTTTCTGATGAGTTTGCCGATCATTACGCTCTACTGGGGATGCCACTGTTTTCCGAGAGTAAAGATGTCCGAAAAAGTTACTTAAAGATCGCTCGACTTCTACATCCTGACAGCGGTGCCCTTGCGGCTAGCGATAAACAATTTGCGGAACAACTTCTCTCAAAGCTGATCAATCCTGCCTGGGAATGTCTGGTAAAGGAAAAATCTAAAGTTGAGTACGACCTAGTACTCAGACTCAAAGCCAAAGAATCTGCTGGAAACCCAAGCGCGCTCGAAGGACTCAGCCCGATCGCCCAGTCCCTAATTAACAAGCCGAATGTGGAGTTAGAATACCGTGCCTTGGTCAAAAGTCTCACTGCCAAGCAATTTGAGCATCTGTCGCAATGCGAGGAGATTACTGCCCAAATCAGTGAATTAAATCTAGTTTACCTGGCCAAAACTGAAGGCGCTTCGGCATCTAGCGGGGGCGCGCCCATGAAGTCTGCCAGCAACAATGTCAGTAAGCCCCCTGAGCCGTCAACCACTACAGCCCAATCGTCAAAGAATTCCTCTCTAGGTCGCCAGTCTTTAGCGGATCCCTACTTCAATCGGGCCGAAATCGCATTCAAACGTCAAAATTACCCCCAAGCCATTTTGGAATTGCGAGACGCGATCAAAATTGAACCCAATGATGGCCGCTATCATAGTTTGTTGGGAATGGTTTATTTGGAGCAAAAACAAGGTACGATGGCGCGCATTCATTTTGATAAAGCCCTGAACTTGGATGCCTCAGATAGCTTGGCTCTAGAGGGAAAACGCCTACTCCAGAAAATGATTTCAAAATCATCGGCGACCACTCCCAAAGGAGGCACGGATGCTAAAGATGGCGGCAAGTTGCCAGGACTATTTGGCCGATTGTTTGGAAAGAAAAAATAATGGTTTATCAGCCGCCCTCTGGGGCTAGAGATTTATTGCCACTTGATGTGGCCCAGAAAAGTTGGATTGAAGATCGGCTTCAGCAGGTCTTACACCGCTGGGGTTACCATCGCATTATTACATCCACTCTAGAGCGGATGGATACGTTGATGGCGGGTGGGGCGATCGCGTCTCAGCAAATCCTGCAAATTCAAAGTAGTGATGAGGTGTTGGGGCTACGGCCTGAGTTTACGGCATCGATTGCCCGAACTGCGGTGATGCGGCTTTCGGATAAGAGCTATCCGTCTCGGCTTTATTACAATGCGAATGTGTTTCGTAGGCCCCAAGAAGGTAGCCACAGTACGCAGCAAGAATCCTATCAAGCGGGGGTTGAGTTGCTGGGCGGCGGTGGGGTGTTGGCGGATGCGGAGATTTTGCTGTTGGTGATGGATTGTTTGAATGGAATTGGGCTGGCCGATCGGTGGCAAATGGTTTTGGGGGATGCGGGTTTAACCCGATCGCTGCTGTGGGAATTTCCTAAGCCGTTGCGGGGGACGGTGCGTTATGCGTTAGCCCATCTCGATCGGGTTGCGCTGGAAACGATGCCGATGGCCGATGAGTTACGATCGCGGGCGTTGCAAATTTTGGATTTGCGGGGTGAGCCGGAGGCGGTGATTGAAAAGCTGAGCCAAATGCCATTGGATGATTATCAGCAGCGATCGGCGGTGAATTTGCAGCGATTGCTTTCGTTGTTACAGGAGACGGCACAGAAACGCGGAGTTGCCGATCGGTTTCCTATTGTTTTAGATCTAAGTCTAATTCGGACGTTTGACTATTACACGGGCATTGTGTTTGAGGTGGTTGGTGATCCGGCTTCGGGACAACAAATTTTGGGCCAAGGCGGGCGCTATGACGAGCTGCTGAGTACGTATCATCCCCAGTCGGAGTCAATTCCGAGTATTGGGTTCTCGTTGGAAATTGAGCGATTGCATCAAGCCCTGTTGCCTACGGGACAATTGCCAAAGCGGACGACGACTAGTGAAAAACTGGTGGTGGCTGAGTCGATCGCGGTCTATCCGATCGCGTTAGCCCAAAGTCAAATTCTGCGAGAATTGAATCCATTGGTTCAGATCGAGATCTATTTACGATCGTCTGATGGGAGTGAGGCGATCAATCGTGAGACGATTTATGACCATGCCCGACAGCGATCTATTCTCGAAATTGTTTGGATTCGTGCAAGTGGGGCGATCGATGTTGAATTGCTTTAGGCGATTTTTGGTGGTAGCTAGACTCGATCCCCCTAGCCCCCTTGAAAAGGGGGAACA
>JAYVUU010000175.1:0-2079 GCA_043787635.1 Synechococcales cyanobacterium | reverse complement strand
CCGGATTGAGCCAGCCTGATACTGTCTTCAATGCCCTGAATTAAATAGGGGCGACAGGTACAAATATCAGACCCAAAAACATCAGATCCATTGCATTCGTCATGTACTCGCACGGTTAGTTGTCGTGATTCATTTTGAATATAGTCCGCATTGCCAATAATATAGACTGTAGTGTTTCCGATCGGCGGTAGCCATACATTTAAGTCATAGTTAGTTAGAAATTCTGGAAACATTCCGCCCGTTTGATCGTGAAGCGCTTGTCTTAATGATTGTTCATCAATACCTAATCGTTTTGCAATACCTGGAAGGTACCAAACCGGGTCGATGGCAATCTTTGTTACGTTTATCGATCCATTTGACTTTAGAATCTCACCGTCAACCGTTAACCGTCCGTTCGCAATTGCATTCTGAATTTCTGGTACGTTTAAATGCGATTGAGTAATTGCAATAGTCGGGCGAATTTGATACCCCGTTTGAATAAGCGGCGCAAACATTTTGGTGACGATCGCACCCCAAGGATCAAGGGAAACAATTTTCGTCGGGTCAAACCAAGCCTCATTAGGGGCGATCGTCACCAAAGGTTCAGTATGCTCAAACGAGGGTTGATGACGAGGATCCAATTCGCCAGAGGCAACGGAAAGGGCGCTATAAATCCCGTAGCTGCCGCCGTGGGTGCCGATGACATTGCGATGCTTGGGGTTGGCTAATGTACCGATCACAGGACCGCGAGCTAGGGCCGATCGTTCACCCCAGCTTATTTTTGGAGGAATGGGGGAAGGCTTGTGGACCGATCGCATCATTCCAGGGAAATAGGGTTGATTAACCATCAGGGAGAAACCGGAAAACGCGGACCGGACTGCTGTAAGGCTTGAATGATTTTTAAATTAGCCGTCGGGAATGGATACTCGTTTAATTCTGCTAGTGTTACCCATTTGATTTCGTCGCATTCAATGGGCTGGGGAATACCGCTGAGATGACGGCAATGGTAGACATTGAGCGTGACTTTGAAATGGCTATAGGCGTGATCAATGGTCATTAGAGATTCGTCAACGGCGATCGTAATTCCGAGTTCTTCCTGAATTTCTCGTTTAATGCATTCGGGGAGAGTTTCACCCGGTTCAACCTTACCTCCCGGAAATTCCCACAGTCCACCCAATAGCCCTTCTGGTTTGCGACGATCGATCAGGATAGTGTTGTCTTGACTGCTGTTCCAGATTACTGCAACGCCAATGACTTTATGGGGGATAGGAGCTTTGGGTTCAGTCATGGGTCTTTGATTTTGAACTCCTAAATTGTACGACTTACAGAAGCGATTCCAGGGACAAACTCCACAATTCGGCGTTTTTGGGAGACAGACTGTGGCTCCCAAGTCCATGAAGGCTTGATTAAAGTCGCGGGCTTGGCTAGGTGGAACTAGGGCTTCGGAGATTTTCCATAGGGTTGCAAGACTACGATCGGGCGGAACGGTGAGGTTGATTAATCGTGATAAAACCCGTTTTACGTTGCCATCGAGAATGGGTAAGGGCAGATTGAAGGCAGAACTTAGGATTCCTCCAGCCGTTGTCCGTCCGACTCCAGGCAGCAATAGGGCATCTTCTAGGGTGGTAGGAAACTGACCTGAGAAGCGGTCCATGACGGTGGTTGCAGCTTTGTGAATATTTCGCGCTCGTGCATAGTAGCCCAACCCTTCCCATGCTTTCAATACAGATTGCAGCGGCGAGTTGGCTAAAGCTTCGAGGGTGGGAAAAAGATTAAGCCAGCGATCGAAGTAGGGGAGGACGGTTTTAACTTGGGTTTGTTGCAGCATGATTTCCGAAATCCAGATTTTGTATGGATCTTGGGTGTTTCGCCAGGGTAAGTCTCGACCTGAAGTTTCATACCAATCTAAGAGCGATCGGCTCAAGTCTGGATGGAGGTCTTGAGCGTTGAATGAAGGATCAGAAGCTGATTTTTTGGGAGTGGTTTTCATTGAGTTAGAATGTGTGCAGACATTATTGAAAGATTTTAAGAAGGGGTTTGAAGAGTCTTGGGTTTACCGATTGGACCCGATCCCCCTAGCCCCCTTGAAAAGGGGGAACA
>JAYVUU010000174.1:0-5921 GCA_043787635.1 Synechococcales cyanobacterium | reverse complement strand
TGTATCATGAGTCCTTAACGGCTAAGGTCAAACATTACGTTTTGTCAAGCCGCCGATCGGATCAAATTCCAGCATTGAGCCAGATGGTGTTCCTGATTGATTAACGAGTGGTCAATTCAGTTAAGACTTGATTCGATCGTTCGACAAACGACTTCATGCCTTCTGCATCAAATCCCTTTTGGGCCATCAACGCCAAATCATAGATATGTTTGCAAATGGTGTCTGCCAATTCAGCTGAACCCGTTTTTTGCATTGTGGCTAAGTTTTGAATTAATGGATGGGCGGTATTGATTAGCAAGACATGCTCTTCAGGGAACTGCGCTTGCTGTTGCTGCATCATAGCCATCATTTCCTGCATTCGACGCTGCTCTTCAGGCAGAAGAACCATGGCGGGAGGCGTATTGCCGGGATTATCGGTTTTGATGGCTTCGGTCCGAATGGTTAGTTTCGGTTTATTCAACGCTGAATTAAACAATGTTTTAATCCGATCGCTCAACGTGTCGTTTGTTTCTGGGTCGATCGCTTCCGTTTGATCTTTCTCAATTAATGAGTCATCCAACTCTGAATCAACACGGGAGAACTTGACTTCGCTGTATTCCCGCTCCAAGAATGTGGCAAAGTGACTGTCAATGAATGAATCTAAGAACAGTACTTCAATCCCGCGTGATTGATACAAACTCACGTAGGTGGCTTGAGCGATCGGATCATTACAGTAGAACACCCGATTTTCTTGGGTGGCTTTGTTGCGATCGAGATATTCCTTCAGTGTTGTATAGGTTTTTCCATCAACAGTATTGCCAGAATTCTCACTATTCCAGACATCACCCTCTGCGGTTTCAACTTCAACGTTGGGCGCATCGGTGGGTTTTAATGTGGTTTGGAACAGAACAATATCTTCAATTTGCTTCTTGAACTTGTCATCGTTCATTGAACCAAATTTGACAAACGTTCCCAAATCTTGCCAGGATTTAATGTAGCTAGCCCGATCGTCGCGGTACAAATCTTTCAACCGATCGCCAACTTTCTTAGCAATGTAGTTCCCAATTTGGGTCACGGTCCGATCGGCCTGTAGGAAGCTTCTCGACACATTCAGCGGAATGTCTGTACTGTCAATTACACCGCGCAAAGGCAACAAGAACCGGGGAATAACTTCTTCGCAATTGTCAGAGACAAAGACCTGATTGCAAAATAGTTTAACCGAACTTTTTGTGACATCAACATCTGGCTTCAATTTTGGGAAATACAAAATACCATTCACGACAAAGGGATAGTCTGTATTCAAATGCACCCAAAGCAACGGGTCTTCTTGATAGGGATAAAGGTAACGATAGAATTCCAGATATTGCTCATCCGTCAGATTGCTAGGAGATTCTTTCCACGCGGCAATCTGTTTATTGATTTGTTCAGGTTCAGTCGTGGCTTCTTCCTCAAGAACAACCAATTTGATTGGGAATGGCATGAAGTCGCAATAGGTCTTCACCAAGGTGCGAATGCGATAGTCTTCTAAGTATTCATGCTCTTCTTCAAGCAGCGTCAACGTGATTGTGGTGCCGCGTTTAGTCCGATCGGACTCAGAAATCGAAAAGCTAGTTGAACCGTCGCAAGACCAATGCACGGCTTGGGAATCAACCTTGTAGGAAAGCGTCTCAATTTCAACTTGATTCGCCACCATAAAGGAACTGTAAAACCCTAGCCCAAAGTGACCAATAATTTGCTCGTCACTAGTGGCCTGGTACTTCTGAACAAATTCTTCAGCGCTAGAGAACGCAACTTGGTTGATATATTTTTTGATCTCATCGGCTGTCATTCCAATTCCGGTATCCGAAATCGACAGCGTCTTTTTATTCTTATCAATTGTGACCGTAATCTCCATGTCCCCAGCATCGTCTGCATACTCGCCAGACCGGGACACCATACTCAACTTCTTCATTGCATCAACGGCATTTGAGACCAATTCCCGCAGGAATATTTCATGGTCAGAATACAGCCACTTTTTGATGATGGGGAAAATACTCTCGGTATGGATCGAGATATTACCCTGTTCTAAAACGGTTGTCATAGTAAATTGGGGGAGATTGGAACACTTTTGTGCCCTACATTTTGCGACACTTCGGTATTGCTTTATCCACCCCAATCCGATCGGATTCCCCTACCTAATAATCCCCAATCTAGTAACTATCTCCACCTGAAACCCGGTCTAGTTCTGGATTTGATAAATTTAGCGTTGCCGATCGAATAGCTTGCCAACGCTCATCGAGTTCCTCACGACTCCAATCACGAGATTTGAAGAGACGAACCGCTTCAGTGACTTCTTGAATTGTTTTAGGTACAGCATTAGCCAATTTTGAATCAAACATAAGAATCACCTAAATTTGGTCAGACGTGGATTTAATTTGTAAAAATTGTTTTATAGTTTTGGAGACCGTATGGTCTAACCATAGCCCAATGCCTGATAAATAGGGTAACGAATTCAAGGGAATCACGATAAGTTTTGAGTTGTTAAATCAACAAATGAAACACAATTCCCCAGGTTTACGATCGTCAGATTACTTGGTAAACTAGCAGGGCTGCGTAGGTTTCATAGTCTTGTGTCGCCCATTATCATTTTTATTATTGTGTTGAATTGTTCACTGTGTCTCTTTTGCCTCTGGACTGCAGTGCAAATAGTGCAATGGCGACGATCGTTAATTCGGTTAAACCAAGGTCTCATACAGGCTGAGCGATCGTTTCAATATGACCTAAGACCCGTTCAAAATGCGTCCTTCTCCGAGCTTCAAACTCACTATCAGCAGCTTCAGAAATCACTGCAATTACAACTGATCCCGACTCTTCAGCTTGCAGTTTCGCTCTATGCTGCCCAGCGCCGTTGGTCTCGAATCAATCGATTTAATCCGGTAGGTGGAGGCGATCGTCAGAAACCGATATATCGGCGCATCCGATGATTGCGATAAGATTGATAGAAATCAGATAGCACAACGCCGTAATTTCCTATGTCCAACAACCGTTCGGGTCGCTTTTTGAGTGGAATTCTGTTTGGTGCGGCGGTGGGGGCAATTGCTGGACTGTTGATTGCACCGCGTCCCGGTCATGAGACCCGACGTATTTTAAAGAGGTCTGCCGAAGCCTTGCCAGAGTTGACTGATGATCTTACGGTCGTAGTTAAGTCTCAGAGCAATCGTTTAACAGAACGCACAATCCAGCGTTGGGACGATACCCTACTTCGACTGAAAGAGGCGATCGCGATCGGCGTTGAGGCGGCAATGGAAGCCAGTCAGCGAACACCAGATCCAGAAGCCTCGCATTCGACCATTCCCGATCGGCAATCACCGAACCTGACGACTTACCCTGTGGACGATGAATAATGGATCCGCTTTTTTGGTTAGGACTCTCGCTGTGCCTGGTCGCCCTAAGCTTGACCGCAGTGTTGATGGTCGCGGTGCCTGCATTTCAGGAGCTGAGTAAGGCGGCCCAAAGTGCCCAAAAGCTATTTGACTTGCTGTCTCGCGAGCTTCCCCCAACCCTAGAAGCGATCCGACGGACGGGACTGGAGCTTTCAGATTTGACGGAGGACATGAGCCAAGGATTAGAGCAGGCCAATCATATGGTGAAGCAGGTGGATGAAAGCTTAACAGAGGTGAAGTATCAGGTGAAACGGGCAAATGTGGGGACGAAAAGTATCGTCGTGGGGATCACAGCAGCATGGCGATCGTTTTCGAGCGGTGGGCGTAGAGGGCGGTGATGGCTAATCCGTTGACGGGGAATCACGCAGCCTCTTAAGATGAGAAGCACTATTAATAAATGTAAACCTTCGCTCGTGACCTCTACCCGAATGAAACTTTTTCCATCTCTTGCATGGTCCCAGCCTTTGGTGAAGGGGTGCTGTGTGGTGTTAGCCGCTCTCATGCTGTGGTGCAGTCCAGTTTTGGCGTATGAGAATCCGGACTTGCTGCCAGATCATCCGACCAATATTATTGACCTAGCGCGGGTTCTAACCCCAGTTCAGGAAGACCGTCTGGGAACAGAGTTGACGAAGTTTGAGGAGGAAACGGGCTGGAAACTGCGAGTGTTGACCCAGTTCGATCGGACTCCGGGACGGGCGGTGAAGAAGTTTTGGGGGTTGGATGACAAAAGTGTAATGTTGGTCGCAGATGCACGGGGCGGTAATATTCTGAATTTTAGTGTGGGAGAGCAACTCTATCCCTTGCTGTCTCGGACGTTTTGGATTGAGCTTCAGACACGCTTTGGGAATCAGTTTTTTGTGGCGGACAATGGTGAAGATGAAGCCATTATTCAAACGATTCAGACCTTGGAACTATGTTTGCGTCAGGGCGGCTGTAGTGTGGTGCCGGGATTGCCACAAGAGCAGTGGATCCTTACGTTTATTTCGTCGGCGGTGGGGGGAATTGTTGCAGGGTTTGCGGGTCAGCCCCGGAAGGAAGGTCAGTTTTTCTCTTGGCAGTGGTCTCTGATTTTGTCGCCGTTGTGGGGCATTTTGTTCTTTGCCTTCGGAATTGGTCCAGTGGTGACTCGGACGACCGATTGGCTGCCGTTGGCTCGAAATGTGATTGCGTTTTTTGGAGCAGGCGTTTTGGCGGTGGTGGTTCCAGGCTTGCTGCGTCCGGCAAAAGAGGAGTCTTGAGGTGGGCTTGATTGGTGAGTTTTAGCTCCGATCGTTTACACAACAAACTAGCGGCTATTTTGCATCAAGCCTTGGAAATGAGGGTAAATCGATCGAGGTTGTAGAATCCCGTTTTTGAGACTTAGTTTTTGAGATCAGCGGGGCGATCGGAGTGGTAGGAATCTCCTGATTTTCTAGGTGTGTCGTCTCGATAAGAGTGACCTCCTCGCCCATAATCGAAGTGACTTGAGCGATCACCTGTGACCAATCGTTTTTTCGTTGAGTCTCATCTAGGGTTGGATTGCGTTCAATTTGGTTCAGATCGAGCCGATCGTCATCAGAAATGGGTTCAATTGGAGAGGGGATTACGATCGGGGATTCAACGGTTTCAGCGATGTTTGATTCGATCGCATTGCCCCAAGGCTGAAGTATCTGCGGCGCATCGACTTCTAAAATTTTAGGCGTGACACTCCAAGGCTGAACGGGCTGCGATCGGGGGATTGCGACTTTAGGCGGCGAGACAACGACAGGCTCTGGGGTCTCGTCTAGAAAATCAGCTACAAATTCTTGAGCTGTCGCAGGCGGCACGTCTAAGCATTTTTCGAGGGCTGCTTTAAATTGCAACGTGTAGCGCTGTTGACGATGGAGCCGCGATCGTAAATCTCGGACAGTTTGTTCAGATTGGTTAAATTGCTGGAGATGTTCATTCGATCGTTGCTGTACGGCGGCACATTCGCGTTCAAGTTGTGCGATTTGTTCCTGGCTACTTTGAAGCTGATCGGTTAGTGTTTCGACTAAAATCTGTTGCCTCTGGGCCATGCGATGAGAATTTTCTAGTTCTACAAATAGCTGACCGAGGCGAACTTGGGATGCTGACAACGCTTGATTTTGTTGGGTCAGTAGACGGTCTGAACTTTCGGACGACTCAGATTGTTCCAGCGTGACGGCTTCCCACCGTTCTATCTCAGTCCGAAGTGATGTTTGCGATCGGAGTAGTGCAGCTTCGAGTTCAGCGACTTGCGATCGAAGTTCTTGGTTTTGAGTGTGGACTTTCAAATAGGAATCACCACTGACCAAATTCGGCGGCAGTGGGAGATCTTCAGTATCCTCTGGCAAGTTATCTACAGGCATCGCATCAGGAAACGTCACAAGTTCCCAGTCATCTAAGGCTTCAGTATCGCGAGAATGGGGCAGATTTTGGGGAGATTCATTCATGATTTTGATGTTCTACCTGCAAAGAGCTTAACGCTAGTTTGGCATCCTTCCCATCACATAGCGAATGGGGATTCCTAAGAACTTTTAG
>JAYVUU010000173.1:0-5807 GCA_043787635.1 Synechococcales cyanobacterium | reverse complement strand
AAACAATTGGCCCTCGGCACATCACTCCTTGCGATTGGCAGCGGGGCTGGATTAATTGCGACACATTACATCAATGGATCAGGGTCCGGACCGTCGCTAATGATGGGCCGATCGGCGACTCAACCCTCGAATTTACCCACCACCCCACCGCCTAACTTCATCGCAGCCGTTGTTGACCGTGTGGGTCCGGCAGTGGTACGCATTGAGGTGTCCAAGCGCGATGGAAAAGGCGATGCGAATTCATTGTTGAAGCGTTTTTTTGGACAGCCAGGACCGGACCAACCCAACGAGAATAGACCTGCACAGCGTGGAACCGGTTCTGGCTTTATCATCAGCACCGACGGTCAGCTTTTAACGAATGCTCATGTGGTGGCTGGAGCCGATACGGTGCAGGTGTTTTTGCAGGATGGTCGAAGTTTGACGGGCAAAGTGGTGGGAGTAGATCCGGTGACGGATGTAGCGGCGATTAAAATTGAGGCCCAAAGCCTTCCCACCATTGCGATCGGGGACTCCACTAAACTCGTGGCGGGTCAATGGGCGATCGCGATCGGCAATCCCTTAGGGCTAGACCATACAGTGACAGCGGGCATTATTAGTGCGCTGGGGCGCAGCAGTGTTGAGGTGGGCATCCCCGATAAGCGGGTGCGGTTTATTCAAACTGATGCGGCAATTAATCCGGGTAATTCGGGTGGACCACTTTTAAACGATCGGGGTGAAGTGATTGGGATGAATACGGCAATTCGGGCTAATGCTCAGGGGTTAGGGTTTGCCATTCCCATTCAAACAGCGCAGCGAATTGCAAAACAATTGTTTAGTCAAGGTAAAGCCACTCATCCATTTTTAGGCATTCAAATGGGCGATTTGACCGCGGAATTACGCGATCGGATTAAGCGCGATTCGGACCAAAATTTAGAGGTGACTCAAGAGCGTGGTGTGATTATTTTGGGCATTGCTAAAGATTCACCAGCCTCCAAAGTAGGAGTTCAAGCCGGGGACATTTTCCGTAAGTTAAACGGGAAACCAGTGGAAACTCTCCCGGAAGTTTTGGCTGTTGTAGAATCATCTACAATTGGTCAATCCATTCCGTTGGAGTTAATGCGCGGAAAGACTGTAATCACCGTCAACATTACTCCAGCGGAGTTTCCGAGAATGCAAGAGGATTGAATTACTCGCTAGCTTTAACGTGTTTAACTTCAACCACCATGTGCACATTCCCTCGCGGTTGAAAGTCGCCTTTAATGGTCATTTCTAAGGGATTACAGGCTGCAACTAAATCATCAAGGATTTTATTAGTTACTTCTTCGTGGGAGATGTATTGATCACGATAGCTATTGATGTAGAGCTTAATGGCTTTTAGTTCAATAATCCGATCGCTGGGAACGTAGCTAACATGCATTGTTGCAAAATCTGGATAGCCGGAAAATGGACATTTACAGGTAAACTCCGGCATCATTACCGAAATTGTATAAATCCGTCCGGGTCGCGGGTTTGGGAACGTAATCAGTTGGGCATTCTCAATTTCCCGTTCACCGTATTTGACGCGTTCATCGGTTGCGGTGGTTGTGCTATCGAGATGAACAGTAGGTTCAATGGTTTGGCTCATGGGACGCTTTTAATCCGTAGGGGATTGGGACAATTTACACTCGTCTCCAATTCTAACTGCACATTGAGTTGATCAAGCCCGAACTAGGGCGTAAAGTCTAACAGCAGCACCACACGGGTCCGATCGCTCCGATTCCAAGCCTCATGCTCTGCCGTGTCATCAAAAATCAAACACTTGCCAGTTGCCCAAGCCTGGACCTCATCACCCACCCGCAGCGCACAATCTGACGGAATCACTAATCCCAAGTGGCACCGCAATACCCCATCAGGATAGCCAGTGTGAGGCGCAATGCAAGTCCCAGGGGCTAGGGCTGAGAACCCGGCGGTGGTTAGGTTTGGGATTTGTTCTAGTAGACGAGTTGTTTCGGGGCAACGATCGCAATTTTTGCAAATTTTGACCCCGTAGGCATACAGTCCAAAGGTGCTCCAGCCTTCTTTGTATAAATACTTTTCGCTCCAAGGAATAAAGTACTCGCCCTGCAAGTCACTCACTTCCTTTAGGATAGTCTCCCAATTTGATTCTAATATTGCAGCAAAAGGAAATTCTGAAGCCGGATAAAACGATCGACCATCCAGATGTTTAACCGTTCCTGCTGCCCGTGATGACAAAAGGTTCACCAACTGTTTTAGGGTCTGAAGCCATTCTTTGATGCCCCCAACTCTGCCCAGCACCGAGATCACAAAGACGACCCAATGCCAGCCCCGGCGGACTTCCTCGGCTAGTCGAGATGCTGCATTAAAGGGAATAGGTTTACGATCGCTCATATTAAATTCAAGTAATACGCAATAGTTTTATTTATAAAATCCAATGACTCACCGTTAAAAGAGTGTAAGTGGGTCCGATCGCGACATAGACCCCGTAAGGCGTATTTTCATTATTAGAATCAGTAAGAGCGTAAAGCGTTGCAGACTTGGAGTCATTGAATAATAGCGGTTGAATAGTTTGGATAAGCTGGTCCAGAGCCGATCGATGAGCACCGTAGGAATTAATCGCAGTATTGGCAGTCTCAAAGTATTCTTCCGCCAAGCAGCAGTCCACCAACCATGAGCCAAATGTTTCAGCCGTGAGTTCACTCATGTGTTCTTCTGCTTTCCAGGACTCTGATGTCTCATCCCGATCGATCGTACTGACCAGCGACTCTAAATGCTCTGCAGAAAGGGAGGTTTCAGTATAAATTGACTTAACAAATTGATAGACATCAGACACCGATCTTTCAGGTTTTGCCTGACTAATTAGCTTGAGATCTAAAAGAAAATTTGGACCGTAGGCGAGTTCACCGTATTCCAGTTCGGTAGCGAGAATCGCGGCTAGAAGTGAGCTGTAGGAAGTATCTGCGGTAAGCGTCATGGCAAAGAACCCAAAAGATAGGTCTATCCTACGAAATTATGGATTATGTGACCAAAAAATAAGATCCACGGAATTCCATGGATCTTGACTTGAGAAATTTCTAGCTTAGTATCTAGCGCGCCTGTCTAGAATACTTGTTCGATTTCATTGATTTCGGGGATTTTCTCGCGCAGTCTCCGTTCAATGCCCATACGAAGCGTCATCGTTGAGCTTGGGCAAGATCCACAAGCGCCATTGAGACGAAGTTTTACAATGGGTCCGTCAATTTCAACAAGTTCAACGTTTCCGCCATCTGAAATGAGATAGGGACGGAGTTCGTCGAGGACAGTTTCGACGTTATCCGTGGTCAGTGCAAGAGACATAATAGTTTAGTCAGTTTGTAGTGGACTCGATCGTAACGGATAATTCGAAGTTATTTCAGCAATTCTACATTCGTAAACTCAAAATCCATCGTCACAGGCTGTTTGTTCTCATCCAGCGTCGAAATAGTCCGACGAGTCAAGACCTGATAGCCGCCAACGGAACTGTAAATGTCCTCAAAATCTTGCTTCTCGCCCTTCTGTTCACCTGTCTCAGGATCGCTATACACCGAGTCATATTTGTGCGATAGGTAGCCCTCGGCGGATTCATGACTTGAGAAGGTGTTGATTTTAACAAATTGACCGTGGATGTTGCGATAGACCAAGACAATCTCATTATTGCGAACCCGATAATGATCGCGCTTGCCTTCCATCAAGACCTCGACTGCACCCGTGGAATCGGTGTCACCAAAACTGAAAATATTGCCCGCATGGGTTTTCTCGAATGGTCGACGCACCCGGTGAATCGCGGTTTCCCACAGTTGACCCATCACAGCTTTCAAAACCTCCGCATCTTCAATCTCAGTCACTTCGCCCTTGTAGCCCATGCGTGGGTCAGGTGAGACTAGAGCTTTGCCCTGAAACTCGGTCCCTGCACACCGATACGTGACATCAGCGGTGTAGCCAGGAAAATTAGAATCCCAGGTATAGCGATTATTGTAAGCTGCTTCAAAAAGTGCAGTCGCGTCAGTGGTAGATGCAACGTTCATGAAAATCTCCGATCGGTTGGGTTCTTGGCTTAGTTCTCATGGGAAACAAACGTTATGAGGCGCTTGAGCCTACTCTAGATTAGCGCGGGAGGTATGATTGTGGGTGTTGTTTTAAACTTGAATTCCATGCCTCTAGTCAAAATAGATGGTGTCCAGTCTCAGCTCAATGGTGGTCTCTAATGACAGGACGATCGTTTTTTCGGTGGTCATTAGTTCTACTCTTGGGCGGCTGTGCCGGGAACCAAGACGCTGAAAACGCGCTGAAGCCGGATGCTCGGTTGAATAGTAATGCGAGTCCTGCCCCCAGTTCCACTCCAGTTGCAAGTCCGTCGTCGAATCTCCCACCGACACCAGAACCAAGCCCGATCGTCAGCCCGACACCCTCTACGATCGGCTGGCAAGACCTAGACAAAATACCCGACCAATTGCGACCCTACATCAACGATATGGTGGCGCTGAATTTGATCTCACCCGATCCTCAGATGCGTGATGCCAATAGTCTAAATGCCCCTATTTCCCGTCGAGAATTTGCTAAGTGGCTATTGCTCACCAACAATCGGTTCTACCAATCCCGTCCGACCAAACAAATTCGCATCGATCGGCCTAGCGTCACCCCCGCATTTCAAGATATTCCCAGCTCCGACCCAGATTTTGCGACGTTACAGAGTTTAGCGGATGCCGGAATCTTGCCGAGCACGTTATCGGGAGAACGAAAAAATGACGGTAAAAGCGATCGGTTTAAACCTTCAGAAGCCCTAACACGAGAGGAGTTACTTCGCTGGAAAATGCCGCTCGACAGCCGTCCGTCACAGACCGATGCTCCGGCGATCGAAAGTTTGCGAAAAACACTACCGTTCCAAGACCTCAGCAAAGTCATACATCCAGAAACCCTACGACTGGTCGCATTGGATCTACAAAACGGCGATCGGTCAAATTTACGCCGATCGCTTGGCTACACCACATTACTGCAACCCCAACGATCGGTCACACGAGCCGAAGCCGCCGCAGTCTTGTGGTCGATCGGTACAGGGCGCGAAGCACTAACAGCGAAAGACCTGCTCAATGGACTGAAAGCGGTTGAGGACAGAAGCTAGGACGCTGTAGGGGATAACAATAGAATCAAAACGAGTGGAGACCTTGAATTCTTGCAAATCTAAAGGGTTTATTTAGTTTGAATGACCAGAAAAAGACAAACTTACATTTAATAAAATCTTAAGATTCAAGATCCATAAATTCTTAATGATTAAAGTTCTATTTCTACTAGATTTCTATGGGACTCTATTGGGAGTTTTTCAATAGTTCATCACCTGAGATGATTGTTGAGATTCTGACATCAAATGCCTGCTATTGAAGGGTTTAGCCGTGTTTGGATAATAAAAAATTAATTGGCGTATCAGCATTAGCTGTAAACCTTTACAACTTTTATCCAGCCTCTAAGCAGTTACCCAAATATAGTGAGAACTAATGAGTTTATGGATTGCGGTTAGGAGAGACAAACATGGCGTTAGAGCCTTGCCCAGAAGTTCCCGTTGCAGTTCTTCAAAACGTTAAAACCAGTGCTGCATTGACGGATAAGAAAAGCGCTGACACCTTTGCAGATTTACCTGTCCTGAAAGAACGCGGGCAGCGAGAAGTTTTTTGTGGCTTGACGGGAATTGTTTGGCTACACCGCAAGATGCAGGATGCATTTTTTTTGGTGGTAGGCTCCCGCACCTGTGCCCACTTAATCCAGTCGGCGGCGGGAGTGATGATTTTTGCAGAGCCGAGGTTTGGGACTGCGATCTTGGG
>JAYVUU010000172.1:0-25823 GCA_043787635.1 Synechococcales cyanobacterium | reverse complement strand
GAGTTCAATATCAAACAGAGGGAAAAATTTGCCTAGAGAAGGCGCGCGAATTAGTAAAACTGTGGTCGGGTGGTCAGGACGAGAGCCTTGTGGTGTCGCCCCGCCGATCGTATCGCTAATCTAAACTAAACCGTTTCAATTAACAATGGTCTGAAACCATGGCGAACAGAAGCTTCACCGATCTGGTCCATTTTTTCCACGGTAATCATATTGCGTCCCCAAGAAAAACTGGTATGCCACTTCTCAAATTCCAGTAACATCGCCTCAGCAAAACAAGCAAATAACTGGCGCGCCGGAACATCCATGTTGACGATACCCATGATTTTCCAGTCGATGTCTAAGGAATGCTCCACAATCCCACCATTTAAAACATGAACACCGGGATGCTGCACTTTAGTCGCGAGATTTTTGGGATAGCCCCCATCAATCAACAAACAAGGCTGCTTTAAGGTCGTCGGATCAATTTCTACCCCCTTGGGCATACTCGCCACCCAAACCACAATGTCCGCCTGCGGTAAGGATTCATCCAAGGTCATCACTTTCCCGCGTCCGAGTTCATCTTGGAGCGCTTGGAGACGTTCGGTGTTGCGGGCAATCAGCAGCAATTCTTTTACGTCTAGCCGCTTATTGATCCAACGGCATACCGCACTACCAATGTCCCCCGTGGCACCACAGACCGCGATCGTGCAGTCTGAAAGATTCATACCCAATTGTTTAGAGGCTTGTTCAACTTGGCGGGCAATGATATAAGCCGTGTGGGTGTTGCCTGTAGTGAATTTCTCGAAGTTCAGCGTAACGTTGCGAACTTGTTTGAGCTGGGATAGGTCAAAATTTTCAAAAATAATGGAGGAAAACCCACCGAGGGCAGTAATGTCTAAGCCATTTTTTTGGGCATGGACCATAGCATTAATGATCTTCCTTGTGGCGGCTTTAAAGCGACGAGTAGCAAGCATTTCCGGCAGAAAGCAGGATTCCACATACCGTCCTTCAATCACTTGCCCTGTGGCGCTCGTGACCGTAATTTCGTCCACAATTTGAGGGGGCGCACTGCACCAGAATTCCAGGTCTTGATCCGCATATTCGGGATACCCTAATTCGCGTGCGACGGATTGGGCGTGCTCCAAGCTGGTGAGATGACCGATTAAACCAAACATGATTGCGGCGAGATAGGGGATGGTAGATGAGACTGATCAGATGACCCGATCAAGGACAAAGCCGATGCCCTATCCCAAAGAATAATGAGTCTGACACGCAGGATTAGCTAGGTATCAGACTCCTGTGAGCATCTAGACAGCGGCCAACCCGTAGGCTGACATCCGCATGATGTCACGAGTGGTAAACCCAATGTTCGCGAGGGCTTCACCATACGCAATCATAAAGTCTTCAATCAGGGCTTCACGTTCCATGCCGAGTTCGATCGCATCTTTAGCGACTTGGTTCAGCATTGTCCAGACTAGGGGAAGGTTTTGCTTATTGGCGGTTTCTAGCTCCTCACGGGCAGTCGCGAAATTAGCTTTGAGCCATTCTTCACCGTAGTTTAGATGCAGGTACTCGTCTTTCACCACGCCTTCTGTAATTTTGCGAGCAAAATCATCAGCGACGGGGATGTAGATGTTGTAGGCGGCGATCGCAAAACATTCAATAATTAGAGATTGAATCAGCAGACAAGTGACGATGTTTCCAGTGGCAGCGGCTGCTTGGAAGTTTCCATGTAAGCTAGAAAAGAATTTTTTTGCAAACGGAATGTCAGGCGTTACCCCAAGATTTTTGCCACAAGCCTCGAATCCTTTTTTGTGCTTAAATTCCATTTTGGCGAGTTTTTGTAGCTCTACTGCGTCCGTTGGCATCAAACCAGCCAATTGGTTGTAGTTGCAGTAGGCTTCATCTTCACCTTCGATGACGATCGCATTGATGCGACTGTAAGCGTCTTTGTAGACCTCACTTTGGTAATCGAGTGCTGACATCATCTCAAGCTGCGGCATAGATTCGGGTGCTCCTCTTGTGAACAGTCTGGCGAAGTGCCAGGTGTTAAGCTATCTGACCCTACATTAAACAGAAGGAATCAAGAAGTTTTGTGAATTCCACTCTACACTCTACCTTGTCTCGTTGGGCATGATGTTGTCTATGATGAAAATCTGTCACAGATCCGGGAACTAATGGAGCTAACAGGGTTCGATTAAAAGGTTTGATTGGAAGACTTGATGGGAGTGCGATCGTATTTCCTATCTCGGTTTTGGTGTGTCTGCTAGGATTTGTTCTGCGATCGAACACCAATCTTGTCGTAATCCTGCATCTTCAGGGTTTGAGCTAAGGCTGCGACCATTGAGTTCTGGGTGTTGACGGTTAAAACGGCTGTTAATTTGCTGGTAGAATTCCGCTTTGGTTAAGCCCGCTTCTTCGTAGCGACCAATGGCATCGGCACAGCGATCGGCTTTTGCGGTTGCCCAATCGGGAAGTTTTACGTCAGGAAGTTTTAGGTCGGGAAGGGTGGGTAGCTTGACCTCAGGTAGCTTGACTTCGGGTAATTTAATTTCTGGAAGTTTGGGCATCCGCCAGTCGGGAAGTGGTTGATCGGGTTCGGGCGCTCGGCTAAGGGGTTGGGGGGGCACGTCGGCTTGGGGTTGTTGCGGTTGGTTGCTCCAAAAGAATGAGGCCACGGCTCCACCTGCTAGCAGTCCCACGATTAAAATCGCTCGCCAGATCCAAGTCATGACCCAATCGATTGCCCGAACTCCCATCCAAAGTCCTTTGAGCAGCCACACTAGAAGTTTCCATGGCAATTTAATAATAGTCAGTAGGACATCTTCGTCTGGACGATCGACCGGGTGATGCAAACGATCGGCTTCTACTAAACCGTGATTTTGATTGCCTTGGTTAACTTGGTTATTGCCTTGGTGATTTATGTTGCGACGATCGCTTTCTCGTGGGATTCGGGCGGGATAAGTGGTCGGAAAGGCTGAATTTGCGGGGGCAACAGCAACGGTACGCATTTGGGATGCGGGGGAACGGATGACCTTGGATTGAACGGGAGATTGAGTGGGAGGTTGAACGGGCGAGGGAATGTAGGGGGTTAGGATTCCAGAGGGGATTTCGGGCAGTACGATCGCATTGAGCAGTTGACTGACACTATTGGCACTGGCAGGACGATCGGTGGATTGGTGGGCGAGGAGGCGATCGAGGAGGTTGGCGAATTCAGGACTGAGGTTCAAGTAATTACGCCAATGCCAGAGTGCGAGTTGACTGTCGTAGAGTTCTAGGGGCGATCGACCCGTCATCAGAACCAAGGTGGTGACGGCGAGGGAATAGAGATCAGTACTTGGGGTGATGTTTCCGTAGAGTTGTTCTGGGGGCGAGAATCCGGGTTTGTGAATTTGGGTGGCTGATTTTAGACTGGACCCAGATTGACGGTTGGAAATTTGTAGGGCGGTTGTGGCGACTTGCTTGACGCTGCCGAAGTCGATCAGAAAGGGTTTTTTGCTGGTGGCTTCACGAATCAAATTGTCTGGAGAAATATCACGATGAATCACGCCCCGATCGTGGACATAGCTCAACACGGGCAGGATGTCTTTCAGAAATTGAATCGCTTCAGCTTCGTCTAATCGGTTGCCTGCCTCGACCCATTGTTCGTAGGTTTCGCCTGAAATATATTGTTCAACAATTAACAAGACCGGGTTGCTGTCAATTGTGGCTTGGAGAATCGCTCGGAATTCTGGGATTTGTGGATGGCGAAGCTGATATAGGGTTCCGGCTTCACGCTGAAATAGTTCTGTGGCTTTGTTTAGAATTTCCGGTGAGTTTATTTGCGGTGCAAACTCTTTGAGGACACATAATTCATTAAACCGTTGCCGATCGCGAGCCAAATAGGTACGTCCAAATCCGCCATAGCCAAGGAAATGAACCACTTCATAGCGATTGTCCAAGACGAAGCCAGCAGCGATCGGGGTAAGTAGTGGCATGGATGGTGAGACGATTGACGACTATATTAGGGTTGGATGCATACAAACTATGGATACACATCAACTCCATCGTATTACGAGATTTATTTCGATCGTTATTCTTGGCTCACTTTCAAGACATAGTTGACGGATTGATTTCGTCCTTGGGTGCCAATCCAGATTTTATATTCCCCAGCTTGCCACTGCCCATCAAGACCAGGATTTTTTCCTTGAAAATCATCATTGCACCAAGTCCCACCCGGTCCTTTGACTACAATAGTAGTGTCAGCATTACTTTTCACCACTACCGTCAAATCCCGAAAACCCGAATTAAGTCGTAGGGTTTGGTCGGGCTGTCCTTTGCCAAATCCCAAACAGCTCCCGGTCGCAGTTTCGCTCTTTCCAGCAACATCTTGCAATGATGTTCCACCCCCGGCGGTTCCTGAGATAGACGTTTGACCGAACCCTGAATCGAGGGAGATGTCGGCCTGAGCTGGAGTTGCGCCCAGACCACAACCTAATGCGAACATGACAGCAACAGTGGACCAAACAGAGAAACAGCGATTTAATAACATGGGAATTCGTTATGGCTCAACTTGGATGATTAGGTCTTACATGACCGATCGAATATTAGAAAGTTCCCTTGAGATTCGATCCCCCTAACCCGCTTAAACCCGATCCCCCTAGCCCCCTTAAAAAGGGGGGACAAGAGCAAGCCTTATTTCATAGTCTCCCTTTTTAAGGGGGATTTAGGGGGATCGGGACTAGCAGATGACGAGCTTCCGATTGGCTTATTCTTAGAAATCGTCTAAGTTATCCGATCGCACCCGTCAAGCGGGTTTTATCCCAACCTTTTGCATTCAATAACAACCAAGATTGTGTTAGGTCAGGACCATGTAATGACCCGGTTAATCCAGCTCGCAATGATTTCATGACCAATCCTTTTTTAACTCCATTCTCTTTCACTACCAAATTAATGATTTCTTTGGCAGATTCTTCAGTGAGTGGCTCTGTGGGAATTGCGGCCAATACTGCTGTTAGCGCTGCCGTTACGCCGTCGAGACCCAATTGTTTGAGAGCTTCATCTGTGGGCATGACGGTTGGATTAAACAAATAAGCTGACATTTCAACGGCATCAGTCAACTTTGCCAAACTTGCACCAATCACCGCGACAAGTTGTTCTAACCAAGCCCGATCGTTCACTGGATCAAATACGTAGCCTGCTTCTTGCCAATAGGGAATGAGTAAATCTGTCAATTGTGGAACGGGCATTGCATGGAGATATTGACTATTAATCCAATTCAGTTTGTCCCAATCAAACTTTGCGCCTGCTTTGTTCACCCGATCGAAACTAAATACTTTTCCAGCATCTTCAAGGGAGAAGATTTCATTCATTCCCTCGATCGGCGACCAGCCCAAAAGACTCATATAATTTGCGATCGCTTCTGGAATATAGCCCATTTTTTGGAAGTCAAAAATCGAGGTGACACCATCGCGTTTTGAAAGCTTTGCGCCTTTTTCATTCAAAATTAATGGCGTATGACCAAAGGTTGGAACCGTTGCGCCTAATGCTTCATAGAGCAAAATTTGTTTGGGTGTATTAGCAATGTGATCTTCGCCGCGAATCACTTGGGAAATTGCCATGTCAATGTCATCAACAACAACGACAAAGTTATACAATGGCGCACCGATCGTCTTCGCATCAGCAGCCCGCGCAATCACCATATCACCGCCTAAATCACGACCTTTCCAGGAGACTTTGCCCCGAACTAAATCAGTCCAGATGATTTCCCGATCGTCTTCAATTTTAAATCGAATCACCGCTGGACGACCTTCGGCTTCAAATGCAGCAATTTGGTCTGGCGTTAGGTTCCGGTGACGGTTATCGTAGCGTGGGGCTTCGTTGCGAGCTTTCTGACGGGCGCGCATGGTTTCGAGTTCTTCTGGCAAATCGTAGGCACGATAAACTAAGCCCTTATCAAGTAATTCTTGGATTTTGGCTTGATAAAGCTCAGTCCGATCGGTCTGGAATACTGGACCTTCATCCCAATTTAAACCCAGCCATTTCAAACCATCGAGAATATTTTGAGTGAATTCAGGTTTCGATCGTTCGAGGTCGGTGTCTTCGATCCGCAGAATGAACGTCCCGCCATTATTTTTGGCATAGAGCCAATTGAACACCGCTGTACGAGCGGTCCCGATGTGGAGGTTTCCCGTAGGACTCGGAGCAATGCGAACTCGAACTGACATAAAAACTACTGAAGATAAAGGAATTAAGTGAGTTCTAATTCTATCGTAGGCTGTGGTTTCCCGATGGAGATCTATTTATTTGAGATAATCTCAGAGGGAGATTGGAAAGATTTTTCGTTTGTATCAAAAGACTCGATCGTACAATGTTGTCCGCTCTGCAAAAGGTCGATCGATTGATCCGATCGCCGCCTGCAACTCAGCCACCGTTTGACAGGTTCCGCCCATCGCCCCCGCCATGCTAGTAATATGCTCTTCCATGAGTGTTCCACCAATGTCATTACAGCCCCAGCGCAGGGCTTCTGTCGCACCGGATAGACCAAGTTTGACCCAGCTTGGCTGATGATTTGGGATCCAATTTCCCAGGTAAATTCGCGCAACCGCCATCAAATGCAGCGCATGATTTAAGTCCGGTTGATCGCGGCCTACCCGACTTCTTAGGGGTTTTGGTGCATCTTGACCGACGAAGGGTAACAAAATAAATTCGGTGATGCCTGTTGTTCCTTGGGCGTGCGATCGTTTTTGCAGTTCTCGGAGTTGATCTAAATGCTGAATTTGTTGCAGTGGTGTTTCAATGTGCCCCGACATCATGGTGCTGGTGGTGGGCAGGTTCTCACGATGGGCCAGTTCCACAATTTCTCGCCAGGTTTGGGAATTAATCTTTTCAGGGCAAATGATCTTGCGGATCTGATCGTCCAGCACCTCTGCGGCGGTTCCCGGAAGCGACCCGACTCCAGCGGCCTGCAATTCACGGATTACCTCAACATAGCTCAGACCATCTTCACGGGCAATAAATTGAACTTCTTGGGGCGAAAACGCGTGAATGTGGAGTTGTGGATAGTTTGAAACAATGGTATCTACTAGCTGAATATAATAATCAAGAGATTTGCCATTTAACTTTGCACCTAAATTCAAACCGCCCTGCATACAAATTTCAGTGGCATTTTGCGAGACGGCGATCGTGGCTTTTTCTAGAATTTTCCCAAAGTCTAGCCAATATGCCCCTTCGTCTCCTTCATCTCGTCGAAATGCACAAAAGCTACAATGCTGTTCACAAATATTTGTGTAATTAATATTACGATTGACAATATAAGTCACCGTGTCGCCAGATTGCTCATGGCGCAAAGCATCGGCGGTATTACGGATTTGGGAAATGGTCTCAGGGTCCGTCGCTAACAGTAATTCTAAGCCCTGTTCAAGGGTCAGATCATCGCCATGACGGGCCGCCGCTAAGGTATTGAGCATTGACATGATCGGCTATCCATATTAATGCCAACGCCTTCTAGTTTACGTCTTATCTATAGTTTTCCAGATCGAATTGGGCGAGTAAACAGAGTAATTGGTTACGCAATAAAGTCGGGGTTGCCATTACCACGTTAGCAATTGAGCGTCCTTCGTTAAAAATTGTCGTGAAATCGTTAGGGTTAGCAATATCGTTGCGAACAGTGTTGCAAACAGTGACATAAACAGTATCAAAAGTTGATAAGCTCCGGCCTGCAATGGATCTAAGCCTGCGATCAACTCACCGGACAGAAAGGTCGGCAAGATGCCCAGTCCTAAAACGGTCAAGGTGCTAATTTGTGGCATGATCGCACTGCGCACTGCGTCCCTTTGATATTGGGCGATCGCCTGTTTTGGGGTTGCGCCGAGGCTCAGATGGGTTTCGATTTCGAGGCGATGGCTATTCAGAGTTTGAATCAGTTGGGTCGCGCCGATCGTACTGGCGCTCATGCTACTGAGGATCATTCCTAAAAAAGGCAAAACCGATCGGGCTTCAAACCATTTCCAAGTTGGGGTGACGAATATGTGAGTATAGGTCAGCGTAATCGTGCTGCTAAAGAGTAATATTCCCGTAAGCATTGGGAGCAGGAATGGAATTCTATCGTTGATTTGATTTTTGGAGAGCAGACTAGAAATTGTGATTAAAGTTAGGGCTGCGATCGCGGTTGCCCATGGTGAATGGAGTGCAAAGACTATGGCGAGTAGATAACAAAAAACAATCATTTGCAAAATCGATCGACCCACTGCAACCAAAATCGGCATCGCAAGATCCAGCCGCTGCCAGACTGAAAGCCCGATGGACCCGACGACTAATCCTAAGCTCCATAGCAGTTGATCTGGAGTATCCATAAGATTAAATCCCTTGTCTACTCTAAAACTCTAATTTGTTTCGCCCTCTATCCTAGAGTAAAATGAACAGTATCGTTCAATTGCTGGTGTGGAGTAGTTTGGGTATGAATGTTGCGATCGGGTCGGTATTTCGTGCAGTTTTATTTACTGGATTATCTATTGGATCCTATTGCGGGCTGATGGGCAGTGCTGCGATACCGATCGCGATGTCTGACGCGGTTAAGTCTGACCTGATGGTCAGCCGATCGTCCCGGTCTACCACGCCCTCGGTCATTGGGAGAGTTTCCCTAAACCAACTTCCGCCAGAAGCTAAAACTACACTGGGTTTAATTCAGCGCGGCGGACCGTTTCCCTATCCGCAAAAGGATGGCACTGTTTTTGGTAATTTTGAGAAGCGATTACCCATTGCGGCGCGGGGGTATTATCGGGAATATACGGTTCCAACACCGGGTGCTAGAAATCGCGGGGCACGGAGAATCATTGCCAGTCAACAACGCGAATACTTTTACACGGGCGATCACTATGCTACCTTTGCACTGATTCAGCTTCCCGTTAGTCCTAAGCGATAACCGATTGCATTCCCGTATCCCGGCTAAATCTAGGAGCTATTTCAAATGACTATTTCTTCGCATTTACCCACTCAAGAGTTCTCTTTGGATGCTATGGAGCAACTTCCAGGGTTTTATTCTATTGATAGTGAGACCGATCGTCCGGCATTTATTCGAGATTGTATAGACTGGGGGTTTGACATAATTGAGTTCAATGGTCGTAAGGCACAGGGTGAGTCTAGTTACTTTACTGAATTGGCTAAGACGTTTGAATTCCCAGATTATTTTGGTAAGAACTGGGATGCCGTGGTCGATTGTTTGACTGATTTGGAATGGGAAGAAGGCGATTGCATTATGGTGTTGTACTCGGCTGCCGATCGGTTAGCGAAGGCTGAGCCGTTGAGTTGGAAGACGATGATGGAAATTTGGCAGCGTGTGGTTGATTATTGGAGCGACCTTGGTGTTTCACTATATCTAGTATTCCAAGACTAGAATTTGATGGTCTAAGATTCAGGATGTTCCGAATTTGAAATTGCGGGTTCAATCTGCGATCGATTAATCTGATCTAGATTTCTCTCATATTTGCTGGGTTCAATTCCCAGTTCTTCCAACGTTGTCCATCCTGGCAGCCAGCGCCGCCGATCGCGCAAATTTTTGGCATTTAACCAAAATCGAATGCTCCGATCGCAGGACGACTCTAGCTCAGCAAAGACGTAACCGTCGTCATTCTTACGATTCACTACCGCAAAATGTCGCCACCCAAAGGTCGCTTCGCAGGCGGTCCATTTTGAGCCGAGGAGATGAGGAAATTTTTGTTTTTTTGGCATGATATGTTTTTACTTCCGATCGAAGGTCAACCCATCATTTACACAATCAATCAAAATCGTATCTCCCGCAGAAAAGGTTTGATCCAATAGTTTAGTTGCGATCGGATTCTGGAGTTTACGCTGAATGGTCCGACGCAATGGACGGGCACCATAGGCCGGGTCATAGCCTTCTTCTGCAAGATATGACTTTGCGGCGGCTGTAATTTCCAATGCAATTCTCTGATCTGCCAAAAGTGATTCAATTCGATGTATTTGTAATCCAACAATACTCCCCAACTCTGCACGCCCTAAAGGATGGAATATGATAGTCTCGTCAATCCGGTTGAGAAATTCGGGTCGGAATTGTTTACGTAATGCTCCCATAACCCGCGATTCCAATTCGGGATGATTCCGATCGTCCGATGACAATTCCAAAATATCCCCACTTCCCACATTACTCGTCATGATAATTACAGTATTACCAAACGCTACTGTACGACCCTGACCATCAGTGATTCGACCATCATCGAGCATTTGCAAAAAGATATTGAATACATCAGGATGGGCTTTCTCCATTTCATCTAACAAAATAACTGAATAGGGTTTACGACGAACCGCTTCTGTCAATTGTCCGCCTTTCTCCGAATCCACATATCCAGGCGGCGATCCAATCACTCGCATCACCGAATTTTTTTCCATATATTCCGACATGTCCAGCCGAATCATCGCCTCCTGAGTATCAAACAAAACTTCAGCCAAAGCCCGTGCTAGCTCCGTTTTTCCTACACCTGTTGGTCCTAAGAATAGAAATGACCCGATCGGACGATTTCCATCTTTCATTCCCGATCGTGCCCGACGAATGGCCGACGCTACCGCCTCGATCGCATCTTCCTGTCCAACGACTTTTTGCTGTAGATAGGATTCTAAGTTCAACAATTTTTGACGTTCAGATTCAACCAAACGACTCACAGGAATTCCGGTCCACATGGCAACAATTTCAGCAATATCCGCTTCATTCACCTGTTCACGAGCTAGGGTCGAGGCTGAAGACTGCATTGCGGTAACATCTGCCTCTTTTCTGGCATGGTCTGCTTCAAGTTGTTGCAATTCATACTGTAAACGATACATATTGTTGTAATCAAATTCCCGTTCGGCTTGTTTGATTTGGGTGCGGAATTGTTCCTCTTTTTTCAAATCATCATTGCGTTCATCCAATAAAGATTTCTCGGTCTCCCACCGTGTTGTTAGATCTGTTTTCTTGAGTTCAAGACTTTTGATTTCCTGCTCAATTTTTTCAATGCGAATTTTAGACGAATCACTGGTGTTCTTACCTTCATCCGAAAGCGATCGTTTTTCCATCTGCAATTTCGTTAACCGTCGCTCCATCATCTCCAAATCAGCAGGTTTAGAGGTGACGACCATCTTCAGTTTGGCGGCGGCTTCATCCACCAAATCGATCGCTTTATCCGGCAAAAACCGATCGGCAATATAGCGGGACGACAATGTAGCGGCTGCCACCAATGCCGAATCTGAAATTTTGACCCCATGGTGCGCTTCATACCGTTCTTTCAATCCGCGCAAAATAGAAATCGTATCCTCAATGGTGGGCTGCTCAACTAATACCTGCTGAAAGCGCCGATCGAAAGCTGGATCTTTTTCAATATGAGTCCGATATTCATCAATAGTCGTCGCGCCAATGCACCGCAATTCACCCCGCGCCAACATCGGTTTCAGCAAATTACTCGCATCCATCGCCCCCTGACTGCCCCCGGCTCCCATCACCGTATGCAATTCATCAATGAACAATATCACTTGTCCTTCAGAATCCATCACAGCGTTCAAACACGATCGTAACCGTTCTTCAAATTCACCGCGATATTTAGCACCCGCAATCAATGACCCCATATCTAAGGAAATCAATTGCTGATCCTTAAGGGAATCGGGCACCTGACCATCCGCAATTCGGGACGCTAACCCTTCCGCGATCGCCGTTTTGCCCACTCCCGGCTCCCCAATCAACACCGGATTATTTTTACTGCGGCGGGATAATACCTGAATCACCCGACGAATTTCCTCATCTCGACCGATCACCGGATCAATCTTTCCCTGACGTGCCATTTCGGTCAGATCTCGACCAAAGCGTTCCAATGGAGACTGGGCTGAATTTTTGCTGCTATTTCCCGAAGGTAATCCCGCTATAGAGGTTTCTTCCTCCTTCACAGCAGCAGCGGCAGCCTCTTTTATAACGTCACTCACCGCACTTTCAAGTTGCTTCACATCTAGATTTGATGCCCGAAACATTCGCATTCCGATGCGGGGATCTGTCGAAAAACCAATTAAAATATGCGCCTCAGAAATCAAATCATCCTGCAAGGACTTTCGCGTAATTTCGGCCCGATCGAGCAGCTTCTCTAAACTGTAGCCAACATAGAGCTGATCGACCGTTCCCAGCTTGGGTTGTCGAGTTGTGAAGTCGTCCAGTTGCTGGAAAAAACGGGTCACATCCGTGTTTACCTTCGTCAACATCCGAGTCGCAAGCCCATCGGGTTGCTCTAAAAGCGCAATCAATAAATGTTCGGCTTCAAGGTTTTGATGTTTATATCGTCGGACAATATCCTGAGACTGGACGATCGCCTCCCATGCTTTTTCGGTGAACTTGCTCGGATCAGTTGGCTGCATCGGTCAAGGAAGTGAATGATAAGATCTACCATTGTAGAGCTAGGTGGATGTAACAAAACGTAGATATTCGCCTTGCCCGTAACAAACATTAAGACAAAAAATTCTTTCGATCGCGTCAGGCTAGGATTAACCACAAGTTCTACTAGCCATATGAGTAAGATATGAACATTGGGCAATGGGTCGGGATGGTGGCCTTGGCGGTCGCATTGGTGATTTTGTGGCAGATTCGTAGTGCATTAATGCTAATTTTTGCAGCTATTGTATTAGCCTCAGCGCTCAGTACGATTGCTAAATTAATTCAACAACGCCTAGGACTAAAACGGGGGCGATCGTTGCTGAGTGCGATCGCGTTAGTCTTGGGTCTGCTGGGGTTGTCGCTTTGGTTGATCGTGCCGCCCTTTGCGGATCAGTTTCAGCAAATGATGACGCTTTTTCCTAAGGGATTCGATCGGTTGAATCAAAGCTTTGATTCATTCAGAGCCTCACTGCCCCCGGTTATCTCCTCAGCCATTCCAGACCCAGATGCGGTGCTACAGCAATTAAAACCCTTATTCAATCAACTGTTGGGTGGGTCGGTCGCGTTGGCTTCGGGCACATTGGGCGGCGTACTGAATTTACTTCTAGTTGTGATTCTGTCGATTATGTTTTTGGTCGAACCCGATCAATATCGGCGCGCATTAGTTCGCTTGTTTCCGTCATTCTATCGCCATCGAATTGACGTGATTCTCGATCGGTGTGGAGAGTCGCTGCGGGGTTGGCTGGTGGGGATTTTGTTTAATATGCTGGTGATTGGTGGCTTTAGTGGCATTGGGCTATGGATATTGGGGGTAAAGCTGCCGTTGGCCAATGGTATTTTTGCTGGATTGCTGACGTTTATTCCCAACATTGGTCCCGCGCTGAGTGTGGTGCCCCCCATGACGATCGCCCTTCTAGATGCGCCGTGGAAATCAGGTGCGGTCTTACTGTTGTATTTCTTAGTTCAACAGCTAGAAACCAATCTTCTAACGCCCTACGTCATGGCGCAACAGGTGTCGTTAATGCCTGCGGTTACGTTGATGTCTCAGGTATTTTTTGCGACATTCTTTGGCTTTTTAGGCTTACTCCTAGCACTGCCGCTCACAGTTGTCGGGCAAGTATGGCTACATGAAATCTTAGTTAAAGATGTACTAGATAAATGGCATTTGCCGGGTATGAATTTTGAGGCAAAGCCTGAAGTAGAAGAATTTGACACACCAGAATCAGATGAGACTGGAGTTCTATTGGAAGAAGGAGCTTAGTTGGTTTCTAAGAGTCTTACCGATCTTTGTAAGCGGGTGGGGGGAATCGAACCCCCATCATTAGCTTGGAAGGCTAAGGTTTTACCACTAAACTACACCCGCGCTTTTGCACACTGCTAAAGATAGCACGATATTTCAAAAAATCAAATTAGTTCTTTCCCTGGAGCTGTATCTTAATTGTCCAATAGGTTGGTGGCTTTTGCAATACATCAGTCTTTCCCAGAGGATCTGGTTGATAGACTAAGGATTCGGCCTGAAGCGTCTGAATCCAATTATTGATTACTTTTCCTAACTCTAGGTCATATTCACTGGATAAATCCCGTGGCAACTTAGAAGATTGATAGTCTAGCTTTATGTCGCTAGGCACACAGGTCAGTCCCTGAGACTTGGTGCAACGCACCAAAAAATCAATAGATACCGTGATGGTCTGTCCAACGTCACTCACAAAATTTGCGCTGAGCTGACTCGTCGATGGGAACGGCTTGAGCCGTAAGGTTGCTTTTCGATCATCCGCACCAGCAGTGTCATTTTGCTGAGTACTCAATAGCGTAATTCCGACGGTTCTTTGCCCAACAGTCCCAGGTTCACGAGATAAGTCTTGTCCACCGCCTAAGCTTGGCTTACTGTTTTCGGGCAATCCCTTCTGCGGATCGTTAAGCCCAGATTTTTTACCTCTTGGTGGTGGGGATATTTCTTTCCTGGGTTGTCTCGCCACTTGCGGCTTTACCTGATTAGGAACGATCGCAGGCTGTACCTTTTTTGATTCTGCTTTGACCTCTGGCTTCACGATCGGCTCCGGTTTGATCTGAAACTCCGGCTGAATTTCGGATTTTAAATCGGGTTTTACTTCAGGTTTCGGGACACTAGCTTGACCGATCGGCACATCCACAGCATCCGACCCAGCAGGCTCGACCCACTCCACCGCGATCGGACCCGCATCCGGCTCTACCACCATCGTTCCCCAGCGTTTTATCCCAACAATCAGGAGCGCATGTAAAAGTAACGACACCGCCGCGATCGCCAGCCAAAACTGCACCGAGTCAGGTTTTCTCCCTCTTAATACTCCTGACGCAGCCATATCCTTAAAACCGATGAAGACCTTGACCTCATTCTAATCAATCAACGAAGATTCCCGGACATTGATCGCGCTGGGATCCACCCAAAAGGTCAGCACCGTTTCATCAATCCCCTTCAAATTCAAAGACTCACCCTTCGTGATTTCCTCTTCTTCAAGGTAATCTGCCACCGCCGCCGAGATCAAAATTTGACCCGGTTGTGCCGCTGTTTGAAGTCTGGCTGCAATATTGACACAGGGACCAACCGCCGTATAGTCCGATCGCTCACTGCCCCCAAACATCCCCACCACCGCCGTACCTTGGTGAATCCCACAGCGAAACTCTAGCTTCGGCAACCCTTGCGCCATCCACTTTTCATTCAGAATTTCCAGTGCAGAATGCATATCTCGTGCCGTCCCGATCGCCCGCCTTACCTGCTCATTTGGCGTTAACTCTTCCGGTGCCCCATAGAGCGCCAAAATCGCGTCACCCATAAATTTATCCACCGTCCCGCCATTTTTGAACACCGCACGGGTCATCGCCGTCAGATACTCATTTAGGATTTCTGCCACCTTCTTCGATCGCAGCGTATTCGACAACTGGGTAAAGCCCACAATGTCACTAAACAACACCGTCACCATCTTCGGTTCAGGTCGCAAATCGAGAGATAACGTCCCCTTCGCCGCCCGCTTGACTAAGCTTGGAGGCAAAAACCGCTTCAAGACCGATTCCGTCAAATATTCGTTCAGTTCCACCATGCGCTGTTCATTTTCCTTCAGCGCCAACAGGTTTCGCACCTCTGCAATCACCAGCCGCGCGTTGAACGGCTTCGATAAGTAGGCATCTGCCCCACGCTCCACGCCTTCGAGTCGAGTATTCTCGTCAGCTTTTGCCGTCAGCAACACAATAGGCGTTCCGCATAAATCCACATTCCCGCGAATCATCCGAATCAAATCCAACCCCGACACCTTCGGCATCATCAAATCCGTCAAAATCAAATGGGGACGATGCAGCTCTGCCATCTGGAACCCCTCTTCCCCATTCCGCGCCGTCAAGACCCGGTAGCCCTGCGATCGTAAAATTCCCGCCACATAGTTTCGCAGATCCGTTGTGTCTTCTACCACCAAGACCCGCTTAGCTGGGGTCTCACCCTCCGCTAAAACTTCTTCAGACACCTCTTCTGCATCTGAAGACTGCACCTCAATGTCAAGGTCTGCAAACTCCACCATAGCCCGTGCCATTTGCAATTCACTGCGCTCGTCCTCAATCTGACTCGCCTCTAAATGGTCAGATCCCACAGGCAATGTCAACGCAAAGGTACTGCCCACGCCATACTCAGAAGAGACCTGAACTTGGCCGCCATGAATCTCTACCAACTCCTTTACCAGCGCCAACCCAAGCCCCGTCCCTTCATAGCGGCGATTAACCGATCCTTCTGCTTGTCTGAATCGTTCAAATAAAACCGGAATCTGATCGTCGCGGATTCCGATCCCCGTGTCTTTCACAGATAGTAAAACCGTATTGCCCAAAGGCTCTAGGGAGACCGTAATCGTTCCACCGGACGGTGTGAACTTCATGGCATTGGACAGTAAGTTATAAACAACTTTGTCGAACTTCTCAAGATCAAGATAAACCGCTTCGCAGGGCTGTAATGCTGAAATAAGCTGAATTCCTTTTTTCTCGCAATACCCCCCAAAGGTCTCAACAATTTGATGCACAAAGTCAGCTAAATCACAGGGCTGGAATCGACATCGCATCTCACCTGCATCCAAACGCTGTAGGTCTAGAAGTTGATTCACCAAGCGCAACAATCGACGGCTACTGCGAAGCGCGATGGATGATTGGTCCACGGACAGCCCAACTTTTTGACCTACGGCTGTTTCCAATGGACCCAGCATCAAGGTCAAGGGAGTCCGAAATTCGTGAGAAATATTCTGGAAAAACTCGGTTTTAGCCCGATCGAGTTCCACTAATTTCTCGGCTTGCTGACGAGTAGTTTGAAATAAATTAGCCTGCTGCACTGCGATCACCGCCTGTTCTGCCACGGATTCAACTAGTCGAATTTCAGAGTCAGTCCAATGGCGAATACTGGTATTCTGTCTCAGTGAAATACTGCCAATAATTTTCCCGTCAGCCAACAATGGCAACACCAATAATGCCTTTGAAGACGATCGCATTTCTAGGACATTCATTTCTGGATGCAGCGACAAATCGGGCAAAGAAACAGGAGCTTGGGTTTCCTGAAGCTTGAGCAGCACCGGATTATCACGAATTAAAACATTGGACTTCGGCAAAGCTGTCGCCAATTCCCCAGGCGTGACCGAGAGGGGTAAATTCGCGTCATAGAGTCCCACGCATTCGACATACTGATCATCCGATCGCCACAGCGACAGGGTACAGCCATCGACCATTAGCGCTTGCCCCAACTGTGACGTGATCGATGCAAAAATTTCCTGCGGGTCCAAACTCGATCGAATTGCTGTAGTAATGGTATTGATCAATGCCTCACGTTTAGCCAGCGATCGGACCTGTTCATAGGATTGAGCTTGTGCCAGTGCCAATGCAGCTTGGTCTGCCACCATCCCCAATAACTCAATTTCATCCGCTTGCCAGACCCGATTTTCATCGACCTGGTGCAACGCTAAAACACCGACTAACTCATGGCGACAGGTCAGCGGAACCATTAGTGTTGAGATGATTCGGAGCGATTGGCACGCCTGAATGGCTCCCGAGTTTGATGGATCCTCCTGTAATTGTGTAATGTCAAAAGCCTGAATTTCAGGCACGGACCATACTGTTTCTGAGATCCCACCCAAAACAGAGTAGGGATTTGGACTTGTATCAGAGTTAAGAGTAAGTGACCGATAAATCACACACTCCGCAGAAAACTGACCTTCTATATAGGGACGTAAGATGCAATAACTTGATTCCAACGCCTGACCAACTGCACTGGAAATTGAAGAGAGGAGTTCTTCATAGCCCAAAGCAGCCCGCAGGGTCGCAGTTACCGCATTAAGTAGCGTCTCTCGCCGTAAATTACGTCGTAGGTCTTCGGTTCTTGCTCGTAGTACATTGTGCGTATCAGCAGCTTGCTGCACCACTTGTCTAAGGTGAACATCATCCCAAGGCTTCGTAACATATTTAAAAACCTTGCCAGAGTTGATCGCATCAACGAGATCTTCAACGTCTGTATAGCCCGTTAAAATGATCCGAATAATGTCCGGGTACCGCTCAGCCGTTAAGCTCAGAAACTCAGTCCCACTCATCTGGGGCATCCGTTGATCGGAGACAATTACGGCAATGTCACCTTCTCGCTCAAGAATTTCAAGCGCCTTTGGACCACTCTCCGATCGCAATACCTTGAATTCTCGATGGAATGTTCGGTATAGCAAATCCAAGTTGTCAGGCTCATCATCAACGACAAGAATTTTTTGCTTTTTAGTGTCACGAGTGACCATGCACTAATCTCCAGAATTCATAGCAGTGGGACAAATAAAACAAGTCTGGTTGAAAGTCATAGGCATGATGCACATAACTCAATTTACCCAATTCCTGCGATTTTCTAACTCTATTTTACGGAATTGTGTGACTTAAATCACGTGAATGGGTGTGTTGTCCAGAATTTAAGTATAAATCAACCGCTCAAAGTCAGTCTAGATACCAGCTTGATCCGTAAATACTCTGACTAGATGATTCAGATCCTTAAGTAGTATAAGAAAATAATCTCTGGGATGAATCATTTAGTTCATGGGTACTCTTAAATTCTGACGCTAAATGTGGTTGCAAAAATAACATTAGCGAGATTTAGCGCTAGATGTATTATGTAGGTGCCAGATGTCCTGGATATATCTAGTCTTGTTATGCGTTGTCCTATTTGCCAGAATTTTGAAAATCGCGTTCTAGAGTCTCGTCCGGCAGATTCAGGATATAGTGTGCGTCGTCGTCGGGAATGTCTGAAATGTGACCATCGCTTTACAACTTATGAGCGGGTTGAAGTTTCAGCAATTATGGTTATTAAACGGGGCGGGCAACGGGAGTTGTTCGATCGATCGAAACTTTTCCAAGGTGCAATGCGAGCTTGTGAGAAGTCGGGTGTTTCTGAAGTTGATCTCGATCGGGTAGTTTCTGACGTTGAATCTGATTTACAACAGCGTTCATCCCGAGAGGTGACAAGTCTAGAAATAGGAATGCTGGTTCTGGGAGAGCTTCGCGTTCTCAGTGAAGTGGCTTATATTCGTTTTGCATCCGTATATTCGCAGTTCCAGAGCCTAGAAGATTTCTTGAAGGTTCTGGAGCAGCTACGATCGGGAATGATCCCGCCTGTTGAATAGTCAAACTTATTTTTTAAGACGCCAATCGCTTTGAACTAAGGCTCTTTAGAAGAGGTTCTAGTTCAGCTTCTGTTAAGTCCCGCCATTGACCCGGAGTCAAGCCGTTGAGCTGTAGATGGGCAATGGACGATCGCATCAAGCGTAACGTTGGAAAGCCAACAGCAGCAGTCATTCGTCGGACTTGGCGATTGTGACCTTCAGTCAGGGTCATCTCGATCCAAGCGGTCGGGATGTTTTGCCTCGATCGGATTGGAGGTGTACGCGGGGGTAAATTGGGCGGATTGGTTAGGATTCGGACGGTCGTTGGACGAGTGAGATAGTTTTGAATACTTAATCCGCCCTCGCGTAGTTTCTGAAGAGCATCGGATGTAGGGATGTTTTCGACTTGGATCCAATAAGTGCGGGGATGGGCAAATTTTGGATGACTGAGATGATGTTGAAGCTCGCCATGACTGGTCAAAATCATTAGCCCTTCGCTGTCATGATCCAAGCGTCCGACGGGATAGACATCGGGAACGGGGATGAAGTTTTTGAGGGTGCTGCGTTGGGCTGACTCTGCGGCCTGTGTGTCAGTAAACTGACTAAGGACGTTGAATGGCTTGTTAAAAAGAAGATAGCGATGCGGCACGGTGAACGAAATGGGGGATAGCGAAGTCTTGCTTTTCAGCTTGATTTTAAGTCACTGGTTTTGCTGGGGTCGCACATCATTTGGGTAGGTACAAAAATGAGTGTTACCAAAGTTTTACTCAGGTCGAGCGGAAAGGTTTACTAGACTATACAGGATTGAGTCTTTTGTTGGTAGGGGATGCTCAGGAGGCAAGGTTAGGGGCGTTAGCCGAGTATTGTAGCGACTGCTACCCGTCGCGCTTTTTGAATGTGGGTAGGTTGTACGCCCATCAAAGCGGTATGTGGCGATCGGGCAGGACGTGGCGGATTGGAAGGAGTTGCGGGAATTGAAGCGTCGATAAATTACCAGCAATTAAGTTATTGATACGAACCCAAATTGTGTGAGGATAAATAACTAGCATTACAGATTGTAAAGCACCATTCTTGTGGTGAACTTGAATTTTGGGTTTAGGAGCAGCGCATGGCGGTTTTAGTGTTGGGCACGGGCAATCCAGGTAAGTTGCGGGAAATGCAGCAGTATTTTGACGCAACTTCAAGTTGGACATTGGAGCTAAAACCGCCAGAAATTGATGTGGATGAAACAGGGACGACGTTTTTGGAAAATGCTTGTTTGAAAGCGTCGGAAACGGCAGTTGCAACGGGAAAGTGGGCGATCGCGGATGATTCGGGGTTGGCTGTTGATGCCTTGGATGGGGCACCGGGAATTTTTAGTGCGCGGTATGGCGTGGATGATGCCGATAGGATTTCGCGATTGTTGCGGGAATTAGGGGACTCAAGCCCTCGGGCGGCGCAATTTGTTTGTGCGATCGCAGTGGCAAATCCTGCGGGTGAAGTTGTAATCCAGGAAGTAGGAATTTGTCCTGGGGAGATTTTGCATGAAACTCAGGGGGATGGCGGGTTTGGGTATGACCCGGTGTTTTTTGTACCTGAAGCGGGGATGACCTACGCCCAAATGCCGGATGATGTGAAGCGCCGCCTAAGTCATCGAGGTCGCGCCTTTGAATTGGTGATGCCCCAGTTGGAAAAATTGGGAATTCAAACTAATTAAGTTAATCAGATTTAGCCCGTCTGCTAACTCGTAAAAATAAGTTTTAGACCTGCGATCGTTAACACAGATGCTAACAGTCGCTTAATTATGACGGGTTCAAATCGATTGCTACCCAAATAAGAACCCAATGTGCCACCAACGATCGCACTGATTGCAAATACAGCCGTAAATGAGGGAAACGATCGGGTACTGCTGAAATTTCCCAACAGTCCAGCAATAGAATTCACCAAAATAAACAACGCCGAAACTGCCGCCGCAGACTTAACGGTTGCCCATTGATTGAGAAGTATTAATGGTGTTAAAAATATGCCGCCGCCTGTTCCGGTTAATCCGGCTAGAAATCCCAAACCTGCACCAGAAAAGAGTGCGATCGGTCTTTTGGGTTCTTGAATAACTGATTCAATTTTGGAGGGATACAAAAATCGCACTGCTGAAAATAGTAGTATTACTCCTACAATTACTTTGAAAATTTGAGTGGGTAAATTAATATATCCGCCTAAAAACGCAAACGGAACTGCGAGTAGTGCAAACGGCCAAAACAAACGCCAAGAGAAATGGCCCGATCGCCAAAATTGAAAACTTGCAATCGAAGCGACCAATATATTCAACGTTAATGCGATCGGCTTAATCACCAATGGATTTAGACCAAACAAAGACATCACCGCAATATAGCCAGATGCGCCAGCATGACCAACGGATGAATATAAAAACGCCACAACAAAAATTGCGATCGTCAACAATGGTAATTGATTAATTGTTAGGTCCAACGTTTAAAAATCCTCACAATTCTCCAAATCCACGACTCGAAATGCAATCCCTGCTTCACTGCGCTCAATACCAAAGCCCGCAGCCTTCGCCTCACGTTCGGCTTCCCGCCTGAGAATTGGATCCTGAACCCACAAATTTAGCCGATCGAGCCGGGACAACGATCGAACCTCTCGAACAGGCGTAAGCATTTTGGTTGGAAACGATCGAGCCTGAGTAAGTGCCGCTACGGTTTTTGTAACTGTAAATGGGGCAGGGGGCATGATGGTCGGTGCATCAGGTTCAATTTCGGAGGCATACACACTAGACGACGGCTGCTCTAATATCGGCAGTTTTGCCATAACTTGAGCCTGTTCGGTTTCCAGAATTTCAACCCCCGCATCTAAGCGCCGCTTAACATTTTGGAGATAGCGTTGATTCTTTGAACAAAAACTATGCCAATCAATTTCTAAATTGCCATGGTTTTCATATTTTGCATAATGTTTACACACAATCCCCATCACATCTTCGACCGCCATCACCCCAAACGCCCGCGCATTATAATGATCGCCCTTGCGCCACACCTCCACCCGATCGCGCACAAAGTCTTCCAATAAAAACCCCGCCTCCGTCAACCAAGGCCCATCGGGATACAGCAAATTTGCCTGAACCCGCTGAGGTCGAATTCCCAGCGCTGGCTCATAGTTTACAGGCCCCAAATCCAACGTTTCAGGGTTCGGTAACTGTAGCGCCAGCCGATAGAGCGGACCTTCCTGAATCACCCAAGCCCGTCGCATCAGCCGATTCAAACAAGGCTTCAGGACATGGCGTGAAATATTTCCCAAGGCTTCAATTTGCTCTAGGGTCAAGCTCGTCCGATCGCAATTAAACGCCTGAAAACATAGCACCACCATCACCTTAAGATCGTCACCATCTAAGGTCTTAAGCGAAGCTGCAACTTGCAAGGGCAACGGAATGTGAGACGACGACATCATAAAACAACATTCACGACTAGATAGTTATTTTAGTACAAAAGTACTATAAATATTTTCCGTATCGCCTCGTTAAAATAGGACGACACGAAAAATGACAGGTCTACGCCTTAAACTTTGCCTCAATGCGATCCATCGCCTCGTTTACATTTTCGCGGCTATTGAACGCAGAGATTCGGAAATAGCCTTCGCCCGCTGCACCAAACCCAGAACCCGGCGTTCCCACAACATTGCACACACTCAGCAACTTGTCGAAGAAATCCCAGCTTGACAATCCCTGGGGTGTTTTTACCCAGACATAGGGGGCATTGGTTCCGCCGTACACACTAATTCCGATCGCAGTTAATCGATCTAAAATGATCTGCGCATTCTCCATATAGAACTGGATTAACGCTTTAGTCTGTGCTTGTCCCTCTGGGGAATACACCGCTTCCGCCCCCCGCTGGACAATGTAGGACACACCGTTAAACTTAGTAGACTGACGACGATTCCATAATCCCCACAGTTCAACCTCTTGTCCGTCCTTAGTTTTACCCTTCAGCGACTTCGGTACAACGGTCATCGCACAACGGGTTCCGGTGAATCCTGCGTTCTTGGAAAACGATCGGAATTCTATGGCACAATCCCGCGCGCCCTCGATTTCAAAAATTGAATGGGGCATATCAGGATCTTGAATAAATGCCTCATACGCTGCATCAAACAAAATAATCGAACCATGCTCACGAGCGTAGGCTACCCACGCCTCCAGATGCGCTTTCGTCGCCGTCGCGCCCGTTGGATTGTTTGGGAAACACAGGTAGATTAAATCAACTTTCTCCGTGGGAATCGCTGCTGTGAAGTCATTTTCAGCGGTAATAGGCAAATATACGAGGCCGTCATATTCGCCCTTGTCATTCATGTCACCCGTGTTACCCGCCATCACATTGGTATCAACATAAACCGGGTAAACCGGATCGGTCACCGCAATCCGATTCTCCGAACCTAGGATGTCTAAAATCGCACCACAATCACACTTAGAACCATCTGAAATAAAAATCTCAGAGGCATCAATATCACAACCGCGGGCCTTGAAGTCTTGGGTCGCAATTTTTTCCCGTAGCCATTCGTAACCTTGTTCCGGTCCATAGCCCTTGAATTTGCTCCGATCGCCCATATCATGCACTGCCAGCACCATGGCATCTCGGCACGCTTGAGGCAACGGCTCCGTCACATCGCCAATTCCCAGCCGGATAATCTTCGCCTCAGGATTAGCTTGAGCAAAGGCACTAACCCGTCGCCCAATTTCTGGGAACAGGTATCCTGCTTTGAGTTTTAGATAATTGTCATTAATTCTTGCCATAAATCGTCGTTACCCCGGTTCCTGTGTGTCATTCATGGGAAATTGACATCAAATAGTTTAGCGCCAAGCGACCCGGTATTTCTGACGAAACTGAAGACCAAATTTCTTCGATGTCTACCAAGCTACACTTTGACCAAGGACTTACGGAAAGTTTAAAATTCTAGGAGCAGAGTGAAGATTTCGACAACACAGGCTTCTAACTCTGTTGCTCTGGATGAAATGAAGTTATTGTCAGGGCTATCGGAGCTTAAAAGTTTCCAAGCAATTTCCTTCAGAGGTCTAAACTGTGAAAAACATACTCAGCCGCCAACAAATTTTGACAGAGATCCCCACTCTGACTCAGGTTCAGGAAAACACAGTAATTTGTCCCCAAGGACATGTCAACTCGACCAACGTTTTCGCATTCCAAGACCAATTGACGAAAGCCATGATGTCTCCGGGTTCCACATCATTGACGGTGGATATGAGTCAGGTCGAATCTCTTGATAGTGCGGCATTGATGAGCTTAGTTTCCACATTGACCCTCGCTCAGCGTCTCAACAAACGCTTTAGCCTTTGTTCCCTTTCAGCTCCAGCCCGGATTCTTTTTGAACTAACGCAGCTTGACCGTGCATTCGAGATTAACGAGTTTGCAATTGTTGCGGCTTAGTGTACCTATATCAATTGTGTCAACATCTTTATCGTTCTCAATAAATAATGAGATAGGTCGCTGCGGCGGTTTCAGTTGAACGCTTAATCACAACAGACATTCTTATAGTCCGGCTCGTCATCTGGGCAATGGAATCGAAGCGGTTCATAAAAACTGAGGTCACGCAACTGTTTGCTGGGCTTTGACTTATCCCGAAATTTACGAGGTAGGCTCCTTGAATCTGGGTCACATCATCCTCTACAGCATTATTAACACCCAGCCTCGCCAACTGTGCGATCGGTCCTATTTACCAGCAGTAGACCTTGCCATTAAACTCCAAGACACAAATACGCCACTATTTGACGTTGAGTCAAAACGATCGCTCTCTGACTCTGATATCTTGGGGTTTAGTTTGTCCTGTGAGTTGGGGGTAACCAACATTTCAGAAATGCTGAATTTAGTTTAGATTTAATTTCAACGCAAACAGGCATTGTTGAAAAACACATTCAAACAATTGCGCGGTTTGAATGTGAATTGTACCGATGTGAAAATTTCGGTCATGGAAGGCTGAGTGGATCGGCGCGATCGGCATTGTGATTCGGCGGGCTTGGGAGTTGGGTCGGGGATAAATGCTTGGTGAGAGAGTTTAGAAAAGCTCATGGTGCTTGGACTACAGCGATCGCAGAGGCGAATCTAGACCGGAAATATAGCCAGTTAGAAGATAGCGAATGAAATATTTTTCGTTGAAACTAGACGAAGAATGACTGGGTCAACGCTTGCTTAATTTGGATCTTGCGCTGCCCTGAGAGCATTTGGACACGAGGATTGTTGACATCCTCCCCGCTCTAAAGAGACGAGGATTCCTAAGAACTTCTACGTTGCTTCTTAGTCTTTACAGAATTACTTCTGTTACTTCCTGCTTCATCGCACCCGCCTGAAGTATTAGATACTTTTGGTCTTACAGTTGCTCCACAGGCTAACACTGTCTGCCCGACAGCTAAAATATTGACCGCCGCATTCACATCACGATCATGCCTTGTTTTGCAACTGGGGCAAGTCCAATCGCGGATCTTTAGTGGCAGCATTTTGAGCGTATGTCCACAACTTGAACAGCGCTTTGAACTCGGAAACCATTGGTCAATCTTGACTAATGTTCTCCCATACCAAGATGCTTTATATTCAAGCTGTCGAATCAATTCACCCCAACTCGCATCACCGATCGCTTTCGCTAAGCAGTGATTTTTCATCATCCCTTTAACATTCAACGTCTCAACGGCTATCAGTTGGTTTTCCTGAACGAGCTGAGTTGTGATCTTGTTTAGATTGTCTCTACGGATATTTGAAACGTTCTCGTGAAGCCTAGCTACGTTCAATCGTGCTTTATACCGATTGTTAGAGCCTTTAACCTTACGGCTTAAGTCCTTCTGCAACCGCTTC
>JAYVUU010000171.1:0-3059 GCA_043787635.1 Synechococcales cyanobacterium | reverse complement strand
CAAGGGAGCACTTGAGTGCGGCTTATGACTTAGGGCGTATGAGTGAGTCGGTAAAAGCTGAAATTATTATTCCCAGTTTGATTCTTTTGCTCAAAGATTCAGATCCAGGTGTACGATCGGCTGCATCTGAAGCCCTGAAAAAACTTGGGTACAAACCCTCACGGGCCTTCCAAAATACCAACTAAAACATTTATCACCTGAGCCAAATCATCTGGAATTCGATAGAGCGCAATATCCTGAATAATCGTCTTATTCACCGCATCCAAATATCCAAATCGCCAAGCATCGCCGATCGTCACCGCCCCATAAATACTATCTAATTCCTGTAACTGAGCCAAAGCAATCAACTCTGCCGCCAATTGTGTAAACCCACGAGTCAAATCATCCTTTTTTGCCTCAATCACCACCATACTCTGAGTCGATCGCACCAAATAATCTAGATTCCCTTTCAGCCAATTATTCACATTCAATGGATACTCAATTCGGAGTTGAGCTTTACAATGACTTGCAATTTCCAATAAAATCGGAGCCACCAACGTCTCCCGTCGAGCCATTTCACTCGTTAGCGTCACCACCATCAACGATCGTTCTAACCGAGCCTGTAACTCTTTTTCCCAACTTAACAGTGTCGCCGTCTTCGGCAAGATCAATCGTTCGGTCAAAAGCTGATAGCCAAGGTCTGAAAGAATATCTTCCGGCTCTGCATTCATTTCGCAATACGATCGAAACGTATACGATGCTCCTTCTTGCAGGATTTTATATTTAGGCACAAGTGGTTTTCCTCAGGTCGGATCTAGAGTATGACAGCGATCGATGAAATATGCGGAGTGAGGACGATCGACCTAAGCCAGACAATTCCACGATCGATGTATTTAACAACATTTCGTCTAGACTACAGACAGCTCTCAGTGTACTGATTCAAATAGGTTTTTATGAAAGTCCGATCGCCGTTTTCTGTTTTGTTAGTTGGGTTATTGAGTTTGAGTTCGATCGTAGGGTTGTCAGAGGTGGTGCGATCGGAAGTCGTGGCTCAACAACAAGAGAAGCAGACTGAAGAGATAACTCAGTTAATTCAACAGTTGAAATCAGATGATCCAAAAGTGCGATCGAATGCGGCTTATGTCCTAGGGTCCAAGGACATCAAGTCAGCCATACCCAACTTGGTTCTTTTGCTCAAGGATCCAGATTCATTGGTTCGATCGACTGCGGATTATATGCTAGGGAGTATGAGGGCTTCTGCGATAGGAAGTATGGACAGTGTGGAGGAGTCGGCCAAGTCGGCCATCCCCAATTTGATTCCTTTACTCAAAGATTTAGACCCAAGGGTCCGATCGGGTGCGGCGGCGGCTCTCGGTAGTATGGGAGAGTCATCTAAATCAGCCATACCCAATTTGATTCCTTTGCTCAAAGATTCAAACTCAGATGTGCGATCGAACTCATCTTTTGCTCTAGGGAGAATGGGCAAGTTGGCCAAATCAGCCATACCCAATTTGATTCCTTTGCTCAAAGATTCAGAACCAAGGGTGCGATGGAGTGTCGCTTCCGCGCTAGGGTTTATGGGGGAATCGGCTAAGTCGGCCATACCTAATTTGGTTCCTTTGCTCAAAGATTCAAGTTCATTGGTGCGATCGAATGCGGCTTCCGCGCTAGGGAAAATGGGGGATTCAGCCAAATCTGCCATGCCCGATTTGGTCTCTTTTCTCAAGGATTCAGAGCCAAACGTGCGATTGAGTGCGGCTGAAGCTTTAGAGAAAATAGGCAAATCTGCCAAATCTGCCATACCTAATTTGATTCCTTTGCTCAAAGATTCAAACTCAGATGTGCGATCGCGGGCGGCTTTTGCAATCGTTGCAATAGAGGATTCAGCTAAATCTGCCATACTGAATTTGATTCCTTTGCTTAAAGATCCTGACCCAAATGTCCGATCAAGTACGGTTTTCGTGCTGAGGAAAATGGGTGAGGCGGCCAAATCTGCCATCCCAAATTTGATTCCCTTGCTTAAAGATTCAAACTCATCGGTGCGATGGAGTGCGGCTCTTGCACTAGGGGAAATGGGTGAGGCGGCCAAATCTGCCATCCCAAATTTGATTCCCTTGCTTAAAGATTCAAACTCAGATTTGCGATCGACTGCGGCTTCTGCTCTCCGGAGTATGGGTGAATCGGCCAAATCTACGATTCCTGATCTGATTTCTTTGCTCAAAGATTCAGAGCCAAGGGTACGATCGACTGCGGCTTCTGCTATCGGGAGTATGGGTGAGTCAGGAAAATTTGCGATTCCTGATTTAATTCCTTTACTCAAAGATTCAGATTCAGAGGTGCGAGGGGTTGCGGCGTTTGCGCTAGGGCAAATGGGCGAGTCGGCTAAATCTGCGATTCCTGATTTGATTCTTTTGCTCAAAGACTTAGATAAGTATTCGCGATCGGGTGCGGCGTTTGCGCTAGGGCGAATGGGTGAGTTAGAAAAATCTGCGATTCCTAATTTGATTCCTTTGTTGAAAGATTCAGAACCAAAGGTCCGATCATATGCGGCTGAAGCCCTGAAAAAGTTAGGCTACGAACCCTAATGTCGATAGCTTTTGAATGCACCATTCTCCATTTTGCAACGCGATTGTCTATCAAAAAATGGCAAAGTCTGCGTATTGAAGATCGCACGGGGAATAGTCTGCAATTGCGATCGACTATAACGGAATGCCTAAATCCACCAACGTATTTGCGATCGATATAAGCCAGACAATTCCATAATCGATGCCGTTTGAATAATATTTCGTCTAAACTAGAAATAGGTCTTAGCATATTGATCCAAGTAGGTTTTCATGAAAGTCCGATCGCCGTTTTCTGTTTTGTTAGTTGGGTTATTGAGTTTGAGTTCGATCGTAGGGTTGTCAGAGGTGGCGCGATCGCAGGCTATGGATCAACAACAAGTGAGTCAGGCTGACATGATCAATCAGCTAATTCAGCAATTGAGATCAGATGATCCAAGGGAGCACTTGAGTGCGGCTTATGACTTAGGGCGTATGAGTGAGTCGGTAAAAGCTGAAATTATTATTCCCAGTTTGATT
>JAYVUU010000170.1:0-8211 GCA_043787635.1 Synechococcales cyanobacterium | reverse complement strand
CAAGGGAGCACTTGAGTGCGGCTTATGACTTAGGGCGTATGAGTGAGTCGGTAAAAGCTGAAATTATTATTCCCAGTTTGATTCTTTTGCTCAAAGATTTAGACCCGGACGTTCGATCGAGTGCAGCTTCTGGGCTAGGGGAAATGGGTGAATCAGCCAAAGCTGCAATTCCCAATTTGATTTCCTTGCTCAAAGATCCAGATCCACATGTTCGATCCGTTGTGGCTTCTAATCTAAGGCGAATGGGTGAGTCGGCCAAAGCTGCAATTCCCGATTTGATCCTTTTGCTCAAAGATTCAGATCCAGACGTTCGATCGAGTGCAGTTGATGCACTAGGGAGTATGGGCAACTCGGCTAAATTAACCATGCCTAATGTGATTCCTTTGCTCAAAGATTCAGACCCAGGTGTGCGACGGGGTGCAGCCGGAGCGCTTGGGAAGATGGGCGACTCGGCTAAGTCTGCCATACCCAATTTGATTCCTTTACTCAAAGATTCAGACTTATTTGTACGGTCGCGTGCGGCGGAGGCGCTTGGGGATATGGGCAAGTCGGCCAAATCTGTCATACCCAATTTGATTCCTTTGCTCAAAGATTCAGACTCATTTGTGCAATCGAGTGCGGCTAAGGCGCTTGGGAAAATGGGCGAGTCGGCCAAATCTGCCATACCTAATTTGATTCCTTTGTTGAAGGATTCAGATGAATGGGTGCGATCGAGCGCGGCGGAGGCTCTGGGGAAAATGGGCGAATCAGCCAAATCAACCATACCTAATTTAATTCCTTTGCTTAAGGATTCAGATAAATGGGTGCGATCGAGTGCAGCGGAGTCTCTGGGGAAAATGGGTGACTCGGCACAATCTGCCATACCCGATTTGATTGCTTTGCTTAAGGATTCAGAACCAAGGGTGCGATCGTCCGCTACCGAAGCCCTGAAAAATTTAGGCTACAAACCCTAAATTTATTTATGAGCATTACTAGAAGGATTGGGTCTCGATCGTCCTAATCTTTTGGAGAAGAAGAACATAAAAACTCCGATCGACTCTCGATCGACCTAAGCCAGACAATTCCACGATCGATGTGTTTAACAACATTTCGTCTAGACTACAGACAGCTCTCAGTGTACTGATTCAAATAGGTTTTCATGAAAGTCCGATCGCCGTTTTCTGTTTTGTTGGTTGGGTTGTTAAGTTTGATTCAGGTGGTGGGGTTTTCAGAGATGGGGCGATCGCAAGTCGTCGCTCAACAACAAGGGAATCAGACTGAAGAAATCGATCGGTTAATTCAGCAGTTGAAATCAGACGATTCAAACGTACGATCGAGTGCGGCTTCTGCGCTGGGGATTATGGGCGAGTCAGCTAAATCTGCCATTCCCAGTTTGATTCCTTTGCTCAAGGATTCAGAACCATTTGTACGATCGAGTGCGGCTTCTTCGCTAGGGATTATGGGCGAGTCAGCTAAATCTGCTATTCCCGATTTAATTTATTTACTCAAGGACTCAGACTCAAATGTTCGATCGAATGCGGCTGGAGCGCTAGGGATTATGGGCGAGTCAGCAAAATCTGCCATTCCCAGTTTGATTCCTTTGCTCAAAGATTCAGAACCAAACGTGCGATTGTATGCGGCCAATACGCTGGGGATTATAGGCGAGTCAGCTAAATCTGCTATTCCCAATTTGATCCCCTTACTCAAAGATTCAGAACCAAACGTACGATTGATTGCGGCTTTCGCGCTAGGGAGAATGGGTAAGTCAGCCAAATCTGTCATTCCCGATTTAATTCTTTTGCTCAAAGATTCAGAACCATTTGTGCGATCGAATGCGGCTTCTACGCTGGGGAATATGGGTGAGTCAGCCAAATCTGCCATTCCCAATTTGATCCCTTTGCTCAAGGATTCAAGCATAATGGTCCGATCGGATGCGGCTAATGCGCTAGGGGAAATAGGCGAGTCAGCTAAATCTGCCATCCCTAATTTGATTCCGTTGCTCAAAGATTTAAACTCAAGTGTTCGACGGAATGCGGCTTTTGCTTTAGGGAATATGGGCGAGTCCGCCAAATCTGCAATTCCTAACTTGATTCCGTTGCTCAAGGATTCAGACTCAGAAGTGCGATCGAGTGCGGCTTCTTCTCTAGGAACTATGGGCGAGTCAGCTAAATCTATAATTCCCGATTTAATCCCTTTGCTCAAAGATTCAGATCAAACGGTGCGATTGAGTGTGGTTTTTGCGCTGGGGAGAATGGGCAAGTCAGCCAAATCTACAATTCCTAATCTGATTCCTTTTCTCCAAGATTCAGCCCCGTTAGTGCGACGGGTTACGGCAATTGCGTTGGGGAAGATAGGTGAGTCGGCCACATCTGCCATTCCAAGTTTGATTCCGTTGCTCAAGGATTCAGATTCAAAGGTCCGATCGAGTGCGACTGAGGCGCTAGGGAAAATGGGGGAGTTGGCCAAATCTGCTATTCCTGACTTGGTTTCTTTGCTTAAAGATTCAGACCCAAATGTGCGATCGTCCGCTGCCGAAGCCCTGAAAAATCTAGGCTACAAACCCTAGATTTATTTATGAGCATTACTAGAAGGATTGGGTCTCGATCGTCCTAATCTTTTGGAGAAGGAGAACATAAGAACTCCGATCGACTCTCGATCGACCTAAGCCAGACAATTCCACGATCGATGTGTTTAACAACATTTCGTTTAGACTACAGACAGCTCTCAGTGTACTGATTCAAATAGGTTTTCATGAAAGTCCGATCGTTGCTCCTTGTTTTGTCGGTTGGGTTGTTGAGTTTGAGTCAGGTGGTGGGATTGTCGCAGGTGGCACGATCGCAAGTCATAGCTCAACAACAAGTGAGTCAGACTGAGGAGATCGATCGGTTAATTCAGCAGTTGAAATTAGATGATTTCTCTGTTCAAAGAAGAGCAGCTGAAGCGTTAGGGCGAATTGGTAAAGCAGCAATACCGAGTTTGCTACCCTTACTCAGTGGCAAAGATTTAGACTTCACTGTGAACACGAGTGCTGCTCAAGCGTTCGGGGGGATTGGTGAAGTTGCTATACCGAGTTTACTTCCATTACTCAGTGATTCAAACGACCGGATTGGATCGAATGCTGCTGAAGCGTTAGGGCGAATTGGCAAGTCAGCCATACCTAGTTTGCTACCTTTGCTCAAAGATAGCAATTCAACATGGGAGGTCCGGACGAATGCTTCAAGTGCGTTATGCTGGATGAAGGGGGTAGCTATACCCAGTGTGCGCCCCTTGCTCAGAGACTCAGACCCCGCAGTGCGGTATCTTGCGGTTAGGGCATTAATGCCTTTAGGATCAGATAATGAGAAGCTATTCATCTCCGTAATACCTGATTTGATTCCTTTGCTCAAAGATTCAGATTCAGATGTGCGACGGAGTGCGATTTACACGCTAGGGAGCATAGGCAAGTCGGCAAAATCTGCCATTCCTAATTTGATTCCTTTACTCAACGATTCAGTCCCAGAGGTGCGATCGAAGGCTGTTGAAGCACTGGGGAAGATGCGCGAATCGGCCACATCTGCTATTCCCAATTTGATTCCTTTACTCAAAGATTCAGACCCAGAGGTGCGATCGGAGGTGGCTTTTGCGCTAGGAAGTATGGGTGAATCGGCAAAATCGGCCATTCCCAATTTGATTCCTTCTCTCAAAGATTCAGACTCAAGGGTTCGGGGGCGTGCCGCATTTGCGTTAGGGTTTATGGGCGAGTCGGCTAAGTCGGCTATCCCCAATTTGATTCCTTTGCTCAAAGATTCAGACTCAAACGTGCGATCGAGTGCGGCTGATACGCTAGGGAAGATGGGGTATTCAGCTAAATTGACCATACCCAATTTGATTTCTTCGCTTAAAGATTCAGACCGAGATGTGAAACGGAGTGCGGCTTCTGCTCTAGGGAAAATGGGCGAATTGGCTCAGGCTGCCGTACCTAATTTGATTCCGTTACTCAAAGACTCGGACCCCTATGTGCGATGGGTTGTAGCCAACGCATTAGGGGAAATAGGCGAGTCGGCCAAAGCTGCCATACCTAGTTTGATTCCTTTACTCAACGATTCAGACCCAACCGTGCGACTATATACAGCTCAGGCGCTAGGGAGAATGGGCGAGTCAGATCAATCTGCCATATCCAGTTTGATTCCGTTGCTTAAAGACATGCTGCCATCTGTTCGATCGAGCGCTGCTGGAGCACTCGGAAGTATAGGGAAATCAGCCGAATCATCAATACCAGATTTGATTGTTTTGCTTGAAGATTCATATCCAGAGGTACGATCGAGTGCCGCTTGGGCATTGGGGAGTATGGGTGAGTCAGCTAGACCTGCCATCTCTAATTTAATTCCGTTACTCCAAGATTCAGACCCAGATGTACGACTCCATGCCGCTAAGTTATTAGTACGCATGGGCGAGTCAGCTACATCTGTCGTACCGTATTTGACTCCTATTCTTCAAAATAAAACGTCTGATGTACGATTGCGTGCAGCGCTTGCGTTAGGGGAAATGGGAGAAGCGGCTAAATCTGCAATTCCTGATTTAATTCCTTTGCTCCAAGATGAAGAACCATATGTGCGATCGGCTGCATCCAAAGCCCTTGAAAAACTTGGATACAAACCCTAAATTCATTCACGAGAGTTACTGAAGGGGTGGGATCTCGATCGCTCCAAACCCAAGTCTTAAAGATGAGGCGAGGGACGATCGGTATGAATAGTATAGAAAACCCCTAGATCGATCGTGTCGTCAATCTAAGGGCAAAGGTAATTTAGACTTTAGAAGTACTATTTAAAAATAGTCTTGCAATGCTCGCACCGTTAATGGTTTGGTTTGCATAGACTCGATCGCCGCCGCCGTTGCTTTTGCCCCCGCGATCGTGGTGACGATCGGAATCTTGTAGGTCAGTGCCGCCCGCCGAATACTCCGCCCATCCGACTGCGCCTCTTCTCCTGATGGCGTATTGATAATCAATTGGATTTGACTATTTTTAATCGCATCCAAAATATGGGGTCGGCCCTCATGCAACTTGTACACCAGCTCAACCTCTAGCCCACTGTCTTTAAGAACTTGGCGAGTCCCGCTAGTCGCAATCACTTTAAAACCTAGATCAATAAAAGCTTTAGCCACTGGAATTACCAATTGTTTATCCCGATCGTTAGTCGAAATAAACACCGCGCCCGATTTAGGCAACTTTTGCCCAGCGCCCAATTCAGCTTTCGCATAAGCCGCACCAAAACTACTATCAATCCCCATCACCTCGCCCGTCGAGCGCATTTCTGGGCCTAAGATAGTATCCGTTCCTGGAAACTTCTCGAAGGGCAACACTGCTTCTTTGACTGAAATGTGAGTCGGAATGATTTCGGTGGTGAAATTGAGTTCTGCCAACGTTTTACCGGACATGACGCGGGATGCAAGTTTAGCCAACGGTTGACCGATCGCCTTTGACACAAACGGTACTGTTCTGGATGCACGGGGATTCGCTTCAATAATAAAGACCTGAGTTCCCTGCACGGCAAACTGAATATTCATTAATCCAATTACCTTCAGCGCCTTTGCCAAATCAATGGTCCAACTGCGAATCTGCGCCAGGGCTTCAGAACTCAACGATACCGACGGCAACGAACAGGCCGAATCTCCAGAGTGAATCCCCGCTTGCTCAATGTGTTCCATCACGCCGCCGATCGTCACATTCCCCTCAGCATCCGCGATCGCATCCACATCCACTTCGATCGCATTCTCCAAAAATTTATCAATCAAAATCGGGTGATCGGGTTCAACCTGTACGGCATAAACCATATACCGTTCGAGTTCGGCATCAGAATAAACAATCTCCATCGCACGCCCACCAAGCACATAACTAGGACGGACTACAACCGGATAGGTAATCCGACGAGCGACCGATCGGGCTTGTTCAAAACTACGGGCGAGTCCGTTGGGGGGCTGTTTGATGTCGAGTTCCCGGAGAATTTTTTCAAACCGTTCACGATCTTCTGCCGCATCAATAGAATCCGGCGAGGTTCCCCAAATTTTGGTCGGGCAATCTGGGTTTTGATTCAAATATTCTTGCAGTGGCACCGCCAATTTCAACGGAGTTTGACCCCCAAATTGAATAATCACGCCTTCAGGACTTTCTGCTTCCAGAATATTCAGCACATCTTCCTTGGTCAACGGCTCAAAATAAAGCCGATCGCTGGTGTCGTAGTCGGTCGAAACGGTTTCAGGATTTGAATTCACCATGATGGTCTCAAAACCATCGGCCTGCAATGCAAAGGACGCATGACAGCAGCAATAATCAAACTCAATTCCCTGACCAATTCGATTCGGTCCGCCGCCCAAAATCATCACTTTTCTACGATCGGAGGGCAACACTTCCGTCTCGTCTTCATAGGTAGAATAGTAGTACGGCGTTAAGGCTTCAAACTCCGCCGCGCAGGTGTCTACGGTTTTATACGCAGGAATTACGCCCAAGGATTTACGGAAAGTTCTCACATCGTCTTCACGGGTTTTAGTGGCAAAAGCAAGTTGACGATCGCTGAAACCCTGACGCTTAATGTGACGCATTTGGTCGGCGCTTAAACGGTTCAACGGAGTGAGTTTGATGAACTTCTCGGTGTTGAGAATATCTTCAAGTTTGTCCAAAAACCACGGATCAACAGAAGTTAATTCATAGATTTCCTCAACCGTCATTCCCATCAACATGGCGTGACGAATAGAGAAAACCCGATCGGGATTGGGAGTCCGCAAGTTCGATCGGATTTGTTCCAAGCTCGGTAGTCGTTCATCTCGATCGCAGCCCCAACCTGCACGACCTGTTTCCAACGATCGTAATGCTTTTTGGAACGATTCTTGAAAAGTCCGCCCGATCGCCATTGCTTCCCCCACGGATTTCATTTGGGTCGTTAGCGTGGAGTTAGAACCAGGGAATTTCTCAAAGGCAAACCGAGGAATTTTGGTGACGACATAATCGATCGTCGGCTCAAAACTCGCAGGAGTCATTTTCGTAATGTCATTCGGGATCTCGTCCAGGGTATAGCCCACCGCCAACTTAGCGGCAATCTTTGCGATCGGAAATCCAGTTGCTTTTGAGGCGAGAGCCGATGATCTGGAAACACGCGGATTCATTTCAATGACAATCATTTCGCCCGTGTCAGGATTGACGGAAAACTGAATATTGGATCCGCCCGTCTCAACCCCAATTTCGCGAATGATCTTCACCGAAGCATCCCGAAGCCGTTGATATTCTTTGTCGGTCAAGGTCTGCGCTGGAGCCACCGTAATCGAGTCGCCCGTATGAACACCCATGGCATCGAAGTTTTCAATAGAGCAAATAATCACGACATTATCCGCCAGATCTCGCATCACTTCTAGCTCATATTCTTTCCAGCCCAGCAATGATTTTTCGACCAAAATCTGCGACATCGGACTTGCATCCAAACCGCTTTGGGCAATTTCTTCAAATTCTTCTTGATTGTAAGCAATACCGCCTCCGCTGCCGCCCATCGTATAAGCCGGACGAATAATTAGCGGGAACGTACCAATTTCACGACCAATGATTTTCGCTTCAGCCATGGTGTGCGCTAGGCCTGATGGACAAACACCCACACCGATGCGCTCCATTGCTTCTTTAAATAGCTTGCGATCTTCGGCCATTTCGATCGCCGGAAGCTTTGCACCGATTAGTTCGACATTATATTTATCCAACACGCCAGTTTTTGCCAACGTCACTGACAAATTAAGCGCCGTTTGTCCGCCCATCGTCGGGAGCAAGGCATCAGGTCGTTCTTGACTAATAATCTGCTCCACCATTTCAGGGGTGAGCGGTTCAATGTAAGTCCGATCGGCAGTCTCAGGATCCGTCATAATGGTGGCGGGATTCGAGTTCACCAACACGACTTCATAGCCTTCATCGCGCAGTGCTTTACATGCCTGCGTTCCTGAATAATCAAACTCGCAAGCCTGTCCGATAACGATCGGTCCAGAGCCAATCAGCAGGATCTTCTTGAGGTCAGTACGACGAGGCATGGCAGTTTGTCATTGAGGGGCAATAAAATCCCATCCATTGTAGTGGGGTTTGGTCACGCCCTGTGATTCACAACGAAATCTCCAAAAATTTACACTTCATTGACACTCTCAGCACTAAAGTGACTGAGATTCTTAGTTCAGCGATCGGACTTAAATTAAGAGCGTTCCCGCACCCAACCCAGAGACCCAATCTCC
>JAYVUU010000169.1:0-11457 GCA_043787635.1 Synechococcales cyanobacterium | reverse complement strand
GGGATCAAACATGCAGCGTCAAGCCGTGCCACTGCTAAGACCGGAGCGGCCCTTGGTTGGTACGGGCTTGGAAGCGCAAGCAGCTCGCGATAGCGGAATGGTGATCATTAGCCGTACTAACGGTCAAGTGAGTTATGTAGACGCGACTCGTATTCGCATTAAGCCTAGCGATGGTACCCGTGAACAGGATTATTTCGTTCAGAAATATCAACGATCGAATCAAGACACCTGTTTAAACCAAAAGCCTATTGTGAAATTGGGTGAAAAAGTTCTAGAAGGTCAAATCTTAGCGGATGGCTCAGCGACTGAAAAGGGTGAACTTGCTCTGGGACAGAATGTTTTGGTCGCTTACATGCCTTGGGAGGGCTACAACTATGAGGATGCAATTCTCATTAGCGAACGCCTTGTTTTTGACGACGTGTACACCTCGATTCACATTGAAAAATTTGAAATCGAAGCGCGTCAAACCAAGCTTGGACCTGAAGAGATTACCCGAGAAATTCCAAACGTTGGTGAAGACGCTTTGCGTAACCTCGATGAAAACGGGATTATTCGGGTTGGAGCTTGGGTCACATCAGGCGACATCTTAGTCGGTAAAGTCACGCCCAAGGGTGAATCCGATCAGCCGCCGGAAGAAAAGTTGTTGAGAGCTATCTTTGGAGAAAAAGCCAGGGATGTCCGTGATAACTCACTTCGCGTTCCAAATGGAGAAAAAGGTCGCATCGTTGATGTTCGTCTCTTTACTCGTGAACAAGGTGATGAACTGCCTCCTGGAGCCAACATGGTGGTGCGGGTCTACGTTGCCCAAAAACGGAAGATCCAAGTAGGTGACAAAATGGCGGGGCGACATGGAAATAAGGGGATTATTTCCCGGATCCTGCCGATCGAAGACATGCCTTACTTGCCTGATGGTACTCCCATGGACATCGTTCTTAATCCACTTGGGGTGCCGAGTCGGATGAACGTAGGACAGGTTTACGAATGCTTACTCGGATGGGCTGCAGATAATTTGAATGTGCGCTTTAAAATAGTGCCATTTGATGAAATGCATGGGGAACAGAAGTCCCGCGAAACTGTGCATCACAAGCTTTACATGGCTCGTGAGCATCGGATTGATCACACTGGGGAAGGCGAATGGCTCTTTGCTGAAGATAATCCTGGCAAAATTCCGGTTTTTGACGGACGGACTGGGGAAGCCTTCGATCGTGCTGTCACCGTCGGAAAAGCCTACATGCTGAAACTCGTCCACTTAGTTGATGACAAGATTCATGCTCGTTCCACAGGTCCATATTCCTTAGTTACGCAGCAGCCTTTGGGTGGTAAAGCACAACAAGGGGGGCAGCGATTTGGAGAAATGGAAGTATGGGCATTGGAGGCATTCGGTGCTGCTTACATTCTGCAAGAGCTATTAACCGTGAAGTCTGACGATATGCAAGGTCGAAACGAAGCACTTAATGCGATCGTCAAGGGTAAAGCAATTCCTCGTCCAGGGACACCGGAGTCGTTCAAGGTCTTAATGCGAGAGCTACAGTCTCTGTGCCTTGATGTGGCAGTCCATAAAGTCGAGACTCGTGAAGATGGCAGTAGCCGCGACATTGAAGTAGATCTAATGGCCGATGTGAACTCTAAAAAAGCGCCAGCACGTCCGGTCTATGAATCTATTACCAGCGGCTCTTCCATGGAAGAAGACTAACGATCGTCGGGAGATTAGGTCGGTAAAGTCATGAGTTTACCGACCTCCATGCATCTAGAAAACCTTTAGAATTTATGCCGTCTCATTACCTCTCATTCACCCCCCATTCAGCACTTCAGGACGTGGAACGCGATGCCAAAAATTGAACAGCGATTTGACTATGTAAAAATTGGTCTAGCCTCCCCAGAGCGGATCCGCGAGTGGGGAGAACGGAGTTTACCCAATGGTCAGGTGGTCGGTGAAGTGACCAAGCCCGAAACCATCAACTACCGGACTCTCAAGCCGGAGATGGATGGTCTTTTCTGTGAGCGAATCTTTGGCCCAGCGAAAGATTGGGAATGTCACTGTGGTAAATACAAGCGCGTCCGTCACCGGGGCATTGTGTGTGAGCGATGTGGTGTTGAAGTCACCGAGTCCCGTGTGCGCCGCCACCGTATGGGCTACATTAAGCTTGCGGCTCCCGTCGCTCATGTTTGGTACCTCAAGGGGATTCCTAGCTACATGGCGATTCTACTAGACATGCCATTGCGCGATGTCGAACAGATTGTTTACTTCAATGCTTACGTCGTTTTGAATGCGGGAAATTCAGAGAGCCTCACTTATAAGCAGTTGCTGACTGAAGATCAGTGGATTGAGGTAGAGGACGAGCTATACAGCGAAGATTCCAAGATTGAGGGCGTTGAAGTTGGCATCGGAGCTGAAGCCCTTCAGCAGCTATTGTCTGACATTCCTCTTGATGAAGAAGCTGAGCGACTTCGAGAAGAAATCGCAGTCTCCAAGGGTCAAAAACGCGCCAAGTACATCAAACGCTTGCGGGTGATAGATAATTTCATCGCAACAGGGGCTAAGCCAAGTTGGATGATTCTAGACCTCATTCCTGTGATTCCACCGGATTTACGTCCTATGGTTCAGCTTGATGGCGGTCGTTTTGCGACTTCTGACTTGAATGACTTGTATCGTCGGGTCATTAACCGAAACAATCGTCTTGCCCGTCTCCAAGAAATTCTCGCTCCTGAAATCATTGTCCGTAACGAAAAACGGATGCTTCAGGAAGCCGTCGATGCTTTGATCGATAACGGTCGTCGAGGGCGAACGGTTGTGGGGGCGAACAATCGTCCGCTGAAATCCCTGTCTGACATTATTGAAGGGAAACAAGGTCGCTTCCGTCAAAACCTTCTAGGAAAACGAGTTGACTATTCTGGACGGAGTGTCATCGTTGTTGGTCCTAACCTGAAGATCCACCAGTGCGGCTTGCCCAAGGAAATGGCGATCGAACTCTTCCAACCTTTTGTGATTCATCGCTTGATTCGTCAGGGTTTAGTGAACAACATTAAGGCGGCGAAAAAGCTAATTCAGCGTAATGATCCCCAAATCTGGGATGTTTTGGACGAGGTGATCGAGGGACATCCGGTCATGTTGAACAGAGCGCCAACCCTTCACCGTTTGGGAATTCAAGCGTTTGAGCCAATTTTAGTCGATGGTCGAGCTATTCAGCTTCATCCTCTCGTATGTCCAGCGTTCAACGCGGATTTCGATGGAGACCAAATGGCGGTGCATGTCCCGCTTTCAATTGAAGCTCAAGCTGAGGCGCGTCTTCTGATGCTGGCTTCTAACAACATTCTGTCCCCTGCAACGGGCGGTCCGATCATTACCCCCTCCCAGGATATGGTCCTTGGATGCTACTACCTCACTGCAGAAAATCCTAAAGCTGCGATCGGAGCGGGTCGTTACTTCGCGGACCTAGACGATGCCATCATGGCCTATGAGCAGAAGCTGGTGGAAATCCATGCTTACGTGTGGGTTCGATTTGATGGTGATGTTGAATCTGATTTCCCGGACGAACTCCAGGAAGAACAGACGACGGATGAGGGGGTTGTGACGCGTCTGTATGACTACCGTCGAACTCGTCACGATCGGGATGGGGTGTTAATTTCCCAATACGTTAAAACGACACCGGGTCGAATCATCTACAACAAAACGATTATTGATGTCCTAACAGACTACTAATTGTCAGTAGGGCGATTAGCATCTGCGATTTGCCCTTGAGTTATAAAAAATCGAACATCCAGTATTCCAGTGGAGCACCCATGGCAGAGCAGCAGCCTAAGCAAATTTTTCGCAACAAGGTTATTAACAAGAAGCAGCTTCAGAATTTAGTTGCTTGGTCATTCCGAACCTATGGAACAGCTCGAACAGCTCAAATGGCTGATGCTGTTAAGGAGATGGGCTTTAAATACGCAACTAAAGCGGGTGTATCAATTTCGGTGGATGATCTTCAAATTCCGCCGATTAAGAAAGCCTTGCTCGAAGCGGCTGAAGAGACCATCCGAGTGACAGAAGAGAAATATACACGCGGTGAAATTACTGAAGTGGAACGATTCCAGAAGGTCATTGATACCTGGAATGGAGCATCTGAAGATCTTAAGGACGAGGTGGTAAAGCACTTTAGATCTAACGATCCCCTTAACTCCGTCTACATGATGGCCTTCTCAGGTGCGCGGGGTAATATTTCCCAGGTGCGTCAGCTCGTTGGAATGCGTGGTCTGATGGCGAACCCTCAAGGGGAAATTATTGACTTGCCCATTAAGACAAACTTCCGCGAAGGACTAACGGTAACGGAATATATCATTTCGTCCTACGGTGCCCGTAAAGGATTGGTTGATACGGCATTGCGAACAGCGGATTCCGGGTATCTGACTCGTCGTCTGGTGGATGTTTCCCAAGACATGATCATTCGTGAAATTGACTGTGGCACCACGCGGAATATTCCCGTTCGAGCCATGATGGACGACGATCAGGTCTTAATTCCAGTGAAAGATCGGCTCCTGGGTCGCGTCGTTGCCGTGGACGTTATTCATCCTGAAACGGGTGAAGTAATCGTTGCCCGGAATGAGGCTGTTTCTGATGCAATGGCTGAACGAATTGGTCAAGCTAATGTTTCTGAAGTCCTAGTCCGATCGCCCCTGACCTGTGAATCCACCCGATCGGTTTGTCAGCTTTGTTATGGTTGGAGTCTAGCTCACGGTCATTTCGTGGACATCGGCGAAGCGGTGGGAATCATCGCCGCCCAATCCATTGGTGAACCTGGAACCCAGCTCACCATGCGGACATTCCATACAGGTGGTGTGTTCACGGGTGAAGTTGCTCGTCAAGATAAAGCACCATTTGCCGGAACCGTTAAGTTTGGCAAGAAGCTTAAAGTCCGGACATTCCGAACCCGACATGGGGAAGATGTTTACACGGTCGAATCGGCAACAGATGTCAACAACAAAATTACAGTAGACGGCCCAGAAGGGGACCAGACTTTTACCTTTACTCAAGGTACGACTGTCATGGTTCGGGATGGTCAAAAAGTTAAGAAGGGTCAGATTCTGACGGAAGTTCCGCTGTCTGGTCGATCGCGCAAAACCACTGAAAAAGCGGCAATGGATGTGTCGTCCCACTTAGCGGGTGAGGTTAACTTCGCCGATGTGGTTCCAGAAGATAAAAAAGATAGACAGGGTAACACCACTCGTGTTGCTCAACGTGGCGGATTGATTTGGGTGCTGTCCGGGGATGTTTACAACTTGCCCCCTAGTGCTGAACCGACGGTTAAAAACGGTGATGCGGTAGAAGTCGGCAGCATCATTGCTGAAACGAAGCTCACCACTGAAAATGGTGGTATGGTCCGGCTTCCAGAAGGCAGCGAAGGTAAGGGCGGGCGTGAGATTCAAATCATTACCTCTTCCGTGTTGCTGGATGAAGCGCAGGTTCGCAAAATTGAGACCCACCAAGGTGGAGACCAATATCGGATGGAGCTGATCAATGGCCAGGTCTACTCGCTCAAAGCAGCTCCGGGAAGCCAAGTGGTGGCAGGTCAAATTGTTGCCGAGTTGATTGACGATCGGTATCGCACGAAAACGGGTGGCATCATCAAGTTTTCGGGCCTTGAAGTTGGCAAACGTGGAAAGGCAAAACAGGGCTACGAAATTCTCAAAGGTGGAACTATTCTCTGGGTGCCGGAAGAATCCCATGAAATCAATAAAGACATTTCTTTGTTGATGGTTGAGGATGGTCAATTTGTTGAAGCGGGTACTGAAGTTGTCAAGGAAGTCTTCTGTCAAAGCAGCGGAATTGTTGAAGTGACCCAAAAGAACGACATCTTGAGAGAGATTGTTGTTAAACCGGGTGATCTACACATGGTTGATAGCTTGGATGGCCTTGTCACCCGTGAAGCGACCCTGGTTAGCCCTGGTCAAGAAATCATGCCGGGACTGATAGCGACCGAGTTGCGCTATGCAGAATTCGTTGAAACGCCTGAAGGGCCAGCAATGCTTCTGCGTCCGGTTGAGGAATTTGAAGTTCCTGACGAGCCACCTGCACCTAAGCAATCTGTATCAGGTCCTGGATCGGGTCGTGGTATTCGCTTGCGATCGATCCAACGAACAGCATTCAAGGATGGCGAACGGGTCCGATCGATCGAGGGTATTGACCTAATCCGCACCCAACTTGTTTTGGATGTAGACCACGAGGGCAACCAAATTGCGGCAGACATTGAGTTATTGCCCGATGAAACACTGGACGACGACTTGATGCGACTTCAGTTGGTGATTTTAGAATCACTAGTTGTTCGTCGTGACATCGCTGCTGACACTACCCAAGGTCCAACGAATACCCGAGTTTTAGTCAAAGATGGTGATCAAATCGACCCCGGTTCCGTTGTTGCTCGCATTGAAACCCTCTGCAAGGAAACTGGACAGGTTCAGGGAATCCGCGAAGACGGGGAAGCGATTCGCCGAATTCTAGTGGTGCGTGAAGCCGACATGCTGACGATCGAAACTAAAGGTCGCAAGGTTGAAGTGAATGATTTGGTGGTGGCTGATGACGACATCACTGAATCTGGTCAAGTTATTTCGGTGTCTGGAGATCAGGTGAAAATGCGATCGGCCCGTCCCTATCGGGTGTCTCCCGGTGCCGTGTTGCACATTGATAACGGAGATCTGGTCCAACGCGGTGATAACCTCGTACTCCTGATCTTTGAGCGGGCGAAAACTGGAGACATCATTCAAGGTCTGCCTCGGATTGAAGAACTGCTTGAAGCTCGTAAACCCAAGGAGCCTGGAGTCTTGGCCCGTCAAGATGGTGTGGCGCAGGTGGTCTACGGGGATGACGAATCCGTGGAAATCAAAGTGGTTGATAATGATGGCTTGATTACGGAATATCCAGTTGGACCGGGTCAGCAATCGATCGTAATTGATGGCGATCGGGTCATCGCAGGTGACAGGTTAACTGACGGTCCGGCTAACCCCCACGAACTACTCGAAACATTGTTCATGGCAAAAGTTGAACGGCTCGGTACCTACGAAGCTGCTTTGGCAAGTTTGCAGGTGGTTCAGTCCCTGTTGGTGAATGAAGTCCAAGGGGTTTATCAATCCCAAGGTATTACCATTTCTGACAAACACATTGAAGTGGTCGTCCGTCAAATGACCTCTAAGGTGCGGGTGGACGATGGCGGCGATACCACGATGCTTCCAGGTGAACTCGTTGAAATGTATCAAATTGAGCAGGTCAACGAAGCGATGTCCATCACGGGCGGCGCTCCGGCTAAGTACACTCCTGTCCTGTTGGGGATTACTAAAGCCTCTCTGAATACCGACAGCTTCATCTCCGCCGCCTCCTTCCAAGAGACCACTCGTGTCTTGACAGAAGCCGCGATCGAAGGGAAGTCCGATTGGCTCCGGGGTTTGAAGGAAAATGTCATCATTGGTCGTTTGATTCCAGCCGGGACAGGCTTCAATGCCTACGAAGACCAGACGACTCCGGAAGTCGATTTGACCTTTGATGTGCTAGACGATGACCTGATGGAAATGTCTGAAATTGTGGACGATCGGACAGCACGGGCCTACGGTCTAGATAGTTTTGAAGATCGTCCAACCTTTAGCTTCGAGAGTTTTGGAGCGCCCGTCGTCGGTGAAGAACTCACTCCTGGGTTTTCTCCTGTTGTGAATGATGATGAACTCATTGATGACACCTCTTCTCTTGCAGTGGATGAAGATGATCTGTAGAGAGTTATCAGGGACCCCGGCTTGAAACGGACCTAATCGCACCGGACTCAATTCCGGATTTAAAGGAGGGTAATGTCCCTCCTTTTTTATTGACCTTACTTCAGAAATCCGAAGTACCCTTTCCCTAAAAACCGTCTTAGACTGTTGAAAGTAAGCTGTTTCCCCAAATCTTCATGAGTTCTTGGACCGATCGGTTTAACTCGTTAACTGGTAAGCGCCGTATCGTCGTGGTCCGGTTATTTATTGCCTTGATAGGCCCAGAATCGACCACACTTTTGGGTGTTTTGAATCGGGCAGCCCAAGATGCGATCGACTCTGATGGAGATTTGGTCATCATGGGTGAATCCTTAGTGGAAATCTGTGAAAGTCTTCTTCAGCGGGAGGCCAGTTGGTCCTCTGTTCACAATGAAGGGGACGTTTTTTGGTCTGAAGAAGACGCTAGCGACTACTTGAATGACCTATTTACTGACTCCACTCGTCGCTACCTCAGCGAAACAGATCCGCAGACCTCAGGCGATCCCCATCAACCCTTCACGCTTCCCATAACCTCCAACGTTGTAGTGATGTTGACGTTGGCTTTGGACGGTAAAGCTCCAGACCTAGAAGCCGATCTGTCGAATGTTGAAGCACTGCGCCATGGATTAACTCAAATCTGTACCCTTCAGACTCAGCAGCGGTTACGGGCAATTCAAGTCAATTTTTCCCCGGACCAAATGGGTTATGTATTAACAGATGATCACCTGATACAGCAATTTCCTGAACTTATTCCTTTATAAAGTCTATTTCCCTGTGTTCTGCTGATTTCTCCATGGATGGTGTGCTCATGTTGTCAAAATATTCTCTTCTCCTGTTGCTTCCACTTGTCCTTACGGCTTGTACATCCCCTCAACCGGGGACCAGTCCTAATGGGAAATTGCCCACAGAAGTGCGTTCTGGTGACCAAAAGAACGCCGATAGTCCGAGCGCCGTTCAGACTCCGATTCCCGATGGCGAATACCCCGTTCAACAGGCCAGCTTCGATGACTCCGACGGAGAATATTCCTTGATGCTCCTCAATGCCCCAACTGCAAGTTTTAAAACGCGTAAGCTTCAAATGGCCCGTCTAACTGATGAGCAAATTAAAGCGGGTAAAAAGCCCTATCTTAAAGTTGAAAATCAAGAACCCTCACTTTATTTGACCGAAGATTTTAAGCTGCAATATGTTCACAATGTCTCTGAAGAACGCGTGAATCCCAGTACCGGACGGAGCGAAACTAGCGTCGTCCGTCAGGAATCAAACTTTTGGTCGCCCTTTGCCGGATCCGTTGCAGGGGGTTTGGCGGGTCAGGCGATCGGCAGTATGTTGTTTCGCCCCCAACACTACATCCCTCCTCAGTTCCAGTCAGGCGGTGGCCTGATGTCTGGCTATGGTGGCTATGGTCGAACCTATGGCGATGCGGTTAATACCTATCAACAACGCTATCAGCAGCCCCCCGCCGTGGAGCGGAACCGAACCGCATTTCGCAGCAATGGTCGAATTCGATCGGGTTCGATCGGGCGTGATTCGGTCAAGTCACCTCAAGATATGACGGGGCGCGATCGTTCGACTGGATCTGGGTTTGGATCAAGTGATCTAAAAAATGGCACAACAACACGGTCTCGAACAGAATCTAAATCTCGATCGTCCAGTGGCTTCGGCAGTGGTCGTCGCGGTCGTCGCTAATGATTCCTGTGACCCCTACCGTATTTGATGATGTTCCATTGACTGATTCTCTAGCTATTGGATGAGATTCAATTGTGATTGAAGTCGAAGTGCATCAAAAACTCCTGGGATTACTCCGGCGGCAGACCGATCCCCGCTGGATTCATCACCTAACCATGGCTCGACTCGTCGCTCGGGCTTTACGTCTTGGCCGAAGTGCCTTGATTCAGACCGGGACAGGTTCAGTGTCCGGTGCGCCCTATCGATTGAGCTATCTGATGCCTCTATTGATCTGGGATGGACCCGCGATCGTGGTTGCCTCCGAATCTGTACAGCAATGGTTGTTGCAGGTCGAGTTGCCTCGTCTTCAACGGTGGCTTGAGGTCTCGAAATCTGTGCAGATTATTACCCCCAGCTCAACACCCACAGAATTCTCTGGTCTTTCGTTAGTAACGCCTCAACTGTGGCTACGGGATAGGCTCAACTCTCAAAACGTTATTCCGGCAGGTCTATTAACCCTTGTGGACGGCGTGGATGATCTCGACACTTGGGTACAAGAGGTCTTGAGTTTAAAAATCTATGGACACCACTGGGATCAACTGATGTTGTCCTATCCAATCTTTCGAGATCCAATCCGAGACCTCCGGATCCGCATCACCCACAGCCTTTTCCAACATCCCGCCAATCCCTACAACTGCCACGTTTTAGAGGATGACGATCGTTTCCCAATTTACGAAATGCTGTCTCAGCTTCAGAACCATGCCCCTCTGACCGAACCCTGGGCTGAACTGCTAACCCATTTGACACCCCGATCGAAGAATACTGCGCATAATGGACAGTCGTTGTCTGCTCACACCGATGATCCCGGATTATTGTCGGCCCAGGTCGATCGACAATCGGGCACCTTTACCCTTCAGCGTAGCCCCATTCGCCTTGCCCCACTCCTACGACCGATGTGGCAACAGCAACCGATCGTCCTCATCGGCAGCGCCCTAGATCTTGATGCCACTGCTGATACCTATCGTCAAACCCACGGTCTCGACGACTTGACCTGTATAAAATTCGCGCCTCCGCGTCATGAATCCTGCATTCAGCTCTATCAGCCCGATCGGATTCCCATGCCCAACACCCCCCAGTTTCAGCCCGCCCTCCTGTCTGAACTTCGACAAATTCTCTCCCGATCGCACATTGCGGCAGGCTTAGTGGTGATTCTAGTTAGCGACACCCCCCTGCGAACCCAAGTCGGGGCGACCCTCGCGGCTGAATGGGGATCACGCGTCCAAGTCGATCGAATTCCTCAGGCTATAAACGGTATTTTAGTCACAGGTTGGGATGAATGGAGCCAGTTTCAACAGGCTGAGGCAGTTCCCGTACCCAGCTGCATTGTCATCGCAACTTTACCCATGCCATCGCTAGAAGATCCCTTAGTGGCGGCCCGTGTGAAAGATTATAAAAAATTGCGACAGGACTGGTTCCGCCTGTATTTGCTTCCGACTGCGCTGATGGCTATTCAGCGGGCGGTGTTTCCGGTCCGATCGGCTCGCGGTTTGGTCGCGCTTTTAGACAGCCGAGTTATTCACCGAATTTATGGCACCCAGGTCCTCGCCGCACTTAGCCCCTATGCTCGGTTAAATTATCTGGACGATCGCTGGAATGAAAATTGGGAAGACAGCGGAGCCGATCGGTAGCATGTCCCCTCAATCCCGCTATGATTGCCTGTATGGGATCACCTGCTGATATCAAAAGTAGGTTTACCCCACTGTTAGTGTTGCACTCCCCCAGAGTCTGAAGATGGTAAACCCCGATCGCCCGAACCCAAAAAAATCTCCTCAGCGCCTAAAAGCTGAACGCGCCGAACAAGCCCGTCTCGAAGAGAAAATTCTTCCTTGGACGACCATTACCCGTAAGCAAGCGAACCAATTTGTCTCTATCACTACCACTGGAGCCTGGGTTAGCATTGGGATATTGATCGCATTCTGGGTGACGGTGCGGTTTCTGGGTCCAGCGTTGGGTTGGTGGGTTCTCTCGGACTGAAACCT
>JAYVUU010000168.1:0-5534 GCA_043787635.1 Synechococcales cyanobacterium | reverse complement strand
AGGGAGATTGGGTCTCTGGGTTGGGTGCGGGAACGCTCTTAATTTAAGTCCGATCGCTGAACTAAGAATCTCAGTCACTTTAGTGCTGAGAGTGTCAATTATCGGCAGGTAATCCTAGCTTTGGCACAGCGCGTGACAGTTTTACACCAGCATTCTCTTGGGTCTTCGGCACTATCGCCTAAAACATGGCCCTTCGATATTAGCTTTTTACCTCCCAATACGCATCTGGTGGGGGGAAGTGTACGAGATGCCCTTTTAGAGCGGCATTCCGACTACCTAGATTTGGATTTTGTCATGCCTCAGGGCGCAGTGGAGACAGCGGAGACGATCGCCCGTCACTACAGAGCTGGTTTCGTGTTGCTTGATGCAGAGCGGCAAATTGCGCGGGTCGTATTCCGTCAAGGGACGGCAGATTTTGCTCAACAGGTGGGCGATTCCCTTGAGGCTGATTTGTTTCACCGCGATTTCACGATGAATGCGATCGCCTACAATCCCCACACTTTGGAACTTATTGATCCACTCAATGGTTGCCTCGACCTAGAACACTGCACTGTTCGCATGGTGAGCGCCGAAAATCTTGCCGAAGATCCACTGCGATTGTTGCGGGCTTATCGTCAGGCGGCTCAGCTTGGGTTTACCATACATCCCGATACGGCGGTAGCAGCTAGAACACTGGCCTCGCAGCTGAGTACGATCGCGGCTGAACGAGTTCAATCTGAGTTTCACTATCTACTCACCTCTGCCCGTGGTCCTGCGCAACTTGAGGCGGCATGGGAGGCAGGGCTGTTGTCGGATTGGTTTGAGTCAGCGGGGCGATTGAGTTTAGAGCAAGTCGATCGAATGGAGAACCTGTTCCAACAGTTGAAATTAGATTGGCCGTTGCTTTATGAGCGGATTGGTCAGCCGATTCGTGCCCAGTCGAACAGTAAGCATGAACCCAAAAAGACTGTTGACCCATCAGGAGGGCGCAAAGGAAGTTGGCTAACGATGGCAAAACTAGCTAGCTTAATCGCCGATGACGTGACAAAGGCTGAGGCGCAGCTCTGGAGGCTTAAATACAGCCGATCGGAAATTCACGCGGTCTTAACCGTTCTGAAAGCCTTGCCCAAGCTACAGTTGCTGCTACAAACAGATCCTGATAGCAGACGCGACCAGTACGGATTATTTCAACAAGTGGGTGTGGTTTTTCCAGCCCTATGCATCCAGGCTTTAGCCAGCGGAATCGAAATAGCCGCATTACGCCCCTTAATCAACCGCTATCTGGATCCAGAAGACGTGGTAGCTCATCCGGTCCCAGTCCTTTCAGGACAAGATTTAATGAGCCATCTAGGCTTACCACCCAGTCCCCAAATTGGGCGACTGCTAACGGCTCTACAAATCGCTAGAGCAGAAGGATTGATTGCAACCCAAGATGATGCGATCGGATTTGCCCGTCGAATCTTAGAGCAGGAATCCTGAGAACCCGGCACTCAAGTCAAACGGATCTAACAAATCAGACGAGGCACTGTAACGATATAGCGATCGCCAGTGGTAGTGGTCGCTTGTACCTGAATCTCACCGCCATGTAATTCAACCAATTGACGACTTAACAGAAATCCTAAATTAAAATGCGGTCGTTCTTGAGTTGTAATCTCAGGACTGCGGGGCGATGAGTTCAGCAGTGCAGTTGAACTAGGAGAATCTGTTGCTGTCAGCGATTGATCGATATCTATTTCATCCTCATTGAAGCTAGCCCCATAGGCAATAGCCTCTAAGCAGGGATGTGTCACCCAAAGTGTCAGACTAAGTCCGGCGGTTTTATTTGTCGATGCATGTAAATGCACTGTGCTGCCTGCAATGGATGACTGAAGGACGTTAAAAATCAGGTGATACAGCATCTGACGCATATTTTCTTTGTCTAAAGCCCAAATTCGATTTCCCGGCTCCACCGTCAGGCGAATTTCTTGGTCACGGCGCTGGGCGGCTTGTCGTAGGCTGCCGATCGATTGTTGACAAAGCATTTCAATGTCAACCGAAGTCAGGTTTAGTTTTTCTTGGTGTAGGTTCAACTGAGACAGCTCTACAATCTCTTTCACCAAGGACAACAAGTAGTCACCGCTGTTGTGAATGATCCCAAGATATTCCCGTTGCTTCGCGGTCAACGGACCATAGATTTCCCGGTTTAGCACACTGGCCATACCCATAACAGAAGTTAACGGAGTCCGCAGTTCTTGGGCTAGGTGAGCGAGTAGTTTAAATTTTAGTGGAATATTTTTAGTGCTGTCTATCCGGGGGGCGATCGTTTGAGATGCGGACTGTGGCTGAGACCGGGGAAGAGTGACCGATCGTGGCGTTTGTTTCAAACCATGCAAACGCTCGTAGTCGCTCATGGCAAACCGAGCAGTCATCATCAAAAATTCAATTTCTTGTAGATTAAATTCTCGCGTTTCAGTACCCAAGACTGAAAGTACACCAACGCAGGATAGGTTACTCGTGACTAAGGGAACTCCGACATAGCTGCGAATGCCATATTGTTGCGTCAAAAGACTTTGGGCAAAAGCCGGATGGGTGTGGGTATCGGTAATAGCTAAGGTTTGATGACTATCGACTACGTGAGCTGCAAAAGAATCCCGTAGCTCAATGAAACGATGGCGAACTAGTCCATTCATCAAGCCTAAGTGGTTTAGCCCAAAGGTTGCTTTTAGTAGTTCCCGATCGCCATTAATCACCGTCAACATGGCCATGACCATCCCTGTAAAATGAGCCGCCGTCTGAACGACCTCTTCAAAAACAGGGACAACCTCGGCCTCCAACAATCCCAGATCTCGCAATATGGACGATCGGGTGTCAACTCGAAGCTGACTACTAAGACCATCCAACGAGCAAAACAGACGATTTTCAGGGACCATCATCTAAAACTTTGCCCTCACCCAAAACGAGACTCATTATCTTCTCATCATTCCCCTCAGAGAACTCAGTCCATCATTAATTTGTTAGTAAATATACTGATATTTACTGGGGCGAGATACGAGCAGCTCCGTGGAATCCTCAATAGACTTATCCATCAGCTCAACCCTAGCGAGCCGGTGGGGGTTCAGGGTCTGAATCTGGCTGTGGGACGATCGGAACCATTTGAGTTGGTGATTTTTGAATGGGTGGGACAGGATCCTGGGCACGAGGTTCGGGGGCGATGACGGGTTCGACGGCAGGTGCTGGTTTGATGGCTGCTGGTTGGGGCTTTTCAGCAGGGCTGATTGCCTTATTTTTAGGGGGGGTATACGTATCTGGCTCGGCATCTCCACCACTAATTTGCTCTGGACTGCCAACATCATCCGTAGATTGAGGACTCTCAGCTTTGGGGCGAGGGTCCACCGCAGAAGATTTTGGTTTAGGCGATGCAGAGGGTGTAACGCTAGCAGAAGGGATGGGCTTAGGAGTAACTTCAGGAGAAGGACTTGCAGAAGGAGTTGGTGCCGGCTTGGGGGGCGCGCAGGAGGCTAGTCCCAAAACGAGGATCCCTAGGAGCATAGGCTTGAGTCCCATGAATTCCCAGATTTTATTTTGTGACCGATCGCTCCGTTCTACTATCAATTGAACGTCGGTTAACTTGCAATCTCGTTTCATGTAGCCTCTATATCTCTAAACACAACAACCATTAGATATCGTTAGTCCATCGCTATCAAAAAACCGATGTCCTGAATCCCCTAAGAATTGTAGCGTTCTCTAGAGCGATCGGGATGGGTGAGATGCCTATGCCCAGTCTTTATTTAGTAATTCTAGACATCAGGACGATCGCCAATTGTTTTGGGTAGTCTCTCTAATTCGAAGGAACTGCTAACGGGAATACACACAGACGAGGAGAAAGGATTTGAAGAAACTTAGTTTTACCCCTTGCCAAACCCTCAAGACCCCGCTAGTATTGTTTCTTGTGGAGCGGGGGTCGATGCCCGAGTGGTTAATGGGGGCGGACTGTAAATCCGCTGGCTACGCCTACGCTAGTTCGAATCTAGCTCGGCCCATCCACAACCAGCCTATGTAGCTCAGTGGTAGAGCACACCCTTGGTAAGGGTGAGGTCATGAGTTCAATCCTCATCATAGGCTTCATTCGTACCAAGCAATTCAAAGCGCTGCTAGGTTTTGATCTGCACGAAGAACAGAATCCACAATCCCTTGAAGTGAAAAGAGTCCCTTTAGGGCACAGCGCTTGACCCCGTACTCGCTCTTTTAGTGGGTTAAGGAGATTAGGTTTGAGGGATGATGGGAACAACACTTTTCACTGCTTCGCCATGACCGCAACACAGACCCGCCGCGTTCCTCATCTGCTCGTTGAAGATGGATTTCTCAAAAAACAATCTGAATTGTTTCACACCCTAGTCGAAACAATAGAGTGGGAAACCAGCATGAGCGCCCGAAAAACAGCCTCTTTCGGTGTGCCTTATAACTATGTCCAAATGACCTACGCAGCAGTTCCCATGCACCCAGCCTTGATGTCAGTTTCCGATCGGCTCTTCGATCGGCTGGGAATTCGATTTAACAAGTGTCTCCTGAACTATTACGAAACAGGCTACAACCGCATGGGGTTTCATGCTGACGACACCACAGGTTTAGAACCGGGAACAGGAGTTGCGATCGTCTCTGTGGGGTCTCCCCGCGCCATTACCTACCGCTACAAACGAGATCCCGAACTCCGCCACAAATTCACCCTCCAACCCGGCTCTCTGCTCTACATGGAATCAGCAGTCCAAGACGATTGGTTTCACGCCATCAACCGACAAAAAGGGGTTGGGCCAAGGATTAGTTTGACTTGGCGGCTATTTAAGGACAGCGATATACAATAGGTCTTTAAGCTAGCAGATCCTAATCAGCGTCCGTCTCTATGATCACACCCTCGATCGTCCCTGAAAATGCCCCAGCCGATGCGCCTTGCCGCGAGTTTGGCAACAGTGGATTTGACAGCCTTAATCCGCCTGACGACAAGTTGATTGATGCCTGTGTGCATTGCGGATTTTGTTTATCGACCTGCCCTAGTTACCGGATCTTGGGGACCGAAACCGACTCTCCGCGCGGACGGATTTACCTGATGGATGGCATTAATGAAGGCACCATTCCCTTCTCGCCTGCTGTGATGCAGCATTTTGATACCTGTCTTGGTTGTCTGGCTTGTGTCACGACTTGCCCGTCGGGGGTGCAGTACGACCAATTGATTGAATCAACCCGCGCCCAAGTTCGACGTAATGCCGATCGGTCTCCTATTGAAAGAATTCTGCGCAGTATTGTTTTTAACTTATTTCCCTATCCCGATCGGTTGCGGCTAGTCATGCGGCCTGTCACGCTCTATCAAAGTCTCGGATTGCAAAAATGGGTTCGATCGATGGGATTTCTAAAATTGATTTCGCCGCAATTGTCAGCAATGGAAGGCATGTTACCCAAACTGCCCGCTGGAGCATTTAAAGACACATTACCCAACGTAATCGCCGCGCAAGGTGAACAACGGTATCGAGTCGGAATGCTTTTGGGCTGTGTGCAGCGGTTGTTTAATCCCGCGGTGAATGCGG
>JAYVUU010000167.1:0-3713 GCA_043787635.1 Synechococcales cyanobacterium | reverse complement strand
GATTCAAACTTATCCCCTGACGTTTCAAATCTTTCAGATGATGACGTGATGACGATCGCAAACCTGAAACTCAGCGAAACCCAAAACGATCGTCTCTCTGAACTTCAAAACCAAGGAAAGACAACCCATTTAAGTGAACTCGATCGGTATGAATTAATTTCACTATTACAGATTTATCAATTCGGTCAACTTCGCAAATCAGAAGCTTTAGCTGAAGCCGTTCACCGAGGACTTCGCCTACCACTCTCTGCATCATGAGCCTTTCTATTTCGCTCCGCCAATTTGTGCGCGATCGTGCAGGCGATCGATGTGAATATTGTCTGAGTGCGCAGGAGTTTGTGATGGGTCGTCTTCAAATCGATCATATTGAACCTATTGTGCAAGGCGGGACAGATAAGGAAGAAAACCTATGTCTGGCTTGTGAACTTTGTAATCAATACAAATGGAAACAAACGATCGCACTTGATCCTCAAACTCAAGAACCTGTAAATATCTTTCACCCTCGTCAACAAGACTGGAGTACTCACTTTTCTTGGAGTTCTGAGGGCACACAGATTTTTGGATTGACCGCTTGTGGAAGAGCTACGATCGATGCCCTCAAACTCAACAATATTCTCGCAGTCACAGTCCGCCGAAATTGGGTCAGAGCTGGTTGGCATCCACCGAGTACGTGAGCCGATCGCCCCAAAACACAGTCAATCAATTAGTCCGCGCCGAGGCTTTAAATACAATGACTTTACGATCGGTTTTATGAATGTAGGGCGATCGTAATCATTTCATCATCACCTCATTCACGATTTCCTAGAGCAATGATTTCGGTAACGATGCGGTTGAGCGGATACGAGTAATCTTAACTTCCATAGTAAGGTTTTCTAGTATTCCGCTCCAACCAGCTTGTTAGCTTATCCCTGTTTTGATTTTCAGTTTAAAAAACTCTCAAAAACAGTCGTGATAAAGAGCATCCTAGATCGGGCGACCACAATATAAAAATTGTCTATTCTTACTCAACAAATATTTCGTCGTATTCTGTTGAAACTTACACATTGATGAGTAACTAAATTGCTCAATGACTCCCTCTTTGACTTCGGTTTCATTGTCAGTTCTCGATCCGTTTCCTCCTATTCCACCAAAGCCAATACTGCCACCTAATTGAGTACTGTAAGTCATCGCATATTTGTATTTGCAACGCATATTTTTCGTACCTACTGGAGAATGCCATGCATTTCCAACTAATTGTCTATTCCCAATCATTTTGCCATCAGAGAAAGCATTTTCACAGTAGCTATTCATCGCCAAGACTTCATATCTATAGCCGCCTCGAATAAAAGGGGCAGCTTGAGCTTGGGCAGGAGAGTATGAAACTAAAATAGGAGCCAAGCCAAGAAACAGAGAAGCAATTTTGGACTTTTTGAGCATGATTGAGCCTTAATCTAGTTTTTTGAGATAACTTTCTCTATTGAAGACTATAACTACTCTTCTGTGCTCTGTAAAAACACTGAGAAATTGTATGGGTCTCTTTATTTTTTGCCCATCTCTAGCTAACAATTATTAGGCAGAAAGTTTCCGTATATCCAGCTCGTGAGCGAAATGGTTAGAAAGTTTCTGCATATTCCCTTGGGTTTATCGCAAAATTTTCTTCATATCCTTCCCACAAACATATTATCCCGATCGCCCCTCAACATCAACCCGGCTGCAAAGGCCACCAAGCGACTTCCCACCGCTCCAAATCCCGCTATTATATGATCCTACAAACTTAACTCTTTGCGCCCCGATGACTTCATCTATCCCCCAACTCCCCAGCCAGTACGAAGCCAAAACCACTGAAGCCAAGTGGCAAGCGTTTTGGGCGGAGAATGAAATCTTTAAGGCTGATCCAAACCATAAAGGCGATCGCTACTCCGTTGTCACCCCGCCGCCGAATGTGACCGGAAGCCTCCATATGGGTCATGCTTTTAATACGGCATTAATTGATACGATCGTCCGCTATCAACGAATGCTAGGCAAAAATACCCTTTGTCTTCCCGGCACCGACCACGCCAGCATCGCCGTCCAAACCATCATCGAAAAACAACTTAAGACCGAAGGAAAAACTCGCGAAGATCTGGGGCGCAAAGCCTTTCTCGATCGCACTTGGGAATGGAAAAAAGAATCTGGTGGCACCATCACAGGTCAACTTCGCCGCTTAGGTCTATCCGCTGATTGGTCTCGTGAACGCTTTACTCTTGATAAAAACGTCTCAAAGTCCGTCCTCGAAGCCTTCGTTCAGCTTCATTCTGAAGGCTTAATCTATCGCGGTAACTACCTTGTCAACTGGTGCCCTGCCAGCCAATCTGCCGTCAGTGATCTGGAAGTAGACAACCGCGAAATTGATAGTTCTCTCTGGCATTTCCGCTATCCCCTCACCGATGGCACCGGATTTATCGAAGTCGCCACCACCCGCCCCGAAACCATGCTGGGTGATACTGCCGTGGCTGTGAATCCGACGGACGATCGGTACAAAGCACTAGTCGGTAAAACTCTGATGCTGCCCTTGCAAAATAGAGAAATTCCGATCGTCGCTGATGATTACGTTGATGCTACGTTCGGGACAGGCTGCGTGAAGATTACGCCAGCCCACGACACCAACGACTTCGAGATGGGCAAGCGCCAAAACCTGCCGTTCATTAATGTGATGAACAAAGATGGCACCATGAACGAGAATGCAGGGATGTTTGAAGGCTTCGATCGGTTTGATGCCCGAAAGGAAGTCGTTGCAGAATTAGACAAGCTCGGCTTTCTCGTCAAAATTGAACCCTACAAAACCACTATTCCCTATAGTGAACGCGGCGGCGTGCCCATTGAACCGTTGCTTTCGACCCAATGGTTTGTCAACACCAAGCCCTTAGCCGACAAAGCCCTAGCCGATCTCGACGAAAACAATTCACCGGAATACGTACCCGATCGGTGGAAAAAAGTCTACCGCGACTGGCTCATTAACCTGCGCGACTGGTGCGTTTCTCGTCAGCTCTGGTGGGGTCATCAGATTCCCGCTTGGTATGCCGTGGATGAAACAGGCGGATTGATCACCGATTCAACTCCGTTTTTTGTCGCAAATAGCTCAGAAGATGCAGCGAAACAGGCGTTAGCAAAATATGGAAAGCCAGTCAAGCTAGAACAAGATCCAGACGTATTAGATACCTGGTTTTCCTCTGGACTTTGGCCGTTCTCGACCTTGGGTTGGCCAGAAACCACTGAAGATTACAGTGCTTATTATCCCACCAGCACCCTTGTCACAGGCTTTGACATTATTTTCTTCTGGGTCGCCCGTATGACCATGATGGGCAAACATCTCACGGGGGAAATGCCCTTTGAAAATGTCTACATCCATGGACTCGTGCGGGATGAAACAGGCGCAAAAATGTCTAAATCGAAAAATAATGGCGTGGATCCGTTAGTCCTGATTGACGAATACAGCACCGATGCGCTGCGTTACACCTTAATTCGGGAAGTTGCAGGAGCGGGCCAAGACATCACCCTTCAACTCAATCGAAAAGTCTACAACCAACGCCTCAAAGACCGCGCTGCCGGGACTCCACCGAAACCACCAACACCGGGCAGTAAAGACAATTCTTTGTCTGAGTCTGTTGAAGGGTCTCGAAATTTCACCAATAAACTTTGGAATGCCTCCCGGTTTGTATTGATGAATTTGGAGGGCAAAACGCCGGAACAGTTGG
>JAYVUU010000166.1:0-17865 GCA_043787635.1 Synechococcales cyanobacterium | reverse complement strand
CCCCCTTCTGTACTTTTCCCGACCATAGTTGATAATTTAGCAATCTCGTCTGAGCCTGCTGCCCAAGCGGTGGAGGAAGGCATCCACCCACTACTGCCGATTAATAACCAAGCAGCCACTGCGATCGTCAAAAGAGATTTACAGAATTTTTTGAGCAGTACGTTCATTTTGTTCTCCAAGTATTAGATCTAAACCTGACGCACATTCTATCAGGTAGAACTTAACTACAAAGAAATAGGAAATATTTCAGAACCATAGACGTTATTAGTCTGAGAGGTCAGATATCTAAAAACCCGCGCATGGCGGGTTTCATAGTTTATGGAGCTGACGGGAGTCGAACCCGTGTCCAAATTGGATATTAATATACCGCTCATTCACAGGTTTAGCTTCTCTAGTCCTCGAAGCGGGAACCCGACATTATGCCCCGTCGGTAGGACTTCCGAATTTGATCTTAAATTGTTCTCCAACTCGATAAACGAGAACAAGAGCATCCGTTGGGGTTATTCCTCGATCGTTAACGGAGTCGAATCAGAGGCTCTCGAACCTGAATTAAAAGGTTATTTTAGGCTGCAACTGGTGCGGCTTTACGAGAGAAGGTTTTGATGTTGTTTGCATCTATTTGTTTTGAGCCTCGATTAACGAGAGTGGACTCCCTCTCGACCTGTATCACAGCATAACGTTCGCCAACCTGTCGAAACCGGTACAGCCCCGTACTGCGACTCAACCTTGTGAAAAGCTGATCTTTTCTTACTATAGCTCTAATTCTTCGGAGATGGTGAACTTTGGGTCGGATTTGGGGTCGGAGCTTTAGATGAACTTGGAGTAGGCGATGGGGTAGCCCCGTAAATAAAGCCTTGGGACGTGCCGGACCTGCTGCGATCGACCTGAAGTGGAGCTGCGCTACCCTTAAATTCTTGGGCTTGCTGCTGAGCGCGAGCTTGTCCTACACGCGCATCTGCCAATGCCTGCCGAATTTGGGCAGCCATTGAAGTATTTTGAGTGGACAATGGTTTGAGAATATCAATAGATTTCTGCCAACGCTGGACCACTAGTTGCCAATCTTCTGGGGTTTGGGCTGACTGGGACAGGCTGCTAGCGCTAGTGGACTTATCTTCTGCATCTTGAAGCTTGGCTTTGAGTTCGTTGATAGGCATAGGTTTCGTGCTGGATTGAGTAGGTTTTCCAGACTTTGAGGTGGGGGGTTCTCGTTTGATTTGACTGGTGGGACTTTTGGGATCTTTACTGACAACAATGATGTTTTTCCCTCGCCCTTCCATCAATGGTTTGACCGGTCGCAGAGTCGGTGGATTGACGAGACCTCGACCGGGTGCGGGTACGGTGGCGCAGGCACTCAAGCTAAGAAGTAAAAAAGATGAGGACAACAATCTTGATAGATGGGGGTTCATAAATTGGACTCAACAATTCAGATGCAAGATTTTGGTCATTGTAACGCTGGAATCGCGAACCACAAAACGTTACAATCGTTTGCTATGCCGCAAATCAAGGCAACTCTATGAAGTTTTGCCCTAGGTTGTGAGGGCGTTGGGTTTGGGATTCCTACAAGAGGTTGATATGAAAGATTGGCTAGAGCATACCGTACAAGTGGAAGTTCCCTGTCCGATCGATGAAGTATGGAGCCTTTGGGAAAACATTGAATTGATGCCCAATTGGATGAAATGGATCGACTCGGTTAGGATTAAGCCCGATCAGCCCGAACTATCGGTATGGAAATTGGCTTCGGGGAGTCTGGAGTTTTCATGGCAGTCTCGTATTGTTAAGCAGGTTCATCACCAAATTATTCAGTGGGAATCGGTGGATGGGCTGCCCAATCGCGGGGCGATTCGGTTTTACGATCGGGGTGAAAACGGTAGCATTGTAAAACTAACAGTCGCTTATTCTGTTCCGATGATTATTCGTCAGCTCATGGATGGTCTCTCTCTAGGAACTGTGGTTGAGGGTGCATTACAAGCTGATATGGAACGCTTTAAAGTGTATGCACTTCAACAGAATCCTTAAGACAATTAAAGGCTAAAACGGTTTGAATCGCGGGTAGATTTGTGAATATTCCAATAACAAACCCGTGACTAACTACGATCGACGATCGGTCATTCACGGGTTTAGAGCAAGTTAAAGACTAGCTGAATTCTAGAGTCGTTGCCCAGCGGACAAAATGCGCACTTCGCCATTACGACGAACGACGGCATTACCGCTATCAACCCGAATGAAGACCCAACCGCTGCTGCCAATTTTCTCGCCTTTCTCGTAGTTTCTACCTACCCCGTTGATTTGAAACATGGCGACACTTTTGTCTCCATTACCCAAGACTCCGGACAACGTGTATTCCGATTGAGGTGCAGCCGCTGGAGCCACAGCGGGAATCGAAGCTAGAGGAGCAGCCGGAGCAGCAGCCCGAATGGTAGGGGGAATAGCCGCAATTGGACGATTGGTTAGACCAGTCATCCGATCGACTAAGCCCGATAATTTCGCTACGGTTTGGTCCAAGTTACTCTGGGTATTGACCGACGATACAGGTTGACCGACACGGGGTGTAGGAGTCAGGGGAATGGTTCGCCCGATCGGGGTTGGAACTGGTTTTAATCGAGACATTCCACTGCCACCCAAAATGATTTGAGGCGTTGAATTATCAACCTTGACCGATGGCAGTAGGGCGGAAGGTGACAGGGGTATAGGGACTAGATTCGTCATCGTTTTTGATTTGGAGTCGATGGATTCTAGTGACTTGCCCATATACTCTGAAAATTTAACATCCGAGGGGTTGGGCGGTACAACAGGCGGTACAGCAGCAAGTGAACTCTTGGATGTTCCATGGGTTGCAGCGACTATTCGTCCGATCGTCCCCTGACTTCCTAACCAGATCACCATGGCAGCCATGGCAGATGAACAGCCCACAAAAATCAATATTTTCTCGAAGAGACCATAGGATTCTTGTCGAGCTTGATCGCTACGATTCTCAATGACAGGCTCAGTCTGTTCTAATTTCTCATCTTCAGCAGGAGCGGGAGGGCTGATGAGGGGTGCACCATTGCGGGAAAGATTCGCCATCATCGCCGCTAATTCGGAGGGCGGAGTTGCGAGGAATGCAGCAAAGTCGAGATTGATCGGTGCTTTAGGTTCAGGCGCAGGGGCAAATGTTACGGGTTCGCTGGGTGGAATCAGGCTTCCATCTAGGATGCTATCCACTTCGCCGAAAAGTTCGTCCATTAGTCCAGTGGCATACTGGCTGGACTGTCGCCCGGAAGATGCGGCCATCTGGTCGATCGCGGCATCCTGTTTCAAGGCTTGAAGGTCTAATGTGGTTGAAGAGACAGTCTTGTCCATGATTGTTCGGAGCCGATATGTCACAAGGGTGTGATTAATGGTATCCGAAGAACCCGGAAGTGTGACACAAAATCTGTAGGATTCGAGATGATGGTGACTCGGACGGGATTGTATGAAGGATGAGATTGTTTGGAATGAATCTCAGTCTGGCAACCGCCAATCCGTCGCTGTTGATGGTGGCGGGCATCGCAGTTGAATTGTGGCTGCGTTAGCGATGCTTGTGGATTTGTATGCCTTTAGACTGTACAAACTTTCTACAGCACACCGCCCAAAGCCATTACTTTTTGTTTGTCGATAAACGTGACATCTACTTTGTTACCCATGGCTGGGGGAAATATGAAGTAAAGGAACTCCCTAGCGGCTTTGTCTTCAATTTGATAGGCAATCACTGTACTTTCGGCAGGACGTTCGCCATCTCTGGGTAAGGCAACGTCTGTGACTTCTTTGGGGAGATTGCCGTATTGCTTTGCCAAAGTGGCGAGCACCATAGATTGGGGATGGGCAACTCGGCTACATTTGGACAACCCCGGACAGGGAATTCCACCGAGCAATTTACTGAGATGGCTTTCTGGGGTGATGACTGTGGGAACGGGTGGGGCAGTGGGTGGAACGGGGGCGGTGGGTTGGGGTGGAGCTGTTGGTTTGATGGGAGTGGGCGATTTAGTGGGAGTGGGCGATTTGGTGGGGGCGGTGGGACGTGGAGGCTCTGAAGCGTTTGCGGTGGGTCCGATCGGCTGCGAGTCGGATTGAATAACACGTTCAATAGTGGACGGCGTTACGATCGGGATGGGCGCTGGGGTTGTGGGGGCGATCGTGGGCGCGATCGGGACTGGGGGACTGGGTGTGGGACTGGCGATCGGTAGGATGGGAACGGGATCGCCGATCGCTTGGAGTTCTTCTTTTTTCTCAGGTTCAGTTTCTTTTTTTATTTCTGTATTTATTGGAATCAGTAGCACTAAACCATGAATTGCAAGGGCGATCGGAGTCATGGCAAGAAGACCGAGCTTTCTGACGTTGAGTGTGGGCACCTGATGAGAAATGTTCATAACGTATTGAGAATTCAAAGCAATTATTCTTTTAGGTTAGCACCTTATTGCAAGTTGACCTCAATTAAGCGGTGTATTTATTTCAAATAAACCGACGTTGAAACCGATCGTCGATCCGATCGCGTTTGCTGGAGTTGCAGCGTTTACATAGGGTTTGAAGATTACTGATGTCGTTGCTGCCGCCTTGGTTGAGGGAAATAATGTGGTCTATGGTGAGATTGTTGTGGGTGCCGCAGCTTTGGCATTGTTTGTTGTCGCGATCGAACACATACTGACGAACAGAATCGGGGATTTTCTTGCGCGGGGTTTTGTTAGGTTTCATTAGTTTTCGCGGAAGGTGTCGAGGGGATTCGCGATCGATTCTGGTAGTTCAGCTTCATTCGCAACTTCAATCCGATCGGGAACGAATTCAGCAACAATCCGAAATCTCAGTCGTCCTTCGTTCCAGTTCTTCCCAGGTTCAAGGACTCGACAAGAATAACCACGTGTGAAGCAATCTTCTGCGGAGGATTCTTCTGGTAAGATTTCAGATTCCGAAAGTCCATCATGAATGTGTTCAGAAATCTCATCCCTAACGCTTTCAATTTTTTCTTCAATGAACTGGTACTGAATACCAAAAGTATCAAACATAATCACAGCATCTTTTGAGAGTTCGATCGCGGGGTTAGAGGAAATAGAATTAGTCATGGTTTTTAGGGTTTGTAGTTATTCGCGAAATTCGTCAAGGGAAGGTTCGATCGGCTGGTCTGATGTACGGTCAGCTTCCTCATCTGGAATAAATTCAGCAATAATCTTAAGCCTTATTCGTCCTTTTCTCCAGATTTCTCCAGATTTCTCCAGATTCTATAGTTTGACTAGGAAATCCGTCTTTAACCCATTGATCGCTACCATCATATCCAGATAGTATTTTTCGACCTATCAAATTCTCATGAAATTTCTGTGAAAAATCATATGAAACTGAATTGATTACTTCATTTAGAAAATCATTGGTTATGCCTATTTTTCCCAATAGAATAATGGCATTGTCAGGAATTCTTGAAGGGGTGCGATCGTTCATATTTCTGTCCAAGAATTTGCTGTGATGAATTTTATATATTGAAATATCTCGTTGGGTTTAGGGCACGGCATGGCCATGCCCCTACGATATTGGTATTAGAGAATTATAGTATTGTTCAATCTCAATGTTAAAAAATACCACATAATTCTATCCAATCTAAATTTCAAAACCCGTAGGGGCATGGCTCGCCGTGCCCTGTCATGTCGCTGGACCTATCCATACCTGGACCTATCTATCTATGCAACGTCTATCAGACAACGAATCCGATCGCATCACTCTATATAAAACCGATCGTCCCTCCAACTTTTTGGATTTTCAACAATATAATCTTGAATCTTAGCTCTAGAAATTTCATCACGAATAATGTGTTCATGATAGTTTCTTTGCCAAATAGTTGCGCCTGAATTCTGTCGAACCTGATTGATTTTTCGGGTTGCGGCAGACTTAAAAGAAGAAACGATCGTTGAGATAGAACCCGGAACGGCATCGCTAAATTTTCGATCGGTTTTAAAATGACTTTTTGGATATTGATCAATACAAATAATTCCATGAATATGATTAGGCATAACAACCCAGGAACTCAAATGAATATGTGAAAAGTATTGCCCTAGATCTTGCCAAGACTTATCAACGATCGTCCCCCACTCATTGAGACACATTTCACCCTCATGAATTGTCCCAAACATAGGCTCACGCTCATAAGTACAAATTGTAATAAAGTAATCACCCGGTGAAGCATAATCATGACTCTGTAATCGTATCGATCGACGATGTTGATACTCTGGTCTACATTTCATACACAAATCAAAAAAACTACCTCCTAATAAATCCCAAAATCCCAAAAAACGCACAAAACCCCGTAGGGGCATGGCTCGCCGTGCCCTAAACCCCACGACAATCAAACAAGAACCCTCATAAAATCCTCCCCACCGATCGCCCCAATCCGATCGATCGCCCCCTCAAAAACACCAATCTTCTCCTCAATTTCCGCCAACAACTGATCCCGTTGTAACACCTGTTCCTCAGCCTCCCGCCGCAGAACATCACCCAAAAACGATCGCGCCTCATCATATCGATCGGGAATTGAAACCACCAACAATTTCGATCGTTCTAACAACACCGAATTCAATGTTTGATTAATCGTTTGTCTAAACGTTCGTAATACCGTTAATTTTACTTTTTGTTCAAAATCCAACTTCAACAACTGACGAATTGCAGGTTCCGCCGCCACCATATTGGAATAATCATACCCACGACAAGCCTGCGCCATTGTTTCACGCAATTGAAAAATAGAAGTCGTCCCCTCCGCAAAAAAGCTCTCACATTCCCGCACATACCGATCGCACTCCACCCGTGCCGCATTCACCAACGCTAAACTCGCCAACTCCTTACCCTGCAATAACAAAGTCGAAATTCCACCATCATGACCCAAAAGTCGATTCATTTCCCGGTAATAACTTTGTTGCGAAATCCGATCGTCCAACTGTTCAAAAAAACCATTCACCAATTCCCGCGAAGCCTCAACTAATGTATCTTCTAGTCCATTGGCCAAATAGTAAAATGCCTCCGCCAAAATCCCCAACAACGGCACCACAGAATTTCGTGAATGACTTCCCTGCGCCCGCTCATGCACCATCCCCACTGAAAACTCCGCCACCAACTCATCTAACCGCGTCACTAATTGTCCTTGAAGCCGTCGAAACTGAGATTCAAACGCCTCATTTCTTCCACTCGCCACCACCTGATTCAATTCATCCTCAATATGCAATTGCAATTCCTGAGCTACCTTCTGCAACATCAACCCCAATTTCTGCAATCCCTGTTCCCGCAACAGTTCCACATCCGTCGGCTGCGATCGTAATTCCGAAGCCCGCTCCAAATAAACCCTTCGCAATGCCAACGCGATCGGACGCAAATCTGAAATTACATTAGCAAGTAACAATGGTCGCTTTTCTTCGGTTAAATAGCGCGTGATTCCCGATCGAAACACTTCAATCCCACTATCTAAAATCAACTGCTCAACCAGCGGCTTACCCTCATTCGACAAAATTCGGACGTAGTTCTCCGCCGCACTTTCATAACTTCGCACATCAATCCGAAACCGATCGATCGGCAATCGACCCGAACTTGCACAATATCGATTGAATTCATTCACAAATTGCGGCATTGAATCGCCCGTAAAAATAGAATCCAACCCAAACCGATCGTTCAATCCGGTATTCCGAACCTGTCCGCCATAAAACCCCAACAAACCACTAGTCTTATACACCCGCGACGTATCTCGAAACTGACTCGCAATCAACCGCGTCAACCGATCGGCTAATTGCCCGTTATACCAACTCTCATCCACCCGATTGAATACATAAAACACCCGATCGCGAATTCCCGGATTATGCTTTGTCTTCTCCAATAACTCCGTCTCCTCCGTCGTCAAATCCCCCGCCGAAGCCGTCTTCAAAACACAAACCACAGCAGCAGTATCTGGGTCCGCAATCTTCGCATAGGTCAACGCCGCATCTCGCTTCACAGGCGCATCAATTCCCGGCGTGTCCACCAACACATTCCCATCTTGTAATAATGAATGATGACAATAGTATTCCACCCGCTTCAGCACCGCACTATTTGCCCCTCTTCTGGCATAGTTCGCCGCCTCCTGCAAATTAGCAAAATTAAACTCTCCCATCGCCATCGTCCGATTCTCCGTCGGAGCAATATACGCTTGATTATCCATCCACCCTTGCAATAGATAATTCAACGCCGTCGCCTGTTTTGCCCGATCGGACTTACTCTCCCCGCCCTCTTCTGCAATTACCCGCTGACAAGCCGTTTGAACGTTCTTCGGTCCATTAAGTTGGGACTGTTCTGATGAATCAAATAACCGATCGCGTAACAAATTCGCCTGTTCATCAATTTCCTCTTTCGACAAAAACGTCAATACGACTCGCTCCTGTCCGTCCGCCGCATACGCCACCCGACATTCTGTCCCCGTCGCATGGCCCTCCGCGCTGTAGAGCAACTCCCGCTCCAGCAGCGCATTAATCAACATCGACTTCCCAGCGCTAAACGCCCCCGCAAACACAATCTCAAAGGTCGGAGCCGTCGCCTTCTTTAATGAATCCCGAATCGCGCAGAGGTCGATCGACCCCAAACTCGGCTCCTCATTCAACAACTGCAAAACCTGCTCCACAGATTCCTGCAACCCCGCCCAAGTTGACATCATTTCAACTGCTCCAGCGTTGAATTCACTTTTTGAACCCCATCTTCACGATTCTGGTTTTGATAGTTACGTTTCGCTTGTTGCAGTGCTTGCTCAGCCTCCTCTCGTTGATTTTGAGATTGATACGCTTTGCCCAGCCAGTAGAAGCCATCGCCGTCTTCAGGATCAAGACGCGTTACATTTTGGTACGATCGTACCGCATTACCATAATCACTTTGAGTGTAGTAAAGATCCGCCATAGCGCGATAGGCTTCGCTGCTTTGACTGTTCAAGTTAATAGCGCGCTGATAGATAGCTAGGGCCCGATCGCGATCCCCAAGGCTTTCGGACACCTTCCCAAGCTGCACTTGAATATTGGGATTGCGCGGGTCAAGCTTGGCGGCTTGGTCGAGATAGGTGAGTGCGCTGGTGGGGTTGCCTTTAGTTAAATACGCAATACCTAGCCCCAAATTAACTCGACTCGATCGGGCATCAAACGTTAAAGCCCGTTGAAGCACATTGATAGCATCGTCAGGCTGGTTTTTTTCTAGAAGAATAAAGCCAATGCCTTCACGGGCTGCGGTATTTTTGCTGTCTGCTTTTAAGACTTGCTGGTAAGCCTGAAATGCGCCATCGTATTGCTGCCGTCGACTCAGGAGAATGCCGAGTCCAAGTTGAGCATTGACATGACGAGGGTTGTTAACAACGGCGCTGCGGTAAGCTGCGATGGCCGGATCGATCTGACCGAGGTTGGCATAGCTAAACCCAAGACCATAGAAAAAATCTGCCTCTTTAGGGGAAAGAATGATCGCTTGTTGGTAGCTTGACAGCGCGGCTTGGAATCGACCCTGTGTGCTTTGGAGAAACCCAATAGCAGAGAAAATCCGAGCATTTTTGGGATCCAGATTAGCTGCGCGTTCATACAAAGACAGGGCGCTTGGATAGTTTTTAGCATCAGCTTGTTCACGGGCTTTCTTTAGCAGATCGTCCAGTTCAGAACTTGCAGCGGGGCTGACGCTCGGTTTAGGTCGCCACTGGGATAACACTTCCGGTTTCCCGATCGCCATGGCAGGACTTGAAGGGTGAGCGTATCCGCCAGCGATCACTATCAAAGAAACTAAGACCAGTGAGGGGTTCAGGAAACGAGACATAAGTTAGGAAGGGGGATTAAAAATGATGATACGATCGCAACTCAATTCATACACAGGCTGACGGTTGATGATTGTAGCAGCATCTTTTTTATTTCCGCCACTTAAAGCGATTAGCCCGAACAATCCAAATAGGCATGAGCAATTGTTTCGGCTCAAGATTGATTTGAGTCTTCCCAATCAAAAATGGAGGGAAGATCTAGGTCTTCTCTCCATCTTGCAATGAACGGGCCAGGAGGGATTCGAACCCCCGACACCGTGGTCCGTAGCCACGTGCTCTAGTCCACTGAGCTACAAGCCCTTGCGTTCAGCTCAATAAAGTTATCATACCCTCTGAAAGAATGCAAAGTATTTCTGAAAATAGTCAGACAAGCCTGACGAACATTCCTACCAATTCCTTAACCCATCTCGATTCCAGCGGTCAAGCTCAGATGGTTGATGTGTCGGCTAAACCCATTACCGAACGAGAAGCTGTAGCCCAAGGTGAGATTTGGATGGCACGGGAGACCCTAGAGGCCATTTTGGCTGGAAATAGCCCGAAAGGAGATGTTTTGGGAACGGCTCGTCTAGCGGGCATTATGGGCGCAAAGCAGACCTCTGCTTTGATTCCGTTATGTCATCCGTTGGCAATTCACAAAGTCGAGGTCCAAATTGTTCCAGACCTTGAGCTGCCAGGGTTTCAGATTACGGCGACGGTGCGGGTGAAGGGTGAAACGGGCGTGGAGATGGAGGCAATGACGGCGGTGTCTGTTGCGGCACTGACGCTCTACGATATGGCTAAGGCGTTGGATAAGGATATGGAGATTCGCCAGATCCTGCTACTGAAAAAAACAGGCGGGAAGTCCGGTGATTATGTCCGATCGAGACCATAGCCGATCGGATCAATCACTCGCTCAGCTGAAAACTACGGTCCGGTTTCCATAGACCAGTACGCGATGTTGAAGGTGCGATCGGACCGCCCGTGCTAGGACCATGCGCTCTAGATCTTTTCCCTTACGAATCAAATCTTCAGTGTTATCTCGGTGCGACACCTGAATCACATCTTGTTCAATAATTGGACCTTCATCGAGATCAGGCGTTGCATAGTGGGCCGTTGCACCGATTATTTTAACTCCCCGATCGTAGGCCCGCTGATAGGGATTGGCTCCGGCAAACGCGGGGAGAAATGAATGGTGAATGTTGATCACTCCGGGAAATTTCCCAACGAAGTCAGCAGATAGTACCTGCATGTACTTTGCCAATACAACCAGATCTATTTTGTGCTGTTGCAGTAATTCCAGTTGTTTTAGTTCTTGCTGGGCTTTAGTCTCTTTGGTGATGGGAGTATGGTGATAATCAATGCCAAATTGATCTGCGATCGGTTTTAGATCTAAATGATTGCTCATTATGAGTGTCACCGATGCATTTAATTCTCCAGCCTTTTGCCGCCAGAGTAGGTCTAATAAGCAATGGTCCTGTTTACTTACCCAAATAGCCATGCGCGGCACCACGTCTGAAAAATGAATCTGCCAGGTTGCATTCATGGGGATTGCGATCGCATTAAAAGCGGGTTCAATCACGTCTCGCGGTAAGTTAAATCCGTCTAATTGCCATTCAATCCGAGTGATAAAGAGTTGGGCTGAGAAATCAGTATGCTGGTCGGCCTGGATAATATTCCCGCCATTGGAGTAGATAAAGTTGGCGAGCTTGGCGACCAAGCCTTTTTGGTCGGGACAGGATAAAAGGAGTGTGGCAGTGGCGGACATGCAAGAACTTCGCTAAACACTAATACGATCGTTCTTATTGTGCCTTCTCTTGCGCCTTGCCTTTAGATCATTTAGTAACTTTTGCACCTGAACGAAAGGATTCGGCTGGCTTTAGCGATCGTTTGCGGGGTTTGCTAGAGCAGTTGTTTATCTCTTCATCAATTCATGTTGTATAAAAACCGGGCGATCGACCTTTGACTACCCGGCATCTTTTAATCATTGAGCTTGATGCTTACTTACTTTCCGCCGCAAACAAACATTTATCAGAATCGCAGCCTGCTGGTCCTTCCTCAACTACTTCACTGGAATCATACTTAGCCAACGCGCCGTAGAAATCATCAGTCTTGCGACGGCTCGTCACCTCAGCGGAGAGTTTTAGGTAAGTTTCCCGATCGATCTTCTCGAAGGGCAGGCGTGGGAATGGGGCATCAAACCGGGCTAATAATGCCGCACTCATATACCCGCCATTGGTCGCGACAGAATCGTAAATCACATCCGCTAAGGACTCAATTTCGTCCTCACGCAGTTCGATCGTCGCGCTGGTATTGTGCGCTGTGTAATAGTTCTGCACTTGCATGTAGAAATCAAACTGCGCCGTAGCCGAGAACATTTCAATCGACACTTCATCCGCACCGGGAATATTCGCCCAAGGAACCTCCACCGGAATTTCTACCAACCATTCAGTACAACGCGGATCAAAGGGATCATTCAGCAAATTGCCTTGATCATCTTTGTCAGACTGCGATGGCACAATGCTGTAACCATAGTCCAAACAAGCCATCGCGACCGGGTCATTTTTACGGAACGTAATCCGACGAATGAAACGTTGAGCCTTAGGTGGATGCCAGCCAGAGGATGCCCCCGTGAGCAAACTTTTGGTCCCGGCAGGCTGAACCACAGTACAGCGGTTGGGTACTTTCAGACCATGCTTCAAGCAATATTCACCCACTACCCGATGAACTGTTGCTTTCCAACGGGATAGATAGTCTTGCTCTTTTGCCTTGAATTCCAAACCACGCATGGTATCAGGGCGACCCGCTTCCCACCAATTCAGCCACTCAACCCCAAAGGCTTGAACAAAGAAATCAAACAACCCAGTGAATGACACGCCAACGATCGGGTCCATTAACCGTGATTGTTGATAACGCGGTTCAGTAAATTGATGATGGAGCAACGCCGCAACGACTAAAGCGCCTGCTGTGAAGGCATCATCTTGGGCTTGATAATCGCTTGGATCAATCTGATTTAGGTGAACCTCTGAAAGATTGCAGTGGAAGGAATCGCCGATCACCTCGGCACAATTGTGTGCCACAAATCCATTCGCATCGAAGCGAGAAATTCCAGGGACAGTACAGTCGTAGACCGCTTCTGTGCCATCTAGCGTGATTGCTGAAACTGTGACCGCAAAACGATCGCGATTTAATTTGCGTTTGTAGCCAGACAACAGTGATGTTAGTAGTTCTTGCTTTTTAGGCTCTTGGAACCCGATCGTCTCCAAAAATACAGGAAGATTGTCATTAGCAATTACCAGTTCGTGGTTTGCTTTGCAGTTGTATTCTGCTAACTCACGCTGTGAATTGGGCATTAAGCGAACGCCCTCAGGACGACGATCGCGATAAATGGCAGAACTAATTCCCAACCGTAGCAACATCCTTTGAACTGCTTCAAGCAACGGGGCGTTACTCTGTGACAATCGAACGCTGACACCCTTGAGCTGAGTTCCTTGGACACTGCCATCCGCATCAAAGAGTCCACGCAAGAAACCACAGTAGAACTCATGACTAGCTTCTTCAATCGCAGCAGTGATTGTCTTGTGACCTGCAATTACACCGAACTGTCTTGCAAGCTGAGCTAGGGGTGCAGAATTAACTTGATAGTATTGATTGCGACCGTGATAACAACCTTTCAGCGGTTTGGGGTTGTCAGGCGTTAGTTCATTGGCGAGTGCGAGGGCATATTCCTTCATTTCAACCTGGTCTTCACCCCAATAGCGAAGATTGGCTTGATAGACATGATTCTTTTCAGAAACCGCAAAGCAACCATCTCCAATCAAACTCCCTAAAAGCCAGCCTTCATTTGCTGTTCCCGCTCCAGACCAAGGTTGTAACCCACGATGATTGTGAATCAGAACCCGATCGCCCGGTTGTAAGTCAGCCGTTTCCACCCATTCGGTATATTGTGCTTTCTGAGTTTGAGCGGTGACTTTTAGAACCCGGTGGTTTCCTGTCAAACGCAAACTATATCCTTCTTGAGTCTGCAATTTCACAACAGGTTTCACACCGCTAAAGAAGAACCCGTCTTCAGTTGTGCTAAACAATTCACCATTAATGTAAGTGCCATGTTGCTGACCGATCAAGTCTTTCACCTGACGCGCACCCGATTCAGTATGCACCCAGGTATCAGCCGTCACACATGGATTCAGGGCATACCGTCCAAGACGATGCTCGACTTCCTCAGCAGGCATATCAGGTCTGAGTTTCAGTAAAAATTCAGCGCCTTCACCAAATTCATAGGCTGCAATAAATTCAATTTGCTGAGCACGAGTTTGTAATAGATCAACATTCGATCGGGCGACCGCTTCAGACGCATATTGAATCGCACCTTCACCTGAATGAAATTGCTTGCTGACTGCATCAACGACTTCCTGTTTCGTCGGTTTGTGATGATAAACGCGGGTGTGGTTCGCCATTCGATAGGCATCGCGCTCTGGATCAATGCGCCAGTTGCCGTCTTCGCCTTGTTGCCAGAGGTTATCTTTTGCTGAGGCAAAGTCATTATCAGCGCTATTCCCCTGACGGATCCCCGCGCTACGCCTGATATTCCCAGCAACCACACAGGCTGCGGCTTCGTCAATTAATAAACAACATTCAACTGGGCTGAGTTTACGCCCGATCGCTTTATTTAAAATCTGTGTGCAACGTGCATAGAGCGGTGGTAATTTTACTGGATTGGCAACTCCACCGAAGCCCTTGAGCTTTTCGCCTGCGGGACGGATATTGCCTAGGTCGATCGTGACCGTAACATCACCCGTGAACCGATCGTCACTGGAAAGTTCAAGCAAGCGTTGATAGGAATCCACCCACCCGCGACGGCTATCCCCAGCGATAATTTGAACCGTATTGCCATTAAATTTAGTTTCAGTGGTTTCAAGACGCATATAAGCCGGAACAGAGCCAATGTCACTGCCCATTTTGACAATCAAACGGTTACGAATAATGGGCAAACGATCGGTATACTTCGGCTCAATAACTGCTCCCGTCCCACAGCCCATCATAGCCAAATCCATCATCAATCCAAACGCCGCCCAATCAACCACATTGGTACTGGTGCAGTTGTAAGCGCCATTAAAATTGTCGGGGTTTTTAATCCATTCGGTGCCCCCGACCCACAGCCAACGCCCGGAGGGTAAGCACTTCATTTCTTGCTGCATCTTACGGACGATCGCCGTCTCTTTGTCTGTGAATTTTCCGAGTTCTAGCAGTCCATTTAGCGTCCGCTCAGTCACTTCAGTCCAAGATTCACGCTGAGTTCCGGTTAGTTTACGGCTGTAGGTACGATAAAAAACAGGATTTGCTGCCGGAGCCGATGCTGGGAACTGCCCATTCGCTTGTGCAGACGTTGTTTCGGTTGGGCGAGTGCGCTGAATGTCCTGAACCATGGGTATGTTGGGTCGCTATAGGTAGTGTGTCGTTCTGTGTAGAAACACAATATACCTTAGGAGTCGGGATTCTAAATCAGTAGATTTTAGAAAAAATGCGTGCTTTATGAGCTAGACGAGGGATCTGCGATCGTCCGATCGTCTCAAGTTTTGTCGGTGCGCATTGCTTGGATTTCTGCTAGTGGTAGCCCGGTAATTTGGCTGATGGTGACATCATCAAGGGTGGCGAGGGAGTTTCGGGCGATCGATCGTTGCATGGCCTGACCACCCTCTTGAATCCCTTCCTTTCTGGCGTGGCTGACGGCACCTCGTTGGTCTTGGATATACATCAACTGACGTTCTACGAGGTCTAGTTCTTCTCGTGATAGCCCTGCTTGGTTGGCGATTTCAAAAGCTTGTTGAATCGCGGCGACGTTGCCCATGCGATCGGGCACTATGGTTAAATCTTTTGCATTTTGTAGAAAGTAAATCCATTTATCCGCTAGGGTTTCTAGGTCATCGAGTGCGGTCTTAAATTTTGGCAATTCAATAAAGACTAATTCCAAGTCAGAGATTGGATATTCTACGGATTTCTCTTTTTCTTTTAAGACAAATCGTGAAATGGGTTGTTCAATGTCATCAAACATTTTAAAGTCGGTAATGGTTAAGGCAATCACCGGACTCAGAATTTCATATTCGTCACCTTTGTTGAGTTGTGCGGAGTAGGTTTTGGTTGCATTGTAGAGAACTCTTTTTTCAAAGCCTTCTACATTCAAAACTTGCATTTCAATAATTACCCAACTGCCATTACTTAGTCTGGCTTTCACGTCTAAATAGCTGGATTTGATGGCAAGAATTTTGGGAGCTTGGTAGGGATCTAAAATCGTGAGATCTTCAATCACCGGATCGCCTGCATGGAGAATGCCATTTAAAAAACTAATCAAGATGCCTTTGCTTTGTTCAGACCCAAAGATTTTCTTGAAGGCAAAGTCTGTTTTGGGGTTGATGAAGATCATGGTGATTAGGAGGAGCGATCGATTTACATCAGTTTAACCGATTCCTATTGAAATTCAATTCACACTAGGATTTATGAGAGAATGACAAACTGTTCTTTTCGTGTGGCGTGGCAGGTTTCATGGCTTTTTCTTCAGTCACTCGGGCAATGGGCCGATCGCCCCTCACCAGCGAACTTCTCAACAAACTCACCCAAACCAAAGCACTACATCTGTCTGGACTTGCACGCTTGCCGAAGGGAATTGTAGCGTCGGCTTTGGCCCAGAGCTGCGATCGGCCCCTCTTGATTGTTACTGCCACCATTGAAGAAGCAGGACGTTGGGCGGCTCAACTGGATGCTATGGGTTGGCCGACTGTCCACTTTTATCCCACCTCGGAATCATCGCCCTACGAACCGTTTGATCCCGAATCTGAAATGGTCTGGGGACAGCTTCAAGTTTTGGCCGATTTGGTTAAGGCGCAAACTAATTGGGCGATCGTCACCACCGAGCGATCGTTACAACCCCATTTACCGCCGAAGGATATTTTCGCGTCTTACTGTGAGATTTTGAGCAAGGGCGACGAAATTAATACGGTGACGCTGGCGAAAAAATTAGCACGATTAGGCTATGAAAAAGTGACTTTGGTGGAAAGCGAAGGGCAATGGAGTCAGCGCGGCGATATTATTGATGTATTTCCAGTGTCGTTAGAATTACCATTACGATTGGAATTGTTTGGGGATGAACTAGAACAAATTCGCGAATTCGATCCCGGAACTCAACGATCGCTCGATCGGCTGCCTAATATTGTATTAACGCCCACTAGTTTTAGCCCGATTATTCAAGCGGCATTAACACCAGAAAAACTAATTAAAATTTCATCTGTATTATCTGACGAAGACAATGAACGAGTGCAACATGGCGAATTAATCGAAGGATTACGACGATTTGTCGGGGTTGCCTTTGATCAACCTGCGTCGATATTAGACTATTTGCCTGAAACCACAATTGTTGCCTTTGATGAACTCCAACTCGCGACCGCCCATAGCGATCGGTGGTGTGATCATGTCCAGGAACATTGGCAAGAATCGAATTTAAAGTCTGTCATTGAACCTTTACATCAAAACTTTGAACTTGCAATTAATAGGGCTGAATCATTCGATCGGATTTATTTGAATGAATTGGCTGAAGTGAATGGTGGATTGAATTTATCTAGTCGTCCGATCGCGGCTGTTCCCCATCAATTTGGGCGATTGGCTGAAACTTTGCGCGAAGAACGTAAGAAAGGATTTGCCATTTGGTTAATGTCCGCCCAACCTTCCCGATCGGTCGCATTACTTCAAGAACACGATTGCCCCGCGCAATTTATCCCAAATCCAAAAGACTACCCGGCGATCGACAAACTGATTGCTGGACGCACGCCCGTAGGATTGAAATATTCGGGTCTGGCTGAACTCGAAGGCTTTGTATTGCCGACGTTTCGGGTGGTGGTAGTCACCGATCGCGAATTCTTTGGACAACACACGCTCACGACTCCGACCTATATTCGTAAACGCCGCCGCGCTACTTCAAAACAAGTTGATCCAAACAAACTGCAACCGAATGATTATGTTGCCCACAAAACCCACGGCATTGGTAAATTTCTTAAGCTTGAAAGCCTGACTTTAAATAATCAAACGCGAGAATATTTAGTCTTGCAATATGC
>JAYVUU010000165.1:0-5131 GCA_043787635.1 Synechococcales cyanobacterium | reverse complement strand
CGGTCGCACCCGCAAAACATTAACGACAAGCAACAGCGAGCAAATTGTAAAATTAAGTCGTCTAGCATCGGGTGGATTCTTTAAGGTTGGCACTGCATCCAAAGTCCCTGAAACTCGGTGGATTTCGGCAGTGCTGGCTCGTCATGAGGGCGGAATTACGATCGCAACCCAACGTCTACGCACAGTACGATAGAAGTGCGGCATTACAGTCGATCGGAACAACGTTCTAGAGATTCAATCAACTATTCAAATCGAGCGCCAGAATTTAGGGCCAGAATCTAGGAAAGTATATGCCGAGAGATCTCCGGGGTTTCATTCAACAACTCGAAGCCAAAGGGCAACTGCGGCGAATTACAGCGCCAGTCGATACGGATTTAGAAATTGCTGAGATTGCCCAACGAATGCTGCAATGCGGTGGACCGGGATTATTGTTTGAGAATGTCAAAGGTTCGCCTTATCCCGTCGCCGTAAACCTGATGGGTACTGTCGATCGGATCACTTGGGCCATGAATATGGAATCAGTGGACGATCTCGAAGCCATGGGAAAAAAACTTGCGTTGTTATATCAACCGCGTCCACCCAAAAAGATTAAGCAAGCCTTTGATCTTGGAAAGGTTTTGTTTGATGTATTAAAAGCAAAACCCGATTTAGATTTGTTTCCAGTTTGCCAACAGATTGTTCTCAAAGATGATCAGGTTGATCTGAATCAAATTCCAATGCTGAAAGTTTATCCTGGTGATGCGGGAAAGGTTGTGACATTGGGGTTAATGATTACAAAAGATCCAGAAACCAAAATTCCAAACATTGGCGTGTATCGTCTACAGCTTCAAGACAAAAACACGATGACGGTGCAATGGTTGTCGGTACGGGGGGCGACACGACATTTGCGGAAAGCGGCGGAAATGGGGAAGTCTTTGGAAGTAGCGGTGGCGATCGGAGTGGACCCGATCGTGATTATGGCGGCGGCGACTCCATTACCATTGGATATGTCTGAGTGGTTGTTTGCAGGATTGTATAGTGGTTCGGGGATTCATCTGGCTAAATGTAAAACAGTAGATTTAGAAGTTCCAGCGAATTCTGAATTTGTATTAGAAGGAACGATTACACCGGGTGAAACGGCGATCGATGGTCCGGCGGGCGACCATATGGGATACTACGGTCCGGTGCGTGAGAATGCGCCACTGGTGAGATTTCATTGTATGACGCACCGCAAAGATCCGATTTATATGACCAGTTTCAGCGGTCGTCCACCCAAGGAAGATGCAATGATGGCGATCGCGCTGAACCGAGTTTATACGCCGATTCTACGTCAACAAGTGCCAGAGATTCAGGACTTCTTTTTGCCGATGGAATCCCTATCTTATAAGGCTGCAATTCTATCAATTGATAAATCCTATCCGGGGCAGGCACGTCGAGCAGCACTAGCATTCTGGAGTGCTTTACCGCAGTTTACCTATACTAAATTTGTCATTGTTGTGGATAAGGATATCAACATCCGAGATCCGCGCGCGGTGGTGTGGGCGATGACTTCAAAGGTAGACCCAGCCAGAGATGTATTTATCTTGCCTGACAATCCGTTTGATTCATTAGACTTTGCAACGGAACGATCGGGCCTGGGTAGCAAAATGGGAATTGATGCAACAACAAAAATGTATCCGGAAACCGATCGGGTTTGGGGTGATGCGTTGATTAGTGATCCCCAGACGGCAGTCCAAGTAAGTCAGCGCTGGGCGGAGTATGGTTTAGATGATATTGATTTAACGGTGGCAGATCCAAATAAGTTTGGGTATGAGACTTAGGCGATTTCTAAGAATAAGCCTGCCGGAAGCCCCCAACCCACAATTCTGGTGGCTTCGGAATTTTTTACTCTCTTAGAATTGCTGGTGTGTAGAGAACAACTTGATCTATTTCTGCATTAAAACCCGATCCCCCTAGCCCCCTTGAAAAGGGGGAACAAGAGGATAACTTATTTCATAGTCCCCCTTTTTTAGGGGAATTTGGGGGGATTGGGTCTGCTGATGATGGGTTTGCTTCCATCAAGCGGCATCTTGAAGTTCTCCTGTCTTGACAGTCAACATTTGTGTTTTCTCGCCGCGCATAATCTCAACCTTCAACCCCTGACCCAAACGGCTTCCTTCCACGACACGTTGCAACTCTTCTGCTGCTGTAATTGCTGATCCATCGACTGAGGTAATCACGTCTCCACGTCGAATTCCAGCCTTTGCTGCTGGAGTGTTGGGAATCACCTTGACCACAATCACGCCGTTCACCTCGGGCACAATGAACACCGCATTCGGATCATCATTGTTGAGTTTTGCAATCTCTGGCGTAAGGTTGGTCATTTGGACCCCCAAATATGGGTGGCGAATTCTTTCACCTCGTGCCAATTGATCTTTAAGTTCTTTGGCTTTGTCGATCGGAATTGCAAACCCAATCCCCATGGCATCCGCCCGAATTGCGGTATTAATCCCAATCACTTCGCCATTGTCATTGAGTAGTGGTCCACCAGAATTTCCAGGATTAATCGCTGCATCTGTCTGAATAAAATCAAGCCGTTTGTCAGGAATGCCGATCGAAACGCTCGATCGTTTTAAGGTGCTGACGATGCCCAGTGTGACGGTGTTGTCGAGACCTAAAGGGTTACCGACAGCGATCGCCCAATCACCGACCTGTACTGCACTTGAGTTTCCTAAGGGGGCAACGGGCAAATCTTGGCCTTCGATTTTAACGACCGCAAGATCCGTCACTTCATCAACGCCGCGCACCTTGCCTTCAAATTTCCGACCGTCTTTCAGCGTCACTGTTACTTTGTCCGCACCATTCACAACATGGGAGTTGGTTAGCAGCACTCCGCTCTTGTCAACTAGGAAGCCGGAACCTTGACCTCGCAACATTTCCTCACGCGGTGCTAGGAGTTCATCCCCAAAAAATCGACGGAAAAAGGGATCTTCCATCATTGGGTCGGTTGCGGCACGGCGGGTAATTGTTTTTTCGGTGTCAATTCTGACAACTGCATTGCCGACTTTTTTCACCGCTTCTGTCACGAAGCTCCCACGTTCGATCGATTTCGGCGCACTAGTCTCTACGTCGAACCGGGGTGCTGTTGAAATGGCGGGTTTGGATGAGGCGTTGAGTGTGACGGTTGGGGTTGTTTGTGGCGCGATGCTTATCGGATCGGGGGTAAGAATCTTGCTTGCTGCACCACTGGCACTAATTCCAAGGGCAGGATGCGATCGCCCTACCTCTATCCAGTCTGCTGCTTCAGCATCCGTCGCGTCACAGAACAATGAAAGAAACCCAAAGACACCTGCGAGGAGGACCGATCGGAGATTCTGTAGGAGTTTAAATTGTCGAATGTGTTCAAAGAAGCGGCAAAGCGAAGAAAACGACATAGCAATAAAATTCCGAATTCCAATAACCTGATCTATTTTGACAGATCAACGGACCCATAGGATAGTTCGGATTTCGCACCCTTAAAAACGGACCAACTGTCGATTCAGGCATGGAGTTTGAAGAGTTGGCAAGCGGGTTCATTGAAATACTCATTGTAGAGTTCAGTGATTCCCATTGTTTTCAACAATATAATATGAACATACTGAGCAACTTTTCCATTGAGATATCGAGTTTGTAGAAACAAATCCTATTCGTCCATGCTTATCAATCCTTTCGTGCTTCAGTTGGACCAGTAAGTCGAATTACCAACAATCGCATCTGCCTTCACCCATTCTGCAAACAACGCATCAGTCAAACGATATTGTCATCCAACGTATCCAACGGCAGCGTGGGATTATCGACAATTCTACAAATATCGATCGCAACTTTTAGTGCAATCATCACCATCGCCTCACTCGTCTTTAGCACTGGGAGGAAAGTACACTCAAAGGACTTTAGTCCCCTTCTCCATTTCAATCAACTCATCTATCAATAGTCTAACTTTTGCTTGCCAGTTAACAATTGATTTCAGTTGTTCTCGGACCCCCGGCTTGACCTTGAGTTGGACAGGTGATTTATCGTAGGGACCGTCTTCCGAAGTTGGAAATAAATTAGTTGGCATAATCTCTAGACTCCTAGTATACTACATACTGTAGAGCATAATTGAGAGTTCAGTCAATGCCTAAATCTAAAATACGGGTGCAAATTCAGCAAGTGCTTCTCCACCCCGACTCTAAAGACGCGGGGATTCTGGTATCAAACAAGGAAGACGAGCGAATCCGAATAACATCCTCTAGACCTTTGCAATGTGCCGGGTTAGAGCGAACTTGTTTATGTGCTTCCTGAACAGACGAAAATATCGCCTATGTAGAGCAATACAATAACTCCAAATCCTGCCAGAGGTATTGATGAGTCGTTTTAGATGGCGATTCACATCAGCTTGGTAAAGTTTGAATTTGTAGGTTTTCATCGTTGCGAACAAACTGGTCAATGATTAATACTCTTCCATTTTAATCGTCATCAGAGTCAAATTCTTGACCTTGCTCTTCATACTCTTGATCTTCGTCTGGGTTGTTGAAGTAATCTTCCGGTGCTTGGGTTCCACCGCTGACGGCGATTAGGTCAATTTGTTGACGATAATAATCGACACTTTTCACCTGGACTTCAATCCGATCGCCCAGCCTGAACTGGTTACGATTTTTCCGCCCGACTAGAATTTGTTGACGCGATCGGAATTCATACCAATCGTCTTTAAGCGAGCTGACATGGACTAAGCCTTCAACTAAGAGTTCTTCGATTTCTACGAATAATCCATAGGATTGAACGCCTGTAATTACGCCATGGAAAACTTCACCCGTCCGTTCTCGCATCAGTTCAGCTTTTTTCAGCCCTTCCAAGTCATTCTCAGCGTCCTGCGCCACCTTTTCCCGTTCGCTAAGGTGATTGACCACCATGTTGAAGTAGACCGTTAGTTCTTGCTGAAGTTTGTCCGGCAAGACGTTCCAACCGATCTCGCCGTGGCAGTCACTATGACGAATGTCTAGGCCTTCCTTCGATCGGGCCGATTTACGATCGCGGCCTTCTTCAAAAACGGCATGGAGCGCTCGATGAATCAATAGATCCGGGTAGCGCCGCACGGGGGAGGTGAAGTGGACGTAGCCTTGGTCCAGAGATAGACCGAAGTGAGGCTTAACGGTGG
>JAYVUU010000164.1:0-6014 GCA_043787635.1 Synechococcales cyanobacterium | reverse complement strand
TCGAAGTTGAACGTTCTATGCGGGTCCTAGATGGTGTGATTGCCGTGTTCTGTTCCGTGGGTGGGGTTCAGCCTCAGTCCGAAACAGTTTGGAAACAAGCGAATCGCTACAGCGTTCCTAAGGTCATCTTTGTTAACAAGATGGATCGTACAGGTGCTGATTTTTACAAGGTTTATGGCCAAGTAAAAGATAGACTACAAGCCCCTGCAATTCCTCTACAGTTGCCGATCGGTGCTGAAGAAGGTTTTAAAGGCATCGTAGACTTAGTGCGGATGAAAGCCTATGTCCATAAAGATGACTTAGGTAAAGACATAGAAGTTGTTGATATTCCTGACGACCTGAAAGAACGTGCGGCCGAGTTTCGTGTCACCTTGATCGAGGCTGTAGCTGGGACTGATGATGCGCTGATGGAAAAGTACTTCGCTGGTGAAGAATTCACTGTCGCAGAGATCCAAAAAGCAGTTCGTACAGGCGTTCTGACAGGTGCAATTGTCCCTATGTTCTGCGGATCCGCATTTAAGAACAAAGGCGTTCAGCAGCTACTCGACGCGGTTGTGGACTACATGCCCGCCCCGATCGATGTCAAGGCAATTCAAGGCACCATGCCCGATGGCTCTATCCAAGAGCGTCCGGCTGATGACAATCAGCCTTTGGCGGCTCTGGCCTTCAAGGTAATGACTGACAAATTTGTGGGTCGCTTGACGTTCGTTCGGGTCTACTCCGGCGTTCTATCTAAGGGAACGTACATTTACAACACCACAAAGGACAAGAAAGAGCGAGTTTCTCGTTTAATCATCCTGAAAGCAGATGAACGGATTGATGTAGACGAGCTACGTGCTGGAGATTTGGGCGCAATCCCTGGGCTTTCCGACACGTTGACCGGAGACACTCTAACTCCTGAAGGCGACACCATTGTTCTGGAGTCATTGTTCATCCCTGAACCTGTGATCTCGGTCGCGGTTGAGCCTAAGACTAAGAGCGACATGGAGAAACTTTCCAAAGCACTTAAGGCTTTGTCTGAGGAAGATCCAACGTTCCGCGTCAGAATTGACCATGAAACAAACCAGACTGTGATTGCCGGAATGGGTGAACTTCATCTAGAAATTCTGGTCGATCGCATGAAGCGTGAATTCAAGGTCGAAGCCGACGTGGGCGCACCTCAAGTCGCTTATCGAGAAACCATCCGGAAGCTAGTCAAGGCAGAAGGACGATTTGTTCGTCAATCCGGCGGTAAAGGTCAATATGGTCACGTTGTGATCACCGTTGAGCCGGGCGAAGCGGGTTGTGGCTTTGAGTTTGTCTCCAAAGTCGTTGGTGGTACGGTTCCGAGAGAATATGTCGGACCTGCTGAAGCGGGTATGAAAGAAGCTTGCGAATCCGGTGTGATTGCAGGTTATCCTTTGATTGACGTGAAAGCCACCTTGATCGATGGGTCATACCACGATGTTGACTCCAACGAAATGGCCTTTAAAATTGCCGGATCGATGGCGCTCAAAGAAGCTGTTTTGAAAGCTTCTCCGGTATTGCTAGAGCCTGTGATGAAAGTCGAGGTAGAAGCACCGGAAGACTACATTGGACCTGTGATGGGGAACTTGATTTCTCGTCGTGGTCAAATCGAATCCCAAGGCGTAGAGCGTGGGATTGCGAAGGTAGTCACCAAAGTACCATTGGCTGAGATGTTTGGTTACGCAACCGACATTCGGTCCATGACCCAGGGTCGTGGTACTTTTACGATGGAGTTTAGCGCCTACGAGGAAGTTCCTCGGAATGTAGCTGAAGCTATCATCGCGAAAAATAAAGGGAACGCTTAGTTTGCAAGAGGAATTGTAAAAAATGGCACGCGAAAAGTTTGAACGGTCTAAACCCCACGTTAACATCGGCACCATCGGTCACGTTGACCACGGCAAAACCACACTGACGGCTGCAATTACTTCGACATTGGCCGCTATGGGTGATTCCAAGGCGATGAACTATGCTGATATTGATGCTGCACCGGAAGAAAAAGCTCGTGGTATCACGATCAACACAGCACACGTAGAGTACGAAACCGCAGCTCGTCACTACGCTCACGTTGATTGTCCTGGACACGCAGATTATGTGAAAAACATGATCACGGGTGCAGCCCAAATGGATGGCGGCATCTTGGTGTGCTCGGCGGCTGACGGTCCAATGCCCCAGACCCGTGAGCATATCTTGCTTGCTCGTCAGGTTGGAGTTCCTGGTCTAGTCGTGTTCTTGAACAAAAAAGACATGGTTGATGATGATGAGTTGCTTGAACTCGTCGAACTGGAAGTTCGTGAGCTTCTGAGTTCCTATGAATTCCCTGGCGACGATATTCCCATCACGGCCGGTTCTGCTCTGAAGGCGTTGGAGCACATGCAAGCTAATCCAAAAACCCAAAAGGGTGAGAACGAGTGGGTGGATTGTATCTACGCGCTGATGGATTCTGTGGACAGCTACATTCAGACTCCTGAACGTGAAACTGACAAGCCATTCTTGATGGCTATTGAAGATGTATTCTCGATCTCTGGTCGGGGTACTGTGGCAACAGGTCGGATTGAACGCGGTCAAGTTAAGGTTCAGGAAGAAGTCGAAATTGTTGGTTTGCGTGACACTCGCAAAACCACGGTGACTGGAATCGAAATGTTCCGTAAGCTTCTTGACATGGGTCAAGCGGGCGATAATGCGGGTCTACTGCTGCGTGGTATGAAAAAAGAAGATATTGAGCGTGGCATGGTCCTCGCCAAGACTGGCTCTATCAAGCCACACACTCAGTTTGAGTCGGAAGTTTACATTCTGAACAAGAATGAAGGCGGTCGTCACACTCCATTTTTCCCTGGCTACCGTCCACAGTTCTATGTTCGTACAACTGACGTAACCGGAACAATTTCGGCATTCACCGCCGATGATGGAAGTGCGGCTGAAATGGTTATGCCTGGAGACCGGATCAAGATGACGGTTGATTTGATCAACCCAGTTGCGATCGAACAGGGGATGCGTTTTGCAATTCGTGAAGGCGGTCGTACTGTTGGTGCGGGTGTTGTATCGAAGATCATCAAGTAGATTGATGAGTTAGGAAGGGCAATTTGTCCTTCCTAGTTTTTCTGAGTAGAATTTCTTACTTCTCGATGTTGACATTAGAATGTTGCTGCCTTGAGGCACTGCTTTCTATCGCCAATGTCTGACCCTACTGAACCTTGAAAATACAGGAATAAATCCCATGGCTACTATTCAACAGCAGAAAATTCGGATCCGTTTGAAGGCCTACGATCGTCGCCTGCTTGACACATCTTGCGATAAAATCGTAGAAACTGCAAATCGTACTAATGCGACAGCAGTGGGTCCAATTCCAATGCCTACACGTCGCCGTATTTATTGTGTCCTGCGATCGCCTCACGTTGACAAGGATTCCCGTGAGCATTTTGAAGTGCGTACCCACCGCCGTATTATCGACATTTATCAGCCCTCTTCTAAGACGATTGATGCGCTAATGAAATTGGATTTACCGTCCGGTGTTGATATCGAAGTCAAGCTATAAGTTTTTTCAAACATTCTTCTAAACGGTATCCAACTAAAATCTCTCTGGTGAAGACTAGGGAGATTTTTCATATTGTATCGTCTTGTTTTTAACCGATTTTGCTGTGCGATCGGACCCCGATAAACGTTACATTAAGAATTATATATTTGGTCGAACTGCTCCCATGACTTCCTCAATTGCTGTCCGAGAATTACCGCTTTTCCCCTTACCCGGTGTTATTTTGTTTCCGGGCCGTCCGTTACCATTGCATATTTTTGAATATCGCTATCGGATGATGATGAATACAGTGTTGGAGAACGATCGTAGATTTGGGGTGTTGCTGTGGGATCAGGAAAAGAATGCACCATCGAATATTGGTTGCTGTGCAGAGATTGTTAAGTTCTACCGCTTACCGGACGATCGGATGGAAGTCTTGACTTTGGGACAGCAGCGCTTCCGGGTATTGGAGGAAGTTCGTGATAAACCATACCGAGTCGGTCTAGTAGAGTGGCTAGAGGATGCTCCGACGACGAGGGATTTGCGCCCAATGACACAGGAGATAAGCCAGCTTTTACAAGATGTGGTCCGGTTATCAAGCAAACTTTCTGGCGATGCGATCGACCTACCAGACGATTTGCCAGATACGCCCATAGAGCTGTCCTACTGGATTGCCAGCAACTTGCGCGGGGTGCCAGAAGAACAACAGGCACTACTAGAAATGCTCGATACGGTAGAACGTCTAGAACGAGAATCTGAGATTTTGACTTCGACCCGAAATCATTTGGCTGCGCGGACGGTTTTGAAGGATACGCTAGGAGATGGGTTTCCAGTCGAGTAGAGATGTTGGCGGATTGATCCATCGCGTGAATGGATTGAAGTTGAAGTTTTGATTTCAGGACTCTATGAATTCACAACATTACTAGGGGAAACTCGCGTCGTTTCCCCTAGTACCAAGACATCTGAATTCATGAGCAAAACCTGTCAGCTAGCATCTCCGTTATGGGTGAAAAAGCTCAGTTTTAGCTTAAATCTAGCTCTTTAGACGTGCATCACGATCTAATTATTAGGAGCTTAGGTATAGTCCACCAAATCGTAACTCCCAAAAAGTTTCAAGATCTCAGCATGGCGGGTTAAATCTGCGATCGTTGCCTTGGTTTCTGCATATCGAATATCTGCTTCTAGATCTAAAAAGAACACATAGTCGCCCATCGATCGTTTTGTCGGTCGGGATTCAATGCGGCTAAGATTAATATGACGATCGGCAATGATCTGCAACATTTTGAGCAAAATACCAGGTCGGTTTGTCGGCATACTGAAGGCCAGCGACGTATGTGTTCCGCCCGATGCAACCTCATTGCCTAAAACCAAAAATCGGGTGCAATTCTCTGGATAATCGTTAATTGGACAAGCCAAAATTGGCAGATTGTACAATTCAGCCGCACGAGTCGATGCGATCGCACCCCAAGTTGGATTGTCCCTCAGCTTCGGCAGGATCTCTGTCGTCGAATTAGCAGGCTGTGTTTTGGCTAGGACAATAGTTTCGGCGATCCAATTTTGGCATTGGGCTAGGGCTTGCGGATGGGAATGCACCACAGTGATGGCTTCAGGGGCACTCGCATAAGACAGCAAGGCATGACGAATGGGAATCAGCAACGCCTGTTGAATTTGCAGATTATCTAACTGCCAGAGCGTATCCATTGTCATCGTGACACCACCCTCAACAGAGTTCTCAACCGGAACAATTGCCCGATCGACCGTACCAGAAGCCAAAGCTTGAAGGGTTTGGGCGATCGTCGCATAGGGGACTAGACGAGGAGGCACCGCCAAAGTTTGGGCATAGGTCAGGGCCGCCAGTTCTGCGTAGGTTCCAGTCGGTCCGAGGTGGGCAATGGCGATCGTCATAGCAAATATATCCGTAGAATTATAGAGATTTTTCTAAGATTTTTTCTAAGATTACTGAGAATTATCCCTCGGTTTTTCAAGATGAACTAGGGTTCAACAGACTGAGCTGCTCAAGGGCTAGTCGCACAGGTGCATAGGTTTTCCGGTGCCAAGGCGTAATGCCAAGTGATCTTAATGCCGATAGGTGTTGGGGTGTTCCATAACCACGGTTTCGCTCCCAACCATAGCCGGGATAACGATCGGCCAGTCGGGTCATCAATCGATCGCGTCGGACTTTTGCAATAATAGAGGCGCAGGCAATGCTGTAGGACAAGGTGTCGCCTCTGACAATAGTGGTAATCGGAACACCAAAATTAATCTTGATTTTCCGACCATCAATTAAAGCGTGGTCAATAGGTTGAATTCGACCGATCGCTCGCTGTATGGCGCGGTAAGATGCTTGTAAAACATTTATGTCTTCAATTTCCGCGACCGATGCCAGGCCTAGACCAATGGCGATCGCCTGCTGCTGAATTTGTCCGTAGAGTCGATTGCGTTGGAGTTCAGACAGTTGTTTTGAATCTCTAATACCCGCAATAGGAACGATGTCCCTAGG
>JAYVUU010000163.1:0-4047 GCA_043787635.1 Synechococcales cyanobacterium | reverse complement strand
TGGGTAGTACTGTATTGTTAACAGGTGCGATCGCAAATGCTGTTATGAATCAACGATCGGCGGTTCATGCGGTTGGTTTTGAAACAACACCGAGTATTTATCATGCCCAGCGAATTCGGGACAGTGTGGCGGATATGGATGCCAATGTTGCCAATCTTTTATTAGTGCCGATCGGTCAAAATCCCGATGCTGAAAAAGTATATCAAGATCGTAAGAAAAAACTTTCATTGTTGCTAACTCGTGCGGCGGAAAATATTACGATTCCTGCTGAGCAAACACTAATCAGTGATATATCATTAAATCTGAATAACTATATTGAAAAAGTTCAAGAAGCTAAGATTTTCCATAGTCAAGGGAGCGGTGAAGCCGCGCTGAAAGCGTATCGTGAAGCTCAAAGAATTGTTGATGATGTGTTGATGATAAAAGCTGACGAATTAGATAAAGTCAATTTTAAAGCGCTTCGGGAAAGCTATGACAGTGGAAATCGATGGGCGATGATCAATCAACTGTTTGTAGTTCTCTTGGGCGCAGTGCTTGTGGGATCCTTGGTCGGGCTTCAGATCTTATTAACCAAGTGGACTCATCGTCGATTGAATGTGGGACTGTTAGCAGCGACCATGATCTCTATAGTCTTTATTGTTGATACATTGTTTCGTCTAATATCATCATCCAACCTATTAAAAATCGCTAGAGTTGAAGCCTTTGATTCGCTTCATGCATTACGCAAAGCCCGATCGACTGCCTATAGTCTTAATGCTGATGAAAGTCGTTATTTACTAGATTCACAGTTTTCTACCGTACACCAAGAAAACTTCTTTAATAAAGTTACAGAACTCGGATTTATCCCTAATGGTCCGTTGCCAAAAATACAGCCCGATCGGTATTCAAGCGAACTCAGAAAGATCACAAATATGCCCGATGCCCGCTCCCAGTCTCTGATCAAGGGTGCTTTTGCAACACAGCTTCAGAACATAACCTTTGACGGCGAACGTAAAGCAACCCAAACAATGATTAACGATTTTCTGAACTACTTTGACATTGATCAAAAAATTCGCAAATCTAGCAGGCGAGAAGAGGCGATCGCGCTGTGTACTGGAAAATCTAATGAAGCGTTTGATATTTTTCTTAATTCCCATCAAAAAGTTATGGATATCAATATCAATGCCTTTGATACATCAATTTATAAAGCATTAACTTATCTCGACGTGAACGGAGTGTCTAAAACAATATTACCTGTTGATATGGAGGCTGATACGGCTCTCAATAGTCAAAATAAAGGGTTAGATTTCTTTTGGATTAAAGCATTATTAGTGACAGGCGCGATCGCTGGATTCACGATTTATGGAATCCGATCGCGCATTGCTGAATATGAGGCTTAATCGAGTTTACAAATCCTTTCGTGGCTATCGAAAGACCCGATCCCCCTAGCCCCCTTTTCAAGGCTGCTGTGTACACACAAGTTGCTCTAAACTATAGGAAAAGTGCTGAAAGCCCGGTCAGATATGAATAACTCCATTTTAATCCATGACGATAATCTTCCTCAAACCGCCTTTGGAGACCCTCGGCTGGTAAAAAGGGGGCTTCACTTTATGAGGCAATCAAGAGGATGGCAACTAGCTCAACCCTAAATACGATCGCATTGCGAAATCTTGCCCAAACCGATCGCTGACAGCCTGCATCTAGAAATTCTGATACTGTCCCAATAGCCATTACAATCATCAGCTAATTCTATACTTAATCAGTTGATTAATAAGAAAAACCTGGCTATATTCAATGACATCAAGTTTTTGATTCAGAACTTGTTTTGAACACACCTTAGACTGTGTCATCACTCAGGAGCGCAACTGTTATGCAGAATTTATTGAACGTTGAGCCGATCGTATCGATTCAATCTGAAGTTGCGATGGATTCTAAGTACCCAGTGGCGCTGAATCAGAGAAGTCGTCGATCTATGATTGTTAAAGCCTTAGAAACAATCCAAGATTTGATTGCGATCTCGCTATGCGTTGGACTGTTCTGTGTGATGGTGCTGCAACTGCGCGAGATTTTTACCTCGCTATTCTCGACGCTACAGTTTCATGAAATCACAGCAGATATTCTATTTATTCTGATTTTGATGGAATTGTTCCGGCTGTTGATTATCTATCTTCAGGAACAGCGCGTTTCTATTGGTGTCTCGGTCGAGGTCGCGATCGTATCGGTCTTGAGAGAAGTGATTGTCCAAGGGGTTTTGGAAGTTGAATGGCACCAAATGTTAGCCGCCTGTGCTTTCCTGATTTCCATGACAGGACTAATGGTCGTGCGAGTTTGGTTGCCACCCACGTTCGAGGGAGTAGACCCAGAGGGAAAAGTGTCTGCTAGGGTTCGTGATAGCCACGAGCAGTGAGCATGAGCTAGGCTTTCCCTGAGCTACTAGCGCTATTTCGTTTTGCCACGATCGCCACCCAAGATTGTTGATTTTTCGGTAATCCTGGGGGGCGATAGTAATGGTGGTCAATCGTAAATCCTACAGTTTCAAGATAAGGCAAGATTGTCTCATACTCCCAAAATGCCGTGTACCGATCGCCCGTCTCCCTCGACTCAAACCCTTCTCCCGCGCCTCGTGCCAAAGACATCACGATTGCCCCGCCCACTACCAAACAATCATACAGATCCCGCAAAACCTTCTCCATAGAAGCCTGTGGCACATGAATTAACGATGCGTTTGCAAATACACCGTCGAAGTATTGATTTGGTAAATCCAAGCTCAGAAAATTCTGTTGCCAAACCTCACAGCCCGTTATTTGTTTTGCCATTGCTACAAACGCCGGAGTTCCATCCAGTCCGATCGCCTCATTCCCTAATGTTTTAAACACCATTAGATCTCGCCCCGGTCCACAGCCCAAATCCAGAATGCGTCCCGGATTTTTTGGCATTGCAGAAATCAACGCATTGCGATTTTGGGAAACATCATGATTCCACGTGCCAATGCGAAAGCCTTCCGCGGTGGCTTGGTATTCTGAAATGGTGATTTGTTCAATAGACTGCATAGGGCGATCGGTCCAAAATATATGTCGATGATCAGTTCACTATTGAGCAACCTTATTTAACAATGGAAATCCCATTGCTTCACGCTTTTTAAGATGTGCCGTGGCCACCTGTTTAGAAAGATTTCGGGCACGGCCAATGTAGCGCGTTCGTTCTGTGACTGAGATTACCCCGCGAGCATCTAATAAATTAAATGTATGAGAACACTTCAGCACATAGCCAAACGCCGGAAGCACCAATTCACGCTCCATCAATCGCAGCGCTTCTTTTTCATACAAATCAAATAAATTAAACAACAAGGCTGAATCTGAAGCTTCAAAATTATAGGCACATTCTTCAATCTCGCCCTGCAAATGAACATCCCCATAGGTCAGCGCATCATTCCATTGAATATCAAAGATGGAATCCACAGCCTGCAAATACATAGTCAATCGTTCCAGACCATAGGTAATCTCCACGGACACGGGTTTGCAATCAATGCCGCCGCACTGCTGAAAATAAGTAAACTGCGTCACCTCCATGCCATCAAGCCAAACTTCCCAACCCACGCCCCACGCGCCCACGGCGGCATCTTCCCAATTGTCTTCGACAAACCGAATATCATGATCTTCCGGTTGAATCCCCAAGGCTCGCAGGGAATCCAGGTAGGTGTCTTGAATGTTTTCCGGGGATGGTTTGATTAAGACCTGATATTGATAGTAATGCTGGGTGCGGTTTGGGTTTTCACCATAGCGACCATCTCCCGGACGGCGGCATGGCTCAGGATAGGCTACAGACCAAGGTTCAGGACCGATCGCCCGTAGAAATGTGTGGGGACTCTTGGTGCCTGCACCCTTTTCCGTATCGTAGGGCTGAACAATCAGACAACCCCGATCGCTCCAAAATTGATTCAATGTGGCAATAACAGACTGAAAATTCACCGAAACGCTCCCGAAGCACAACCTATTCTCGAACTCCATTGTGAAGCATAAGCGGTAATCCACAGTGGATAGATCCCTAAAAATCCCCCAAGTCCTAAAA
>JAYVUU010000162.1:0-32243 GCA_043787635.1 Synechococcales cyanobacterium | reverse complement strand
TCGCTTCTTAGTGTCTACAGCATCACTGCTGCTACTTCCTGTTTCATAGCACCCACCGCTAGTCCGCAATCAAGTCACGGTCATGGTGCGTCTCACAGTCAGGATAATCCCATTCCTCTATACTAAAACGATTTGTTTTTCCCGCTGGTCAGTCACGCAGCTCTACAGTCCCACCGCATCCGCCGTGCGGTATTTCACTGAACTTTGTTTGAAATACTCACCGTCCCAAAGGCTCGGTGATTCTTGACACTTCACCAGGTTGCGCTACCAAAGTAGTCTTACCATCCCTCAGTGTTCATTTAGAGTCGTGTTACTCTAATGATGCACCAGACCGATCGATAATGCCGCCGCCGAGTAAGACCTCGCCATGGTACCAAACCGCTGCTTGACCCGGCGTAACGCTGAGTTGGGGATCGTCAAAAATAATTTTAACAGTGGTGTCACTGGTGGGAATGATGGTGGCGGGAGAAGGCAACGACCGGTAGCGGATTTGAACTTCGGCTTGAATCGGGGTTGCGATCGGAGCCATAGACACCCAGTTCACCCGCGATACGGAACACTCGCACTCGTAAGCCTCATCTTTAGTTCCCACAATTACCCGATTCATCACAGCATCCAGACTGATCACATACAGCGGCTCAGGGTAAGCAATGCCTAAACCTTTCCGTTGACCGATCGTATAGTGATGGATACCAGAGTGAGTGCCCAACACTTCACCCGTTTGAGTCATAATTTCGCCTTCGGTTCCGGTGATGTATTTATCGAGGAATGCCTTCATAGATCCATTTGCTTCCACCAAGCACAAATCCATACTTTCGGGTTTGTCAGCAGTTTGCAAATCGAATTGAGCGGCGAGTTTACGGGTTTCTGTTTTTTGAGTTTCGCCCAAGGGGAAAATAACGTGGGCCAGATCGTCTTGGCTTAAGTCGTAGAGAAAATAGGTTTGATCTTTGTTCCGATCGAAGGCCCGAAGCAACTGCCAACGATCGGTTGATTCATCATGAAACACCCGCGCATAGTGACCCGTGGCGATTAAATCAATGCCAAGTTCTTGGTGTGCATAGTCAATCATGGGCCGAAACTTGACGGCTTTGTTGCAATTTGAACAGGGCAAGGGCGTAATGCCTTCCCGGTATCCATCTACTAGATAATTGATAATGTATTTCTCAAACGACACCCGACTATCGACAACATGATGGGGAATGCCCATTTGTTCGCAAAGCTGGGCCGCATCCACCATTCCTTCCGAACAGCATTGCCCCTTACCCTTCATCAACCACAGGGTCATCCCTTCAACGTCATACCCTTGCGCCTGCAAAATGGCGGCGGTAGTAGAGCTATCGACTCCGCCGGAGAGTCCGACAACGACCTTCTTCATGACAGAAAAACTCGAAACATCATTTCACTCTAGTTTAGCGGCTTTGGTTAGCGGTTTTGGACAGAGACCTGCGCCAAGTTAGCAAACTGATCGGTCTACACTCTATCAAGAATCATCAAGATTTATTACACTTGTTAATATAGTTGATACACCACTCCTCACGAGGCTTCATTCCCATGGTTGAGACGTTGATTCCAGATGCCTTTACCAAGCTAGCCTACCAAACCCTCCAACAGGGAAAGGCCGCATTCGGGTTGGCCCACAAAACATTATCGACCCGCGCACTTAAAGCCGCTGCGGCCACAGGATTCATTACAGCACCGTCGGAGGGTTCTAAGAATTCTGGTAGCGAAATTTCTGCTGAGATGATCCAACTTGTACGCGGGCGCTATGAACAATTGCTTCAGGTGGATTGGGAGGATGCGGAAAAGGGGATTTATCCCCGATCGTTGCTGTTTGATGATCCGTGGGATGACTTTGCAAAGTATTATCCAGCGCTTTGTCTAGATATGCCCCAAATTTGGAACCGCGCCCAGCAGAACGTTTCCCGTGAATTTGCACCCGAAATCGACACCGCTGGGTTGCCGAATTATTACACCCAAAATTTTCATCATCAGACCGATGGCTATTTGAGCGATCGATCGGCACAGATGTACGATTTGCAGGTTGAGATCCTGTTCAATGGCGCAGCGGATGCAATGCGTCGCCGGATTTTGGCTCCGCTTAAGGTTGGGTTAGAGGTTTTTAAGGACGAAATTCCCCAAAACACTCGAATTCTGGACATCGCTTGTGGCACGGGTCGCACGTTGCGGATGATTCGGGGCATGTTTCCTAAGGTGAAATTGCACGGCGTGGATTTGTCGGATGCTTATTTACGCAAAGCTAGCCAATTACTCTCTCAGCTTCCGGGTGAATTGCCCCAGCTTACACAAGGTCCGGGGGAAGCATTGCCCTATTTGGACAATCATTTCCATGCGATTACCTGTGTGTTTTTATTCCACGAATTGCCCGCCCCGATTCGGCAACAGATTATGAATGAAGCGTTTCGAGTGGTGAAACCCGGTGGGACGTTTGTAATTTGTGATTCGGTGCAGTTGAGTGATTCGCCGGACTTGGGTGCGATGATGGATGGCTTCTCGGATACGTTCCATGAACCGTTTTATCGCAACTATACCCAAGACAACTTGATCGATCGTCTACAAACGGCAGGCTTTGTTGAGGTGACAGAAAACGTTCATTTTATGAGCAAATATCTGGTTGCTAGGAAGCCACTTCACGACCAGTAAACTCTTGATAAGAAACGGGAAAGAACCTTATATAGATTCCTTCCCGTTCTTATATGCGGATAGCGAGACTCGAACTCGCAAGTCAATGACATACGCACCTCAAGCGTACGCGTATACCAATTCCGCCATATCCGCATGATTCCGACTGAGGTTACTTGATTTCTCAAGCTCAGCCATCATAGCAAAAAACGCGAATTTGCCAACCCTCTTCACAAAAAAGAATTAGCCAAAGGATTGTCAAAGGGAACAGGAACGCTTTCAATAGGGGACATTGTTAATAAATCCACTTATTATGCCGTCTTCCTTCACCGCAGAGCTTGCCACGATCGCCGCTGAGATTCAAGGCATTACCCAGAATATTCCTGATTCCACGATCGCCCAAGGCATTACTACAGACAGCCGCCGGGTTCAGGTCGGGGAACTATTTGTTGCATTGCGGGGTGAAAATTTTGATGGTCATGACTATGTGGCTATGGCGATCGAACAAGGGGCAAAAGCGGCGATCGTAGACGGTGAGTTTGATGCAGGCGATTTACCTGTGATTGTGGTGGCGGATACGTTGAAGGCATACCAAACGATTGCGCGATGGTGGCGACGGAAATTCTCGATTCCGGTGATTGCGATTACGGGTTCGGTGGGCAAAACGACGAGTAAGGAATTGATCGCGGCGGTGCTGTCGCATTATGGCAATGTGCTTAAAACTCAGGCAAATTTTAATAATGAAATTGGGGTGCCGAAGACGCTTTTAGAGTTGCGATCGGACCATGATTTTGCGGTGATCGAGATGGGAATGCGTGGTGCGGGACAGATTGCAGAATTGGCATTGATTGCGGAACCTACGATCGGACTGATTTGTACGGTTGGGACGGCACATATTGAATTGCTGGGTTCACGAGAGGCGATCGCCCATGCAAAATGTGAATTACTGACCGAAATGCCGAAGGACAGTATTGCAATTTTGAATGGGGATAATGCGTTATTGATGGAAACAGCGGGCAAGGTTTGGCAAGGAAAAACATTGTCCTATGGATTCACAAATGGTGATGTCCGGGGAGCCTATCAGTTTGACGCGTTGTCGGGTGGAGTTACGATCGGCGACCAAAGTTTCTCGCTTCCCCTTCCCGGTGAACACAATGCCATTAATTATCTGGGGGCATTGACCGTTGCAGCAGCTCTAGGACTGGATTGGACTCCGTTTGAACAAGGGCTATCGGTAGATCTTCCCGGTGGTCGGGCAAAGCGCTATGAACTGGCGGGGGATGTGGTGTTGCTGGATGAAACCTATAATGCGGGTCTTGAATCTATGTTAGCCGCCTTAACCTTGCTGTCCCAAACTCCTGGAAAACGACGGATTGCGGTGTTGGGGACGATGAAGGAGTTGGGGGATTATTCGGTTGAATTTCATGAACTGGTGGGCGATCGGGTCAAAGCCTTACAGTTTAACCAGTTATTAGTATTAGCAGATCCAGCCGAGGCTGAGGCATTAATTGACCATGCTCGATCGGTTCCCTCTGAACGATTTGAGACCCATGAACAAGTAATTGCCCGACTCAAGGAAATCCTTAAACCGGGCGATCGGGTTTTATTCAAAGCCTCTCGGTCCGTCGCACTCGATCGGGTTGTGAATGCGCTGCGAGAATGAGGAACTTAATACTGAAAGAGCGTTTAAACAGCCCTTGCGTTGGTCCCACAAATCCTGATCCCCCTAAATCCCCCTTAAAAAGGGGGACTATGAAATAAGGCTTGCTCTTGTTCCCCCTTTTCAAGGGGGCTAGGGGGATCGGGTATTAATCGTTACACCCTGCGACTTTTCCAACATCCTCTAAGACAAGTCATCGGTTGCGGGAGAATTTAACGCCTTGTCAATCAACTCCGTCGCCAAATCGGCCATGGTCTTACCCTGAGAAAGCGCAACATCTTGAAGCTGCAAATAAATCGCATCTCTCAACGTCACCCGTTTACGCTGATCGGGAGTCGATCGACCTGTCGGGGGTTTCCCATAAGATTCTGCAAACGCCCGAATTGCTTCAAAACCCAAACGATGGCAAAAATCACCAAAACTCTCATCCTTACGACGGCGCTTTTTGAAAAACGCAAACACAGGCTCAAGCGTCGTTTCCAGATCATCAGCATTGAGGCTTTCGATATACACCTCAGATAAGCGCGTTTGATTAGGCGCTGCACCAAGCCACAGTTGATACTGATTGGGTCCATTTCCGACAAACCCAACTTCCGCCAAATATGGACGAGCACAACCATTCGGGCAACCCGTCATCCGGGTGATAAATGACTCATCGGGCAACCCAACTTTAATCAGAACATTCCGCATCCGCTCCAAAATGCTAGGCAATGCCCGCTCGGCTTCAGCAGTCGCAAGACCACACAGTGGAAACGCAGGGCAAGCCATAGAATAGCGTTCTAGACTGTCAATTTCGGTTTCGCTCTTAATGCCGTGATCCGCAAGAATTTGGGCGATCGCCGCTTTGTCTTCGGGTTGAATATCATACAAAATCGCATTCTGACTTGGAGTCAAGATCATCGGCAGGCGATAGGTTTCGACAATCTTTTTCAGAGCTGATTTAAGTCTGAACTCGCCCTCATCCTTAACTCGACCATTTTCAATAGAAATCCCGACAAAGTGCTTACCATCGCCCTGATCTTGCCAACCTAGGAAGTCCTGGTAAACCCACTTCGCAACCTTTTTCATCGGTTTGAAGGGTTTGCCAAAATATCGCTCAGCCTCAGTGCGGAATTTCTCCACGCCCCACTCATTGATCAAATATTTCAAGCGAGACTGACGACGATCGTTGCGGTTGCCATAGTCGCGCTGGGTACAGACGATCGCCTTCACTGCATCATAAACATCTTTACCATCGACATAGCCGATCGGATCTGCAAGCCGAGCAAAGGTAGATTCCTTCCGGTGAGTCCGTCCCAATCCGCCGCCTGCATAGATATTAAAACCCTTGAGGCTGCCATCTGGATTGCTAATTACGACCAGAGACAAATCCTGGGAGAACAAGTCTACGGAGTTGTCACCGGGAACTGTCACCGCTGCTTTGAACTTCCGAGGCAGATAGAGTGATCCGTAAATTGGCTCTTCGGAATCATGAATGATGGTGCCGTTGCCATTCCGATTGCGGGCCGCGATGACATCGGGATGCTCTTCAGCCGAAATAGCTTTTTCCCCATCCAGCCAAATCTCGTAGTAGGCTCCGGTTTGAGGGGTTAATAAATCGGCAATCCGGTTGGCATATTCGATCGCCAGGATATATTCGGGTCGGTTTCTAAAGGGAGCGGGAGGGGCCATAACGTTACGGTTCAGGTCTCCGCAAGCGCCCAAGGTCGAACCCATATTTTTAACAATCTCAGCGATCGTCGCTTTGAGGTTGTGCTTAAGAATGCCATGGAGCTGGAAGCCTTGGCGCGTGGTTGCCCGAATTGTGTGGTTGCCGTACTGATCAGAAAGGCGATCGAGGGCGAGGTAAAGCTCAGGGGGAATAAAACCGCCAGGACTGCGGGTCCGTAGCATCATTTGGTAGTCTTTTTCCTGACCTTTGACGCGGTTCTCGCGGTTGTCCTGTTGATAGGAGCCGTGGAACTTCATGAGCTGAATCGCATCTTCGGAGAAATAATTCAGGTCGTTTTTGAGTTCAGACGCGACGGGTTCCCGCAGGAAGTCGCTACGTTCTTTGATGCCTTCAACTTTAGAGGGTGGTTTTTCGATCGCGAGCGGTGTGGCGGAAGTCATGACCATAGGAGTTTTATTGGATGTGGGGGCTATCCCCAGTAAAGCGATCGGGGTTCTGAAGGCTTCGATTTTAGCATCTTCCTCACCTGCAAAGTGTGGATCCAATGTTAAATAGCAATTCCAAATTTGAAAACCTGAGCGTTTCAAATCCTAAGGCTCAAAAAGATCTGGGCCAAGTTCGATCGGGTTTAACATAGGTGAAGGGGACACTTAGTGTAGGAAAGTCTCAAACCCAATTTACTAGTTTCATAAGCAAGTAGATGACAGGCTATTTCGTTCTAACTCAACTTTATAATTTCTGTAAGATAATGCTCACTTCAATCCGCCAAAGTGATAAGTGTAAGGTCTATGCAAAGGATATAGATAAGAGTTATGGTCCCTTTGAATGTTCCGTATGTAGGGGTGAAACTGTTCTTCGTAAGGGCACAGTTAAAACTCATCATTTTGCTCATAAGCCACCTGTGCTTTGTGAGTATGGCAAAGGCGAATCTGAAGCACATAGAAACTGCAAACAGAGTATATTTGAAGCCTTAAAAGTAGCTCCAGGTGTCACTGAATGTGAGTTAGAGAAGCATTTTGGCAGAGTAGTATCTGATGTGTTTTTTGTCCTCGGTGATAGAAAAGTTGCAATCGAGGTTCAAATTAGCAACTTGACCATAAATCGTATTATTGAAAGAACCGAGGCATACAGCGACTTAGGCATTTATGTGCTCTGGATGTCACTTTTTGATAACAGACTGAATAAAGTACCTTATGCACCTAAACTCTGGGAGAAGTGGTTGCACGCGACATATTTTGGGCGTGTCTACTACTGGCTGGAAGAGCTGTCTGTAATACCAATACATTTCAGTGAGCACCTGCTTTGGATTGAAGAAACAGAGTATGGAGGTGGCTATAATCGGAAATCCAAGAGATATAGAACTCAAGAATTCGGCTCTACACTCAATATCTTGAATGATTTTCAATTTAGAAGTAGAAGTGATTGGAAAATTGGCAGCATTTATATACCACACTGTAAGCTTCTAATTGATAGTAAAGATACTTGGTGGAAATAGCATAACAATTCAGATGCAGAGGATTAACTAGAACTAATCGGGTTGGATGCAAAGGTATTAGCCGCCGCTGACTCGACCCGTTAGACCGATCGGTCCTAAGCTACAATGTTTCTACTGAAGTCGCCGCGAGGCTAACCCCGTGGCAGTCTGACAACCCCGATATAGCAATGTCCATGCCTTGACGCGCTAACTTACTGTTCAAGAGTTGGGATCACTTGCTCACGTTTCTTAATTCATAGCCCTAGGACTTCATATGACTTGGCAGCGCCCTGACGATCGTACCCCAAACCAACTCCGCCCGATCGAATTTATTCATCAATTCACCAAGCATTCGGCTGGATCCGTGCTGGCAAAATGTGGTGATACCCATGTTCTTTGCACCGTCAGTATTGAAGAACAAGTCCCGCGCTGGATGGCTAAGCAAGGGCGCGGCTGGCTATCGGCAGAATACCGTATGTTACCGGGAGCTACCCACGATCGCAATAACCGCGAAACCATGAAACTGTCGGGTCGCACCCAAGAAATCCAGCGATTGATTGGCCGGAGTTTACGATCGACCCTAGACATGGAGCTACTAGGCGAACGTACCGTCATTATCGACTGCGACGTGTTACAGGCGGATGGTGGTACCAGAACTACGGCTATTACAGGTGCATATGTTGCATTGCAAGACGCGATCGGGGTCTTGATTCATAAGGGTTTGCTGACTAAATCACCATTAATTCATCAAGTTGCGGCAATTTCCGTTGGGCTAATTGAGGGCGAGGCATTTTTAGATTTGAACTATGTTGAAGATGTGCGGGCAGATATTGACTCCAATATTGTGATGAATGAATTGGGTGGCATCATTGAAATTCAAGGCACGGCTGAGGCGGGAAGTTTTAGCCGATCTCAGTTGGATGCGATTTTGAATTTGGCTGAATCTGGGATTCAAGAATTGATGGTGTTGCAACGCGATCGATAGATGTGTTGTGAGGATGAGCCAAATCTTCGATCGCTATTTCTCGACCTTAACCGCCGTTCCCATTTCGACTAATTTATACAGTGCCACCACATCCTTGTTGTGCATTCGCATACAACCATGGGAAACCGCTTGCCCGATCGATTCCGGTTGGTCTGTTCCATGAAATCCCAACTGGGTCTTCCCATCACTCCAGATCCCAATCCACCTAACTCCTAACGGATTGTCTGGTCCTGCTTCGATAATCATCCCAGTTTTAAAGCTCTTGAAAATTGGGTTTTCTTCCTTTGTTAAAACCTTAAAATTCCCGGTCGGCGTTTCCCAACCTGTTTTTCCCACCGCGATCGGATACTTCGCTAATACGGTTGTCCCGCGATACACCAACACCCGTCGCTTTCCGCGCTGCACCACCAAACGAATTGCCTCTTCCACCTGAGCCTTGGGAGCAATGGTCGGGAGGGGTTTTTCTGATGAGGTTGTCGGTGGAGTGGTTAATTGCGCTACGGGATCAATAGGGAACATAGAGGGTACGTTTTGGGCGATCGCTCGATCGCTCAATGCCAACACCACAACCGCTCCCGCTAACCCAAACTTCATCATCCTCATGGCTTACTCTCCAATAGCAAAAATAACGACGAGTTCTGAGAACAAGACCGCCAGAGGCTCCCAACCCCAATTCTGCGGCTGTACTTAGGCTGTACTTAATCTTATTCCTATTCGCATTGAAACCCGATCCCCCTAGCCCCCTTAAAAAGGGGGAACAAGAGCAAATCTTATTTCATAGTCCCCCTTTTCAAGGGGGATTTAGGGGGATCGGGTCTAGCTGATGATAGTTGCTAGACCTGTGTGTAGGCAGCAGACCAGAATTAAGAGGCAGGGGGGCTTTCGATACATTCATGGTTAGTCATGGTTTTAGTCTAGCGTTTTTTGCCGTTGCGTCGTTTCGATCGTCCCTGGAATCCTTTGTTTTCCGGTGACTTTGGTTTGGCTCCGGATTCAGTGGGGGATTGAGATTTTGGTTTGGGGAGCTTCTGATTTACAGTCGGAACGATCGGATCAGGTTCCGGGTCCGGTTGGACGATCGATTTAAACTTTTCACGTAGAAGCTGGTCAATTTTCAATTGTTCTTGACGATCGAGTTCTCGCTGTAGTTCACGTTCTCGTTCTCGCTCTTTTTCTAGTCGTTCTTTTTCTTGGTCGGCCAAGGCTTCGGCATTGAGTGGAATCGCTTTGAGTTGTTCGTCAAGATCCAACTCATCCCATGGATCTCTCGATGGGTCAAGATCTAGCGAAACAGGATCTGAAATGTGAAACGTGGATTTCTCTGGATCGATTGGCTTGCTGCGGGGTTCGGACACCATCCAAGGATCGTCTGTGTCTACAACGGGAATTTCTAGGCGTAATGGTTGACGATCGGGGATGCGTTCGATTTCGATCGGATCGGCAACCGGAAGTTCTAGCGGCTGTAAGGGTTGGCGGGTTTGCTCTTCGACGGGCATGGCGATCGGCATTTTCACGGGCTGAAGTTGTTCAATCCAAGCGGCGGCGATCGGTAGAGTTCGATCTAGGTCACCCAATGGTCGAGGAACGATCATCACCGCATTAAGTTCTCCAATCCGCTGGGCTTCGATCATGCCAATTTCGATCGCAGCAGCAACATTAGAAACCGATCCCCGCACAATGCCCGTGCAAAGTCCGGCTCCGGTGGTGTGGTAGGCCGTCAGGGTGACATCTGCTGATTTCAGCATGGCATCGGATGCACCGACAAGGGCAGGAAATCCGCGTGTTTCAATCAGACCAATGGCTTGATCGCGGAATCGATTATTTTCTTGTCCGGCAGAAATTTCGGCAAGATGACGACCGATGGGCAGAACCTCTTCGAGATTGGGCATGGGGCGTGGAATGATGACGTAGGTTGCTTTTTGACCAAATTTTTCAGCCATTTCTGCGCCTGTTTCAATAGCCAATCGCACGTCAGGAGTAGGACCACGTACAACGGCGGTACAATAACCGCTGCCAATTTGTTCGTAGCCAACTAATGTGACGCTTGCCTGCTTGAGCATCATGTCGGCGATCCCGACGATCGCGGGGAAGCTTTGGGCTGAAATCAGTCCTAGGGCTAGATGAGAGTAGGGATCGTCGGATTGGTTCATGAAACTTCCAAGGAAAACTGCGGTAGCCTTTGTCCCCCATTGTAGAGGGAAGCGCGATCCCTATTGTTGGCCAAGCAATGTTAATTGACCACTCGGCATATCAAATCCCAAATGTTTCCAGGCTGCTGCCGTGGCAACTCGTCCCCTTGGCGTTCGGGCTAAGTAGCCAATTTGCATCAAATATGGCTCATATACTTCTTCTATGGTTTGTGGATCTTCGCCTGTTGATGCGGCCATGGTTTCTAAGCCCACAGGACCACCATTGAACTGCTCAATCATTACGCTCAACATTCGCCGATCGGTCCAGTCCAACCCACAGGGATCAACGTTAAATAATTCTAAGGCTTCTGATGCGATCGTTTGATTAATTGATCCGCTTTCTTTAACTTGGGCGTAGTCCCGAACTCGCTTTAATAATCGGTTTGCAATTCGAGGGGTGCCGCGTGCCCGACGGGCAATTTCTTCGGCTCCAGCATGGTCGATCGGGGTTTCTAGAAGTGACGATGTTCTTAATACAATCTGCGTTAATTCATCTAATTCATAAAACCGTAATCGTTGAATCAATCCAAACCGATCGCGTAATGGTGAACTCAGTGCCCCGACGCGTGTTGTTGCGCCAACCATAGTAAATTTTGGTAAAGACAACGATCGGGTTCGAGCCGTTTGACCTTTGCCGATCGTAATTTCAATTCTAAAATCTTCCATGGCGGGATACAAAATTTCTTCTGTTATCCGAGGTAATCGATGAATCTCGTCTATGAATAAAACATCACCTTCCTGTAAATTCATTAACAATCCGACAATATCACGAGGTCGCTCTAGCGATGGGGCACTGCTAATTTTACAATTTACTCCCATTTCCCCAGCTAAAATGAGTGACATTGTGGTTTTCCCTAATCCCGGCGGACCGTAGAGCAACAAATGATCTAAACATTCTCCCCGTGCTTTTGCTGCCCGAATTGCAATATCAAGAACTGCTTTTAAATCTTTTTGTCCAACATAGTCTTGAATGGTTTGAGGTCTAATTTTCTCTTCTTGTTTTTGCGTTTCCTCAACTGCACGATCGCCCTTCAGAAGTCCATCAGCGGTATGTTCAGACGACGATTTGAGCGACGATTCTGTACTGTTGACGGAAGGTTTTTCAGGCGTGGGTTGCTTGGAAGAAATAATAGCCATAGCAAAGCAAGAAACAAAAGTAGTTCTACTATACTAAACAATCGCTCTAGAAATAGTTATTTTTGTCCCCTATCCTCCAATCTGTGACATCGATCGGGCATACCCTTGAGCATTTCCAGAATCTCGGAGTTTGTAATTAATTTCTGGTTTCCATTCCACTAATTTCATTACCCGATCGCGCAGTTCAGCCAAGTCTGTTCCCTGACGCAGTTCTGTTCTTAAATCAATTTGCCCGGTTTCATTGAGTAAGCAAGGTCGCAGCATTCCATCAGCAGAAAGTCTCATCCGATTACACCGATCGCAAAAACATTCTGACATTTGGCTAATAAATCCTAGGGTTCCCATTGCATTAGGAATTTTAAAAATATCGGCTGGACCATTCCCCGTAATCTTACTTTCTTCAATACCGTAGCGGTCTCGAATTTGTTCCCGTAGTGATTCAGAACTAATCCATCCTGATTTCTCAAATAAATCGCCATTCCCGATCGGCATAAATTCAATAAACCGAATATGCCATTCCCGATCGATACTCAGGGCGGCAAGATCCAGAATCTCGCGATCGTTCACACCAGGCACTACAACTACATTCAATTTAAGCGGGCTAAACCCAACAGTATAGGCGGTTTGAATACCAGACCAAACCTTCTCCCAATTGGTTTTGGTTCCAGACGATCGCCGCCCAATCAATTGATCAAACGTTGCGGCATCTAATGAATCTAAACTAATATTGATCCGTCGTAATCCTGCATCATACAAATCTTGGGCTTTATCTGCCAGTAAAAAACCATTCGTCGTCATCGACAAATCTTGGGTTTCAGGGAGTGCCGCGATCGCCGCCACAATATTAACAACATCATTCCGAATTAATGGTTCCCCGCCCGTCAAACGAAACTTTGTAAAACCTGCCGGAATGAATACATGGCGCAATAGAATTAACAGTTCAGATTGAGTTAGTAAATTCTGCTTCAATACATAATCAATATCTACGTCCTCCGGCATACAGTAAGTACAACGAAAATTGCAGCGATCGATCAAACTAATACGTAAATAGTCAATTCGATTCATTCTCAAATGCCTGTAATTATCGGTTTTGCTGATTAGAGCGATAGAAGCCCACAAACTAAGCCGATTGAGTTTAGTCCATTTTTAATGTCTAATACATTTTTAACACAATTGACTGTTATTTCTGGATCGCACAGCCACCCCAATACGATCGATCGTCCGATCGATGTCTAGCTCTGTCGTCCCACGTCCTAACCCAAATCTCAAGGATGAAAAGGCTAACTCAGCCGACCGCCCGATCGCTTCCAATACATGAGACGGTTGACGTGATTTTGTCGCACAAGCTGAACCCGATGATAATGCGATCGATTTCCCTAGTTCTAATGTCAATGTATTTGCATCAATTCCTGGAATACTAATATTCAAATTTCTAGACAGTCGATGATTCATACTTCCATTCACTAAACAACCCATTGCACCCAATTCCATCAACAATCCTGATAACAATCGATCGCGCAATTCCGACAATCGTTTTGATTCATCCGGCATATCTCCGATCGCCAATTCCACAGCCTTCCCAAACCCCACAATTTGCGGCGGATATAAGGTACCCGATCGTAACCCTCGCTCCTGATTACCCCCATGCAACTGCGGCGAAAGTTGAACTCGTGGATTCCGCCGCCGCACATACAACGCCCCACTCCCCTTTGGACCATACACTTTGTGCGCCGTCATGGACATCAAATCAATATTCATTTCCTCTACATCTAATTTCATATATCCCAATGCCTGTGCCGCATCGGTATGAAATAGGATATTGCTATTATGACAAATCTGACCAATTTCTGCGATCGGTTGCACGACCCCAATTTCATTATTTGCCACCATGACCGAAACCAAAATAGTATCGTCCCGTAATACAGATTTTAATAGCTCCAAATTAATCAAACCATCTGATTGAACAGTCAATATCGTTAATTCAAATCCCACCGATTGCAAATAGCGACAAGGTTCTAAAACTGCACTATGTTCAGTCGCTACCGTAACAATATGTTTGCCCTGACTCAAATAAGATTCAGCAACGCCTTTAATTGCAAGATTGTTTGCTTCGGTTGCGCCACTGGTGAAAATGAGTTCATCCGCACTCGCATTAATTGCAGAGGCGATCGTCTCCCTGGCTAGTTTAATTGCAGATTCCGCCGCCCAACCATAGGCATGAGGACTACCTGGATTGCCAAAATGCTCAATAAAAAAAGGCATCATTGCAGCCAAAACTTCAGGCGCGATCGGAGTTGTAGCATGATGATCGAGATAAATTAGAGAATTCATAAGCACTCAATTCTTCACTTCATTCTTAAACTGCTCTAACCATTTCCCGATCGTCCGTTCATACTGTTCCCCCGCCACGATCGATACATCATTATGATCAGCGCCTTCAACCGTGAACAATTGCTTTGTGCCTGGAATACTGTCGTATAAAACTTGACTATGCCAATAGGGAATTACTTGATCCTTAGTGCCATGAATTAACAAAATTGGGATATTAGTTTGACGAATGTGAGATTGATTGGGAAACTTCTCAAAAGGCAAAATTTGAATCGGAATTACTACACGAAAAGTACTGATAAATGTACTCTCCAAAATCATCCCAGCCACAGGTTTACGAGCCGCCAAATAAGTACTCGGCCCACCTCCCACCGATCGACCATACAAAAGAATCCGATCGGGTGGAACCTTTATTTCCTCTGTCAAATAGCGATATACCGCATCAATATCATCATAAACATTCGCCACACTTGCCGACCCTTGGCTTTTCCCATAACCACGATAGTCATAAGCCACCACATTTAATCCCATAACCCGAAATCGTTCTATTTCTCCCTGAATATCACCCAAATCTTCACCATTGCCATGACTTATTAATAATGTATATTGTGCGGTGTTATTTTTAAGATGACGAAGGGCGATCGTTTGACCATTTGAGGTAGAAATCTGCTTGAGATCAGGCAGCGTTTCATAGGTTGTTGGCGCAGCGGGAAAAATGCTCCGATCGCTGAAGCCATAGGCATAAATCGCCACTGTCCCATAGCTCAAAAGAATAAGCCGCATTGTACGGTAAGCCAGATAGTTCCAATTGATATCCACCATCAAATTATTTCCTCGACCGGACTTAGAGTATTCTATGGGGACAGTCGATCGATCGTCCAACCTTTATCCACTTTTTGATACCGTAGACGATCGTGCAATCGAGACGATCGACCCTGCCAAAACTCAATCAAAGTCGGCACCACCCGAAACCCACCCCAATGGGATGGCCGCGCAATATCACCATTCGGATATTCGGATTTTAATTCCGCTAAACGAGTTTCCAAAACACTCCGATCGGCAATCACCTGACTCTGGACCGAAGCCCAAGCTCCCAAACGACTACCCGCTGGACGACTATAATAATATTCATCAGACTCAAACGCAGAAATCCGCTCAACTTTGCCTTGAACCCGCACTTGACGCTCTAACTCAGTCCATAGGAAAACCAGCGCTGCATGGGGATTAGCCTGTAATTCTTGACCTTTATGGCTGTCGTAATTCGTGAAAAAAACAAAGCCCCGATCGTCCAATCCTTTTAACAACACGACCCGCGCCGATGGAATTCCGTCTGGTGTAGTCGTGGCGATCGTCATGGCATTGGGTTCAGGCAATTGTGCGGCGACGGCTTCATCGAACCAGGTTTGAAATTGCACGATCGGGTCGGAATTTACATCGGATTCCAGTAAGGCATGAAGTTTGTAGTCTTGACGAAGGTCGGCGATCGAGGGGTTCATGAGAATTCTCGTTAAAAATTAGCACAATGATTCTGTCACTTGTTCATTTTCTCACGATGTCTTGTGTCATGATCATGCAACGTAATATTAAATATTCACTTATGACACTTCTTATTGCAGGTGACATTGGCGGCACTAAAACCATCCTCCGCCTGGTCCAAGCCCAATCGCCGACCCAGATCGTCAATCTTTACGAGGTCCAATATTCCAGCGCCAGTTTTCCAGACTTAGTACCAATAGTCGAAGCCTTCCTAACTGAAGCAACAGCAAAACTAGGAGCGATCGCGTCAATCGAAAGTGCCTGTTTCGGTATTGCGGGTCCGGTGGTCAAAAACACCTCTAATGTCACTAATCTCGGATGGAAGCTCCAAGGCGATCGGATTGCCCATGAACTAAATATTCCCAAAGTTTCTCTAATCAATGACTTTGCCGCAGTTGGCTATGGTGTATTAGGATTGCAAGATATTGATCTCTTAACCTTGAATATTGGTGAATCTGAATCTGAAGCTCCGATCGCAGTGATTGGAGCTGGAACGGGTTTAGGGCAAGGCTTTTTGATTCATGGACAACTGGGCTATCAAGTCTTTAGTTCTGAAGGCGGACATTCAGACTTTGCACCCCGCACAGAACTAGAATATCAACTATCCCGATATTTACTAGCAAAATTTGGGGTCGATCGGCTCTCCGCAGAACGAGTTATATCAGGACAAGGCATTGTGTCAATCTATCAGTTTTTGCGCGATCGGAACATTGCCAAAGAATCACCAACCATCAGCCAAGCGATTCATCAATGGGAATCTGAAATCGGATTATCAACAAAAACAATTGATCCCGGTGCAATCATTGGTGCTGGAGCATTAGAATCAGGGGATCCGCTTTGTTTACAAACCCTAGAAATGTTTGTCGATGCCTACGGTGCAGAAGCCGGAAATTTAGCGTTGAAACTATTGCCCTACGGTGGCTTATACCTTGCAGGTGGAATTGCTGCGAAGCTATTGCCCTTGATTGAAGATGGACGATTCATGCGATCGTTTCTACATAAAGGCAGAATGCGATCGTTGCTTGAGGCGGTTCCAGTTCATTTGATTTTGAATCCACAGGTGGGACTCATCGGTGCTGCTGTTTGTGGTTTAAAGTAACTTAGAGATAAGTTGTGCAGTACATTTTTGATCTCAGATTGATTTCAGCACAACCAAAATTGAAACATATGACTAGATATCGAATTGTTTTAGCAATCAATGCAATTCTGATCATTCCGATCGGCTATGCTGTGAGATTTTCGCCTACATTACCAGAGTGGTTTCGTAATCTAATGGGCAACGTAGCCTATGAAATATTATTGATTTTATTATTGCTATTGATTGTGCCAAAAATGAGGCCGATCGTCGGTGCTATTTCTGTTTGTTTGTTCTCCTTCATCATCGAGTTCTCCCAACTAGTTCAAGATCCAATTATGGTAGCTGCCCGATCGAACCCATTAGGTCGATTGGTCTTGGGTAATGAATTCACTTGGGAAGATTTTCCGCTCTATGTGTTGGGTAGCTTGGTTGGCTGGGCTTGGGTGCTTCAGCTACGGCGCTGGACAAAAATTGAGAAGTGTTAATCAAAACGTCATCCCCTTTCCCGAATCAAATAGCCGCACCGATGTTCACCATCCACTAACCAATGGGTGCGCTCGACGTAGCTACCGGAAAGGGCGATCGTAAACATTTCCAGCTCATGACCGCAAACATTGGGAAATGTCTCTGCAATAAGAGAAATCGCGCAGTTGTACTCCGTCAACACATAGTTCAAATCAGCTAAATCCCCTGCCGCCACCTCATGGCTCTCAGTCATATAACCCTCCTGAAGTCGTAACGCCACCAACGCCTGCACCCGGTCCTTAAGGGAACCCTCGCCAATCCGATCGCGATACGCCAACGCCTTACGTTCCCATTGATGTCGCAAAATCGAATCCATTTGTTCTGGACTCATCTGATCCGCTAACGATCCCAACAGCGATACCGCGAACTCATCCGAGCGATCGGGCAACTGCGATCGCCCCTTACGACTCAACGTATAAACATGATTGGGTCGCCCAATGCCACCATGAGCCAACCGCTGATCGATCAATCCATCTGTTGCCAAATCTTTCAAATGTCGCCGAATCCCTTGCGCACTCACCTGTAACTGCTGTGCCAAATCCGAAGCCGACACCTCGCCCTGCTTCAGCAACATCTGTAAAATATCCTGTTTTGTTGAAAGCTGTTGGGTTTGGGTCATGGAAAAAATCTAGGCTCACAGCAACAGAACGTAGTCAAAAGACGATCGATGCAAAACCGATATTAACTTTGACAACATCCATGTTGCTAAAGTATGCTGATATTGTATCTGAAATTCACACAACATTCGTGTTGCTTTAACTATAAGATCAACATCTGTTGTTTATCCTCAAATGTTGCGATAAGGTCATGAATCAAGCCTCCGAGAAAAACCTCGACCTCATGAAAAGCTTTGCTGAGAGCTATGCAAAGCGCACCGGAACGTATTTTTGCGTCGATCCGGGTGTCACGGCAGTTGTTTTAGAAGGACTTGCCAAACATAAAGAAGACCTAGGGGCTGCGCTATGTCCTTGTCGCCACTACGAAGATAAAGAAGCCGAAGTGAAGGCAACCTACTGGAACTGTCCCTGTGTGCCCATGCGAGAGCGAAAAGAATGTCACTGTATGCTTTTCCTGACCCCCGATAATGATTTTGCGGGAGACATGCAAAGTATTACCACTGAAGAGATTCGCACGCTGACTGCCCAGGGTTAACTGCCCTAGTCCGATCGTCCATTTGTGTAATCTCACCCAGCAAACCCACCATGACTTCCACGGTTCAAACCCTCGTCAACCAACCTTACAAGTATGGCTTCGTCACAGATATCGAATCTGACACCATTCCCCGTGGTTTAAGTGAAGACATCGTGCGGATGATTTCGGCGAAAAAGGAAGAGCCAGACTGGATGCTAGAGTTTCGGCTCCGAGCCTATCGTCTTTGGTTGACCATGGAAACGCCTGAGTGGGCACATGTGGACTATCCTGCGATCGATTATCAAAATATTATTTACTACTCGGCTCCTAAAGTTCAAGCGAAGAAGAATAGCCTCGATGAGGTTGATCCAGAGTTGTTGGCAACTTTTGAAAAATTGGGAATTTCGCTGTCTGAACAAAAGCGTTTAACGAATGTGAATGTGGCGGTAGATGCAATTTTTGATAGTGTTTCTGTCGCGACGACGTTTCGTGAAAAACTGGCAAAAGATGGCGTGATTTTTTGCTCTATTTCTGAAGCGGTCAAAGAATATCCTGAGCTGATTAAAAAGTATTTAGCGAGTGTGGTGCCGATCGCGGACAATTACTACACGGCATTGAATGCGGCTGTTTTCAGTGATGGTTCGTTTGTGTATATTCCAAAGGGTGTGAATTGCCCAATGGAATTGTCTACTTATTTCCGCATTAACAATGGTGATTCAGGTCAATTTGAACGGACATTGATTGTGGCGGAGGCTGGCTCAAAGGTGAGTTATTTGGAAGGTTGTACGGCTCCGATGTATGACTCGAATCAATTGCACGCGGCGGTTGTGGAAATTGTGGCAATGGATGATGCCGATGTGAAATATTCCACGGTGCAAAATTGGTATGCGGGCGACAAGGACGGGATTGGTGGGATTTATAACTTTGTGACCAAACGCGGGCTTTGCAAAGGGAAGAATTCAAAGATTTCTTGGACTCAAGTGGAAACGGGGAGTGCAATTACTTGGAAATATCCGAGTTGTGTTTTGGTGGGTGACAACTCGATCGGTGAATTCTATTCTGTGGCACTGACGAATAACTATCAGCAAGCCGACACAGGCAGCAAAATGGTTCACATTGGTAAGAATACAAAGAGTACGATCGTCTCTAAAGGTATTTCTGCTGGACATTCAAAGAATAGCTATCGCGGTTTGGTAAAAATTGGACCGAAGGCAACAGGCGCACGCAATTATTCGCAATGTGATTCGATGCTGATTGGTGACAATGCTGAGGCCAATACATTTCCTTATATTCAAGTTCAAAATAACGGTGTGAAAGTCGAACATGAAGCCTCTACATCGAAAATTGGTGAGGATCAATTGTTCTATTTCGCCCAGCGTGGAATTTCAGCGGAAGATGCAGTGTCGATGATGATTAGCGGATTTTGTAAGGATGTGTTTAATCAGTTGCCGATGGAATTTGCAGTAGAAGCTGATAAATTGCTAGCGTTGAAGCTTGAAGGAAGTGTGGGGTAAATGTCGTGATGTCAACTAAATCAAACCAAGCAGTTCCCAAATCAGTTTCGGCTGAAAAGGTTGATTTGAGATTTTTGATTGACCATTTCAATTTGAAATACGTTCAAGACTTGGGCTTTTTTCCAGAATGGCAGAGTGATCTTCCGATCGTTACGCCTAGAGAGAAGGAAGATCTCGACCTAATTAAACAAGGATATCTTAATCTTTTAGAATATCCCCCGTTGTTAGAAAGCGCAGTTCAGGTTTCAGTGCTTGGACCCATGCTATTTTTGGGGCGTTTCTTTGTGCCACCGTTTCATGTGAGAGGTGAGAATTCGATCAAAATTGCAAATGAAGATCACGGAGTTAAGGTTACGGGAAAACTTGATATCCTTATTCTCCGGGAGAACTTTTGGGTGATGGCGATCGAGTCTAAGCGCTCAGAGTTTTCCTTAGAAGCCGGACGCGCTCAGATTTTATCCTATATGCTAGGTAATCCTCATCCCGATCGTCCTAGTTATGGACTCGTGACCAGCGGTGGAAGTTTTACATTTCTTAAATTGAATCCTGGAGAAACCAATTCCTACAGCCTGTCTCGAATATTTGAGGTAGTTAATCCTGGGAATGAGTTGTGTGACGTGTTTGCGATTATGAAGAAAATTGCAGCTTTGTGAGATATGCGAAGCAATCTGAGGAATGAGAATGTCACAAGCACTTCAAGCTAAAAGCATTAAATTAGGCATCTTGTGGGATTCATTGTTAGATGGGTTAATTATTTTAGGAAGTGACTTCATCTTTGTTAAACTAAGCCGAGATAAAGTAGGTCCGAACTATTCGATCTCTGAGCAATTTGTGATGAGCCGATCGGACGACTTACACGAAGTCTTCCGTACATTCGAACGGTTGGCAAAAGGTGATGACTAACTCTCATAAACCCGATCGTGAACAATCCAGCACCATTCAAATGCACCATCGTGATTAATTCTAACGCCAGCACAATTCTGTCGGTGAAAAACCTCACCGCCAACGTAGACGGAACCCAGATTCTGAAGGGTCTCAACTTGGAAATAAAATCCGGTGAAGTCCATGCCATCATGGGGCCGAATGGTTCTGGGAAAAGTACATTTTCTAAGATTCTCGCAGGACATCCGGCCTATGAAGTGACGGGCGGTGAGATTAGTTTCATGGGGCAAAATCTACTAGAACTTGACCCCGAAAACCGATCACGCAGTGGAATCTTTCTAGCGTTTCAATATCCCCTCGAAATTCCTGGGGTAAGCAATCGTGACTTCCTTCGAGTTTCCTGCAACGCTAAACGCAAACATCAAAGCTTAGAAGAACTTGATCCGATGGATTTTGATGACTTGGTGTATGAGAAATTAGAATTGCTGAAAATGGATGCTGAGTTCCTCGATCGGGGGGTAAACGAAGGCTTTTCCGGTGGTGAAAAAAAGCGTAACGAAATTCTCCAAATGGCATTGCTAGAGCCGAAGTTGGGCGTTCTCGATGAGATTGATTCAGGACTAGATATTGATGCCTTGCGAGTGGTGTCGAGTGGTGTGAATGCATTATCGAACGAGACCAATGCAATGTTGATTGTGACTCACTATCAACGGCTACTTGATTACATCACACCGGATTATATTCATGTGATGGCGGATGGTCGAATTCTGCAAACGGGAACCAAGGAATTGGCGCTGGAATTGGAAGCAAAAGGCTATGACTGGATTTTGGAAGGTGCATCAGTATGAGCATTGAAATGAAATTGCAAGGTCACGAACTTACGGATGCGGAAGTGAATCCGACGATCGCGGCCAGCAAAGCCAAAATTAAAGTCGATCGGACCGCCTACCTGACCAATTTAGTTAGGTTACGCAATCCTGAGATTCCCCATTGGATGAAACAAACGCGGGACCAAGCCAGCGCGATCGTTCAAGAACTTGCCATTCCCTCATCACGGGATGAAGATTGGAGATTCACCGATTTATCAGCTTTGTTAGCAACCCAATTCAAATCGGTAACGGAACCCTCAGCCTTGGGATTTGAACAGATTCAGTCTTATATGCTCCCTGAATCGGTTAATAGTCGTCTGGTGTTTGTTGATGGGGTTTATGCAGGAGATTTATCTGCGGTTGATGACCTGCCCGAAGATGTGCTGGTGGGTAGTTTGGCGCAAGTACAGGAATTTCTCCCGCAGGTCAGCGACTATTTCGCGAAACAACCGGGCGGCGAAGAAGTCTTTACAGCGTTGAATACGGCCAGTATTGTAGAGGGGGCGATCGTTTGGATTCCGAAGAATCAGAATATTGATGTTCCTATTCATTTGTTATTTGTTGCGACTGGAACAGCCGAATTTTTAATTCAACCGCGTGTATTAATTATTGCGGGTTCTGGAAGCGCTGTGACTGTAGTTGAAGATTATGTCAGTTTGAACGATCGTAATTACATTACCAATAGCGTTGCCGAAATTCAGATTGATAATAACGCCAACGTGAATCATATTCGTATTCAACGCGATAGTAAATCTGCATTTCATATTGGAAAAACGGCTGTTTCTCAGGCGCGAGATGGTCGGTATTCTGGAATTGCTGTGAACTTTGGTGGAGCGATCGCACGTCACAATTGGGAAGTTTATTCTAATGGTGAACAAACCCACTCTCAATTGTTGGGATTAAGCTGGATAACCGACGATCGAATTAGTGATACCCATAGTTTGATTGCCTTTAGTAGACCCCACTGTACCGCGAAACAAATCAATAAATGCATTGCCGATGATAAGTCCCATGGGATTTTTAATGGTCGTATTTGTGTTCCGAAACTTGCACAACACACTGACGCTGCACAACTGAGTCGGAGTTTGCTGCTCTCACCAAAGGCTCGTATTGATACAAAACCACAGCTTGAAATCGTGGCAAATAATGTAAAGTGTGCTCATGGTGCAACCGTGAGTCAACTTGAAGATGATGCGATATTCTATTTGCAAAGTCGTGGAATTGATTCGGATTCGGCGTGTAAATTATTGACCTATGCGTTTGCGACCGAAGTGATCAATGAGATCAAAATTGATTCATTACGGACTAAATTGCAGGGAATGGTGCGATCGGTTACCGAGACTTGATCCGACTCACTTAAGTCTCTCTTGCCGAGTAACCCAGGTAGGTTGAGAATGAAATTAAAAATCTGATTTCAAGAAGTTTTAAGAGCATTCTCACGATGACGGTCGATCGCGCACTGGACAACCTGATGCACCAGGGATTCAAAATCAATCCCCGACGCGGCCCAAAGTTGAGGATACATACTCATTGCAGTGAAGCCAGGAAGGGTATTGACTTCATTGATAAATAGCTCATCCGTCACTTCACTGTAAAAAAAATCAACACGACTAATTCCAGCACAATCGATCGCCTTGAATGCCTTGACCGACATCTCTTGGATGCTAGTGACAATATGGGGGGGGAGATTGGCGGGAATGTGGGCATTCGATCGGCCCTCAGTATATTTAGTTTCGTAGTCGTAAAAGTCGCTGTCAAAGGTGATTTCCCCTACGACAGAGGCGTTTGGATTATCATTCCCCAACACCGCACATTCAACCTCGCGGGCAATCACCCCGGCTTCCACAATGATCCGACGATCGTAACTCGCCGCTTCATCCAAGGCTTTTTCCAGCTCATCACGGGTGCGACATTTTGAGATGCCGACCGATGAGCCAAGGTTTGCGGGTTTGACAAAGCAAGGATAGCCGAGTTGGGCTTCAATGTCATCGCAAAGCTTGGGAAAGCGACAGGGATCCGAATAGATGTCCGATCGGTTAACGGCATAGTATTTGACCTGAGGCAATCCAGCTTCAGCAAAAGCCATCTTCATCGCAATCTTATCCATGCCAACGCTAGAGGCCAGAACACCAGAGCCAACATAGGGCACTTGCATCAATTCCATCAATCCCTGAATCGTGCCGTCTTCGCCGTTGGGTCCATGCAGCACAAGGTACCAGAGGTCAATGGTGACCGCACTAGCAGGGAAAACCCACAGGTTAGGGGTGCCCGCTGTGACGATCGGTTCCCTAGTCTCTAGTACCTGCGCCGCATCTCGGCCATCAACCCACGCGCCATCTTTCTGGATATAGAAAGGTTGGACCCGGTACCGATCGGCATTAGCACCCATGGCTAACCCTTTTGCGATTGCCCCAGCGGAGATGATCGAGACTTCATGTTCCCCCGATCGGCCTCCGAAAAGTAATCCTACGTTCAATTTTGCGGTTGGGCTGGTCACAATGAAAGATCCTCGGCAGGCGATCGTAGAGAATTGCGACCAGAGTATAGCAGATGGTCGTGCGATCGTTGGTCTAGGAGTGCCGATCGTGCATTGAATCAGAGATCTTGGGCTTCATACGCTTCCACAATCCGCTGCACCAAGGCATGACGTACCACGTCCGATCGACTGAAATAGCAAAATGACGTGCCTTCAACCTGGCCCAAAATCTTCTCCGCCGTCGCCAATCCTGACACCTGACTGGGCAGTAAATCCGTTTGAGTTAAATCACCCGTCACAACCATTTTTGATTTAAACCCAATGCGAGTCAGCAACATTTTCATTTGTGCCGGAGTTGTATTTTGTGCCTCATCCACAATTACAAATGCATTGTTCAACGTCCGACCGCGCATATAGGCGATCGGGGCTACTTCAATAATTTGGCGCTCCATTAAACTAGTAATTTTTTCGGGTTCAATAAAATCATGCAGCGCATCATAAAGCGGACGAAGGTAGGGGTCGATTTTCTGCTGTAAATCTCCGGGCAGAAACCCCAGCTTTTCCCCAGCTTCCACCGCCGGACGGGTTAGAATGATCCGCTCATACTCATTATTTAGCAAGGCTTGAACCGCCAAAACTGCCGCCAGATAAGTCTTTCCAGTTCCCGCTGGACCAATGCCAAAGGTCAAATCATGGCGGCGGATCATTTCCACATAGTGTCGCTGGCGAAACGTTTTGGTCCGAATCATCTCGCCTTTGCGATTTTTGCCCAAATTATCAGATTGCATAGCCTTTAACGAAGATTCTTGCCCAGATTCTAGCGCATGGGCCGCGGTCCGGAAATCAACATCTGTAACAGGTTTGCCGACGCTCCAATAGGGTTCAAGCGCTCTGAGAATGCGATTTGCACGATGAACTTGATTATTAGTGCCTGAAATTAAGAGATCTTGACCGCGCATTACAATCTTTGCACCTGTCATCCGGGCTAGGGTTCGGAGATTGACCTCCCGTTCTCCAGCTAGAGCAATGGCGCTGTCAATGGTTGGTAACTCTATGGTCAGGGTATCGGGCATAGCGGCTCAAAACAGTTATGGGATTCTTGCTATCGTACCCCGTCAACTGTGAGGCTGGGGGTTAGGTTGTGGAATTCTCGTAAAAAACGCCCTGATAATTCAGAGCGCTTTTATGAGTAAATGCTTAATTCACAACGATCGGGAGCTTCATCTGGTTGAGTGAGTCGGATCAAGAGGAGGTTGGGCGATGCCTGGGAGTATCCTCATGAATTTCAACTGAAATAATGTGACTTGAGATTTTACAAGTACTATCCAATGTCTGACGAATGGATTGAGTATTGAATTGACCTCGACCGTCAGGACCGCCCGCGATCGGACCCACTTCTAAAATGACAGCACCAAGCCCATGAATTATGCTGCTGGGACTTCTACAGTGACAGTCTTACGAACTTTAGCCGACTCTTTAGGCAGTAGATTTGCCTTAATCAACAAGCTTCTAACAGTGTCGGTCGGCTGTGCGCCCTTTGTGAGCCAACCTGCAACAGCTTCCTCGTTGAACCGAGTTTCGTTGTTACGAGGATTGTGGAATCCAATTTCAGCAACGGGACGACCGTCACGACGGGAAGTACTCTGCGCGACCACAACACGGTAGCTGACTTCACGTTTTTTACCCATACGCTTCAATCGAATTTTAAGCATGGCTTATGTAGGTATTCCCAAAATTTTACGTAATTAGCCTATCTAGGGTACCACAGACCTGCTCACGATTCGTAAAACAGGAGGTAAGTTGAAGCAGATTCCCTTATTTTCAGCTATGTCTAAAAGTGAGCATGGGGCTATCACAAGTTACCTACAACAATCCCAGAACACACGTTTAGGCGTCCTGGGATTGTTGGCTATGGATAGGCTGGTATGACTGCTAAACGTTCCTACACAGCCCTAGTCGACCGAGGATTTAGAGAATACCGAGCTGGGCTAGGATGCCTTTTCCAGTGAGCAACTCAGTCGCGAAACCGATCGCCAACCCCATCATTGCCATGCGTCCGTTCAATACTTCAGAAAAGATTGTGAAACCGGGCTTAGATTCTGTATTTTTCATGGTACGAAGACTCCAATTGAAGAGATTTGGTTCAGGGGTTAACCTGCTTGTGAACCAAGAATAACATTTGTAACAGGTCTTGACAAGCGATCAGAGTTTTCGGAAAACCGCCCTTGTTGATTGTGCTCATGGTCACTTCTAAATCAGATCGCCAGATTGCACTTTGGGGCTGCATTTCAATGGGCGTGATGTGAATGCGCCCAAGGTATTCCAGGTCTGGTCTAACCAAAAATCTCAGTCTCTTTAGAGCTGAGGATCTTAATCTTGCGGTGAATAGTTTGTACGGCTTCATGGGTAGAACTGACCAGCTTTGAAAAATCTTGTATCAAGAAATCTATGATTTCTTGGCTCGTGGCATCTTGTGAGTCAATAGCTTCAAGCACGTCAGGCATTGCATCAGTTCTATCGCGGGAGGGCTTCAGCAGTGACACTAATTCATGGATATAGCCCTCGACGTGGACGAGATTACGATCGACTAAATCCATTGGCTCAACTAGCTCTCGCGTCAAATCTGCTGCCAACTGAGTCAGTAATGCCTGCTTTTGTTCAGTAATTAACAGGTCTTGGGTAGATCTTAGTTCATTGAACGCAGTCTTAAGTCTTGTGGCTTGGGTGCGAAAATGCGTTTGTGACTGGTTTAGTTTAACTTCGGCATAGCGACGATCGATAAATTGTGCAAATTGCTGTCCCATCACCTGCACTGTTGCCAGTACGTCATCTTGAAGTTCCACAGTTTCCTTCGATAACCACAGCACCACGCCCACAAGCCGATCGCCATGGTAGCAAGGAATCCCAATCATACTTTTAAAGCCCCCATACCGAACCTGTTCCTCCGCCGTCAAATGAGGGAGTTGGTGCAAGTCCGCAATCCAAATCGGTTTTCCGTGCGACCAAATGAACCCTGGTAATCCTTCGTTGTGGTTCACGGTAAGTCGATTACTTAGTGGGTCAAAGGGGACGGAATGCCACCGATCGACTTTTTGTAAAACATTCATAGGCGATTTCAACAGCCAAGCTTCACCCTGATGCCAACCTAGCAACTCCCCGACTTCCCGTAGTAAGACCTGACTTCCCTGTAACAATGTTGAAGCCATCGATAATTGATCCGTCACCCGATATTGAGCCTGAAAGCGTTGCTCCAAAATCTTACGATCGGTAATATCTTGTACTGTTCCTTCATAAAGTAAAAACTTGCCAGATTCGCTGAACACCGATCGGACACTTTCTGAAATCCAAATCGTGGAGCCATCCTGACGGCGCACTTCTGATTCAAAAGCAACCACTGAGTTAAAGGACTGCATATGAGCCACAAATTCCTGCCGTCTCTGAGCATCTACATAGAGTTGGAAGCCGATGCCAGTGACCTGCTGGATTAAGGACTCAGGCGATTCATAACCATAGAGCGTTGCGAGGGATTGGTTCACTTTTAGATACTGACCATCCTCCGTAGACTGAAACATTCCCACCACGGCGTTTTCAAACATAGCTCGCGATCGTTCTTCTAGTCGGCGTGTTTTTTGGACTTCGAGTTGGAGTTGTTGATTATTTTCATTCAGACGTTTTTGGAACTCTTGCAGTTGTCCCCGCGCTTGCAGCCGTAAGGTGAGTTCTTCAATTTGAAACGGCTTCACCAAGTAGTATGTTGCCCCCGATTCAAAGGCTTTTGTCTCTTCCTCTAAAGTATCTATTGTCCCGATTAAAATAATCGGCACTGCTGCAAGATGGCCGGAGTCCTTGAGCTGTTTACAAAATTGATCTCCTGTCATGTCTGGCAACTGCATCCCTACCACGATCGCATCTGGTAAATTCAAACTCAGTTGGGCTTTAGCCTGCTGCCCACTTGATGCGATCGTCACGGCATAATGATGAGCCTGCAAAGCCGTCTTCAGAGATGTCGCTGCGACCCGATTGCCTTTTACCACTAATATCGAGCCTTTAGAAATCAGCCCATCTCGCTGACCCGATCGAAATCTATATCCCAACAACCAAAAGATTTTTTCTTCTAGTCTCGATCGTTCTAGCTGAAACTGTTGCGGCTGACTCAGCATTGCCTCATGGGTTGCTGCCGCCCGGTCAAGTTGGCTTACCACTGCCGCCAACTCATCAGGTTCTAGGTACAAACTATTCAATACTGCATTGATATCACTCATTTCATCGGCATGAATTCCAGCCCCGATCGCCACAATCGACTTGAGGTTTTGTAGATTTTGATGCAGCAATTTACGCAAGTAGTAGGTTGCTGACGTACTGACTTGAGTGACCAATTTCGGATTAGATATCGCCATAAGAGATGAGGTATCGAGCCTGGATAGATTCACACTGTTAATCTCTAGTTACGCCCTGTTGATTGATTGTTCCTGAATAATCGTAGGGTGATATGTGAATTGTATCGAAAACAACCAAGTGTAGCCATTAGATTAGCCACTAATCGTGCAACGAAATTGTAATTATCGCGGTCTAGTCTCCCCAAGCGTTACATGAGTCCGGTCCACAGGTTTCTGTGTGTCCCACATTAACAATAGACAGGAGTGGTCCGAGTTGTTCTTGTCCGCTGGTTGCTAAATCGCTGTGGCAGAGAACGATTTGATCGCCCGATCGTTCCAATAAATCCCGGATAATCCGAATCAGCCGCTGTTCATTCATCCTCAATGTATCTTTTGTTTCCCAGCGGCTGCCAGACCAATTGCTTAGAAATAGCGGTGACGCAAATAACGCATCCACACCTGTTAACCAGCGACTTACCCCCGCATCAAACCAAAATTGGCAGGAATGGGATTCTCGGTTTAAACGGTATTGAAACACTGACGCGATCGTAACGGCATCCTGTTGACTAACGATCGGTTTGACGGGATACGGGTTTGCGGTGACGGCTCCCGATCGTAGAAGCTGAATAAACGATCGGACCGACTGAGCAGCAGCCATGGAATCGCCTTTAATTGTGTCAGATTTGTGAATTCGGGTTTCCACTTCCCAGTAGTGCTGCGCGGTGTCGAGTAATTCTCGAAGACTCGCGACCTGTTCAAAGGGCAAATGAACACCGCCGAGAAAGAATTTTTGAATTGCCCGATCGAGCAGAACAATTGGATTGACCAACAGATAGTTGGCTAGCTGCTCTTGCTGCATCGCAATCCAAGCAATCAAGTCCTCATAAGCCGTCATTCCGTCATAGCCTAAACGATCCCATCGTTCAAAAACTTTACTCGGTAATAAACGCGGTCGATCGGGATGGGGTTCAAAACAATGGTCTGTGAGCAGGCCCGATCGCACCGGGTCAATCTTTGGATTCAGCACCACCAACATTTCCGAAATGCCATCATGGGTAATTAGACGGCCTAGGTTCGGGTAGACAAGCGTGAGAAGAGTGAGGAGCGATCGGACCAATGGTACAGAAGTCAGAGGTCGCTGTTCATTTAAATTCCTTACCCGAATGCCTTGGCCCGTCAGCATTTGAGTTAGGGCATAGCGTGAAATTGGATCAAACCCCGGAGCTACGATCGCAATGTCTTGGGCACGAATTTGACCAGATTTGATCCGATGGGTAATGGTGGTAGCAGTCTGGCGTAGAAGCTGGGCGCGAGTTGTAGTTTGAATGGTTTGAATGCAAGACGGAAGCGGCGGCGGTAAAAAGAGCGGCGTTGTTACCCGATCTATTATTTTCTTTCCAGCTAACGTAAAACAACAATCTTGGCGGGGTGAAAGATCGATTTGATCCCAGTTTTCTGCCATTTCTTCCATGACTGCCGGATCCGCACCAAGACCTAACCGAATGCCACCATTGGGATTAAAAGTGCAGATAATTGGGGCTTTGTAGGTCAAAACTTGCTGAAACACCGATCGCATCACAGGCGGATATTCATCCACATCGTCTGCAAAAATCGCTTGAATTCGATCGGGCAATTGCAATTGATAATGCGCGTCCGGCAAAAGGTGTTGAGCATACAGTTCAGTGAGTAAACCATAATTGAGCAAGCCGCGCTCCAAACACCACGATCGCCAGTCTGTTAGCATGGTGCCAATTAGTTCTGGCGCTAGTACTAATTCCGGTGAATCAGCACTAAATCCCTGTTTCAAAATGACTGGAATCTTCTCTAGCTTGGTCTCTGAAAAAGCCGCAAGTTGATAAATATCAAGCAATCTACGGACCAGTTTTGAGGCTTGAATTCCGGTTTCATCGGTTGCCACCTCAAGCTGCGATCGCCAGAGCCTTGTCGCCAGCTCCTGTTCATTTTCAGGCCGCAGTCTTACTGGAAACTGAGCTGTCAGTCCCATCTTTTTGATCAGCAATGGCCAAAATAGTAGTACTTCTTCTTCGACAAATCCCAGGGGCGTAGTCAATCGAAAAGGGATACTGGACTGAGTTAGTGTAGTGAGCCGATCGGATAACACGAGACGATTGTCACCGATCGCACTCAAAACCAGTGCCCGTGGATAGACCGCCATCCCATGGGATGGCTTGATCTGCTGGGACCAAGTTTGAAATGTAGTCATAAGACGGTGTGTTTTTCCGCTTAGGCTTGGCCCAACAATCCACTGACAATTAGTATGGCTTTTCATTATCAAGATACTTTGCCACTTTAAAACACTGGGCAGCTTCAATTGCTTAAAATATAGAATTCCTAAGCTTGCCGGATAAGCTCTAGTATAATTCGAGACGCTACACAAAAGGATTGATACCCCTCAGGATGTGTTTGCTTCATCAGATTGCCTGGATGACTACGGCTAGATTTAAAGATTTAGGCCAACATGTTTAGATCTAGCTTTCAATTGATACTGATCTTAATCACCTGTACGCCATGACTACTTCGCTTTGGTCCCGTATGACAGGGTACGTGCAGCGTGCAGAACGCTGGTATCTAACAACGCCCGATCGTGCCCTTGATAGGGCTTACGATGCCGCACTGACGATTCAGGCATTGGAAAATGAACACTTTGGTGGGCAGAAAATCTCACTTCAAAACGGTAATGGACTAGGCCAAGCATCGTTTGGCTATTTTGAACCCGAACTCCACGCCCGCCTTAAGGAATTGCGCTTGCGTCTGATGGAGTATCGAAACAGTCGGTCAACGGTTAATTTTACAAACCCTAACCAAAACGATCGATCGCATTCCGAGCCGCCCCGTGAATATCCAGGCGAACTTCGCAGTGCCACAGATGAGCAGTTGGCGCAGTTAGAAAAGCTGAAGTTTATTGATCAAGTCTTGATCCGGTATCGCTCCGATCGGGAAATTGTACTGTCCCAAGCAATAGTGTCCGTCACACCCCAAAAAACGGTGGTGGCTCCATCTTCCGGTCGTATTTCTAGTCATGCAAGTGCTCGCAATCGTGAATTTGATGTTGCCACTCGTCAAGTTGACAATCCTCTTGGGAAAATTGAGGCGATTACTGATAGTGCAGGGGTATTGCCCCGATCGATTTTAGGCACAATTAATCGCTTGCGCCGCGATCTGAATCCAGATGGCGAAACCGATGCCGTACAAGAGTTCCAGACTCGCCGGATTCGGACAAAAATTGCAGTGCGGTTTATTTTGACCCTAGTGGCGGTCCCGATTTTGGTGCAGCTCTCAGTGCGGAATTTTGCCCTTACCGATCGTCTCCCTCCTGGGCATTTGATCCAGAATCAATTTGCCATTGTGAATCCGGCCAAAATTTTTCTGAATAGCGAAATGACTGAAAAAGCGCTGCAGGAGCTGGCCCGCTATGAAGAACGACTGAAATTTGAGAACATTTTAAAAGAAGCGATCGGACAAGAAGTTCTGTCGTCAGAAGTCCGCGAAGAAAAAGTCCGCACTAAAGTCACTAGCCTTGCCCAAGACTTTTCCCATCACAGCGCTGAGGCCGTCAAAAACTGGATTGCGGACTTATCCGGCGTAATCACCTTCATGATTATTTTCGTTAACGGCAAACGGGAAATGAAAGTGGTGGGTGGGTTCTTGGACGAGTTGACCTACGGACTCAGTGACAGCGCTAAGGCATTTATTATTATTTTGTTCACTGATGTTTTTGTAGGCTTCCACTCGCCCCACGGCTGGGAA
>JAYVUU010000161.1:0-30219 GCA_043787635.1 Synechococcales cyanobacterium | reverse complement strand
TATCTGCAGGCCGAGATCCAGTATCACTACCTCCGCGAGCGCCTGCAAACCCTGCGGCTTGATCCGGTCGTCCTACAGCCGGCGCGCGACAACCTGGTCGCCACGCCCAAGCTGCGCATGCTGCTCGACGAGAACGGCGTCGCCCTCACCATTGCCGCCATTCAGGCCCACTTCCCGGCCGAGCCGCCCGACATCATCTGCCTCGATCCCATCCGCAACCTGTTCGACGGCGGGCCGGACGGCGATGGCGAAAACGACAACACCGCCATGCTGTTCTTCCTGCAAGGCCGGGTCGAGGCCCTGCGTGAGGCGGTGGCGCCCGATGCAGGGCTGATCCTCTGCCACCACACCAAGAAGCTGTCTAAGAAGGCGCTGCTCGAAGATCCGTTCATGGCACTGTCGGGCGCCAGCGCCCTGCGCAGTTTCTACACCTCCGGCATGCTCATGTTCCGGCCCGACGAGGAACAGCCCGAACGGCGCCTCGAGATCGAACTGCGCAACGGCCCAGCGCTCGACGCGATGCTGATCGACAAGCGCGGCGGTCAGTGGGTGGAACTCAATCCGCTGCCGATGCCCACCCACAGCGAAAATCGGGCATTCATAATCCCCAGTGGAATCAACAGCGCCACCCAAGCCAGCAGACTGCCAATCATCGTCCCCAATACAATCACCACCAGGGTATTCTTCAGTGATTCCCAGATGCCTTGATTCGGAGATGCACAGGATCGGACCCCCGCCTGTAGGCCGGAAATAACAGCAATAAAGCAGCCATAGCTAACAAAAACTGCTGAACCTAAGCGCAGTCCCAGCCAGACATTATTCAAAATTATCCAATCGTAAGTAAAAATTACACTACCCAAGATAGCGCCCACACTCAACCCGGCCCAAAGCCCCATCCTAAAACGTTGCCACGACCACCCCAAACGGACAGGTTCAATTTCTTCATTGTCGAGTAAATCCGCAATGGAACTCAGAATCGGTAAGGCTTGAAGCCAGTCCCACAGGTCTTCTCGGCTATAAGCGCCATAGAGCATCCCCCCGACTACAGCGATCGTGATTCCAAAAGCTTTAATGTCTGTTGGCAAATCAAGGTTGAGATTAACAACGGTAAAAATTGACCCACACAAAATCGAGATAATCACCCCACAAAGCAATCGGTACAGAATCCGATCGCGTTTATTACCGAGCCAACTCGGTTGCATTCGTTCGATCGCCAGTTCAGGTTTCGACTGCACCTTGAGCTGGCGGGCCAGCCAGGTAAGATAGCGAATGGTTTGGGAACGGCTAGGCGGTGTCCAATCGGTGGGTTTTAGCGATCGTTCAAAACATTGGTCAATATAAAGACTCAGTAATTCACTGGTCGTATGAATCTGACGACCTTGATAAACGGCCACCATAATCATCAACATCAACGGCGATCGGACGAGTTCTCGCAGTGCGGGTTCAGCTTGCAAGGTCTCCCACCGTAAAGTCCGGTCGGTCATTTTCAAATATTGTTGAATCTGTTGATCCGACAGAGCCTGAAGGTAAATAGCTCCATTCAGTTCAGTCAGTTGACGACGACCCAGTTCATACTCCTCTAGCCGACAACACACCACGCAATGGGGATAAATCGTGGCTTGCAGAAACTGATTAATCGAGTCAATACAACGCTCTTGCCGATCGAGACCCACTTCGTTTAGGGCATCCAGCAGCAAAATTAGACGTTCATCGCGCAGCCATTCCAAGGCCATGGTGTTGTCAATGTTATACAGACGCTTCAATCGTCGGGCAATCCAGTGTTCTAAGGCCGGAGCCTCATCATTCCAAGCTGAAAGATCCAACAACACCGGAATAGGCGCACCAGGTTCTGCATCCGCATGATTCAGCATCAGGGTGGCAAATTTTAATAATTCAGTGCTTTTGCCCGATCCGGGATTTCCCACGATCAGAAGTTTGCCATCAATTTCAACTTGGCTATAAATCGCTTCTAGGGACTGCGGCACCCCAGTTAATAACCCAGACCTCAAACGAGGACGACCGACTAACTCGCGTCGATCTTGAAATTGGAGATTGATCGAAATCTGCGGATTAAGCGATGAATCCTGAAGGCGACGGGCGTATTCGCTTTTTAAAATACGAAGTAACCGTTTGCGCGGTTCGGCAGTATTGGCAACAGGAGCGGGGAGGGCAGCAGCGGGCTTGAGCAGGTTAATAATTTTTTGAGAAACGTCTAATAGCTTTTGAATCACTTCCAGACGAGCGGTCACAGTCCCTACGATCGCCGTCAATACCGTCAAAATTGCGCTGAGCATCTTGAAATTAGGACTCTGACTAAACGCTGTCCACCATTGCTCCACATCAGATATTGTGGGCAACCAAAGTAGCCACTCGCCTAGTGAAGATCCTAAATTCATACCAATGCCCTCGCACGCCGCTATCCGTTATTCTACAAGCGCATTTTCCTAGAATCCCTAAAAAGAAACGAAGAAAGAATTTATGACAAGTTTATTGTCACAATTGTTTCTTCGCCGCCATGTTTTGTTCAAGACAATGCCAACCGTTACCGTTCTACCGACTCAAATTCGTTAGCAGTGGACGAGCCGCCCCCGATCGCCCTTGAGGGGTTTGCATCCATTAGCAATTGACGAGCCGCCGATCGCTCTTGATGGTTTTGCACCACTTCTCGGAATTCTGCGCCCTCAACCGTTTCCATCTCCAGCAGCAGCTCTACCAGCTCATCGACTAATTCCCGATTTTCGCGAATGATCTTGCGGGCATCTTCGTAACAAGACACCGCGATCGCCCGCACCTGTTGGTCGATCATTTCCGCTATAGCCTGCGAGTAGTCGCCTTGCCCCCCGTCTCCCCCTCGCGAATACATATCGCCCCGACCTTCCAATGCTACTGGACCTAAGTCTGACATGCCAAACTGGGTGACCATTTGACGGGCAATTTGAGTAACTTTTTTAATATCACTGGTGGCACCACTGTCCATTTCATCGTCCCCAAAAACCTCCACGTCCGCCGCTCGCCCCCCCATCAGCACCCGGATTTTGTCCATCATCCAAGCCCGCGTGTAAAGTCCGCTGTCAATAGTGTCTTCGTTCGCCACAGTTTGGGAGAAGCCTTCAATGCCGCCGGACCTGGGAATAATTGTCACCTTATTCAATTCATCCGCATGGGGCAACACCGTCGTTAGCAACGCGTGACCGACTTCGTGATAGGCCGTCATCCGTTTTTTCTTGCTGTCGAGCAGTGGATTCATGCTTAAACCGATCGTAATCCGATCGAGAGCATCCTCAACTTCCTGCATTGTCACTTCTTCTAGGCGACGGCGGGCGGTCAAGATGGCGGCTTCATTCAAGAGATTCGCCAAATCCGCACCCGAGAACCCAGGAGTCCGACGGGCGATCGCGGCCATAGAAAGCTCCGGGGCTATTTTTTTTGTCTTTGCATGAACTTCTAGAATCCCCAGTCGACCATTAAACGTCGGTAAATCTACATTGATCTGACGATCGAAACGACCGGGCCGCAACAGCGCTTGGTCCAGCACATCCGCTCGGTTTGTCGCTGCAATCACAATCACGCCAGAGTTTCCTTCAAACCCGTCCATCTCGGTCAGCATTTGATTCAGCGTCTGCTCCCGTTCATCATTACCACCACCAATGCCCACACCGCGCTGACGACCGACGGCATCAATTTCATCGATAAAAATGATGCAAGGTGCATTTTCCTTAGCTTTTTTAAACAAGTCTCGTACCCGAGATGCACCTACACCCACAAACATTTCGACAAATTCAGACCCTGAAATACTAAAGAACGGAACCCCCGCTTCCCCTGCGATCGCTTTTGCTAGAAGGGTTTTCCCGGTTCCAGGTGGACCAATCAATAGCACTCCTTTGGGAATTTTTGCCCCTACCGTCGTGAACTTTTCGGGCTGCTTCAAGAACGTAACCACTTCTTGAAGTTCTTCCTTGGCTTCTTCAATCCCCGCTACGTCTTCAAACATCACGCCCGTCTTGGCATCCATCTGAAAGCGTGCCCGAGATTTGCCAAAATTCATCGCTTGACCGGGACCACCAGGGGAATTGGCCGATCGTCTCAAAATTAGCATCAACCCCCCAATCAAAAAGACCACAATCAAAAGCTGCATCACCATCCCCATGGCCGCCGCACTTTCCGTATTATTCTTCACCTCAACCGGAACTTTGGCATCGTTGAGGGTGGTCAGTAGTTCAGTATTTGAATCGCTAAACAGCATCACATCGATCGGTTGATCCTGCTGTTTGCCATTGGCATCCCGACGGGCACTATTTTTTAAATAAACTTTAGCTGTTTTTTGGATGTCATTAATTTCGACCCGTTCCACTTCATCCTTGCGGGCTTTCTGGATCAGCTCGGTGTAGCTCAGAGAAGCTTTTTGGGCCATAACCGGAGGCATCATCACGATCGCCCCGATCGCCTGACTCATGACGATTCCCAACAAAACTTTGGCAAGCCCTACTTTTCTCTTTGTAGTACGTTCTGATGCGGGGATTGAACTGGGACTCGAGAAATGGGTCTTCATGCTGCCTGCCATGCTTAGCCACAATGTAATATAGATGGACTCTACATATAGCTTACCCCCGATCGCCTTGGGTTGACAGCGGACAGTAGCCCATCTAATACTCGTAACCGTATCAACCTGTTTGTCAACTTCTGTATCGGTTGGTTGGTATATGTTTCGATGGACTTGGGGATCGAAATCTCTGTGTTAGGTTAGGAACAACAGACCGGAGTGATGTCTCGCCTGTCTAACCCACTGCAATAATATTAGGCAATTTCCATGAAAGCTCCACTCCACTGGCAAGATTCAACCTGGCACCGAGTTCTTCCGATCGTGCTTATCTTTTGGTTGAGCGCAAGCTTAGTTTTAGACTTTTTGGTCATGCCCGCTCTCTACACCTCGGGCATGATGGCTGAAAGTCATTTTGTGTTGGCAGGTCAGGCATTGTTTGGAGCTTTTAACCGCATGGAACTAGTGCTAGGTGCATTGGTGTGTGTTGGATTCTGGGTAAAGCAGGAAATGCCAATTACTGAGCGGGAATCACCATTCCGCAATTTACCGATCGCCTTTTTACTATTGGGTATCGCCCTTCTTTGCACTTACTTCGTGACTCCAACCATGAGCGGTCTTGGATTTATTGAAGAATCGACTGGCATTGTTCCTGAACAAATGAACATAATGCACAGTGTTTATTGGATGATCGAAAGCGTGAAATTGGCAGGCATCACTATTTTATTTAGTCGTGACTTTCGACTATTTCACTAACAGATGAGACTTCGGATGCTGAAGTTTCAGGCTCCAATCGCTCGGCATCCAACACCTCAGCCTCCCCAAAAAAGAGCAATTTCGCGGCCATCACTGCAAAACTGATGGCCGCGATCGCTTTAGCAAGCTGAGGCGGCAGAACTTGAGCCGTACCTTCACCCACAATTACACCCAACAAACTCGCCAACACTAACGCTGCCACCGACCCTAGAAATACAGCCTTCGGAAATTTACTCGATCCACTCAGTGCGATCGCAGCAAACTGGCTTTTATCCCCCAGCTCTGCCAAAAACACAGTCACAAAACTAAGCCCTAACAAATTCCAATCCATCAGGCGCCCATCCCGGTCACATCAACAAACAGCAAGACTGACACAATTAGCAGAATCATTCCCGTCGCCAGTTCTAAACGTCTTGGCGTTAGCAGTTTTGATAGCCACTGTCCTAAGAGGACTCCTACGAGACTTGTACTAATAAGGGCTAGCGCTGACCCAGTGAAAACAACCCAAGGCTTGTGGGACTGAGCACTCAAAAGCAAGGTCGCTACCTGAGTTTTATCACCAAGCTCTGCTAGAAAAATAGTGATGAAAGTAGACGTGAAACAACGACTCATCGCCGAAAGATCCGATTCAGCGACTGGAGTTTCAGAAATTAGCTGTTGATCTAGCTGATCGGTCAATGGTGATGAGTCTGTAGACATGGCGAAATATATTTCATTTTCTTTTCATTGTTAATGATAGGTGACAACAAACACAATGGGTAAGGCTAAATTCCCACAGCCCGGTCGAACACCAGCATTTCCAAGCTACGATCGCCGTAAACCCCTTCAATTTGCTCACGACAACACTCGATGGCAAAATCGTTTACTTCGTCCGGGGCGACATCAAATAGGGTCTGAAAGGTTTCTGGGGTGACGCGACAAAAAGATGGCCGCTTCTCGTAGATGTTGCATTCGCGGGTTCCAGCATTGAAATTGATGCACCAGCCATCTTCACCCACCATGCCCAGATAGGTAATCAGTTCTGACTCATTTAGATACTCGCCAAGATCGGGGCGATCGGTAGGGTCAAGATGGCAGCAAGCCCCACAATTTTTCACGCATTGCCAAGTTGCCATTTTGGGAGTCTCCGAGAATCAGTATGTCTATTGTCGAATATTGTTGGAGTGTAGAACGATCGTTTTAGTTTGAGTTTTATTAACTTTCTGAGAGGGGATTGTGTTGACCCTCGAAATATGTGGTAATCATGGGTGAGTTTTTAGATCCGCTTCAGGCGAGGATTGGGGGAGTAATGGACTTCTTGAATGGAATTGATTTTACTGTTGTTTTCCAGTTATCGACTCTGGCGCTAATCGTAATTGCGGGACCGGCAATCGTCTTTGTGTTGTTTCTACGGGGTGGAGATCTGTAGGTTACAGGTCATTTGCGTAAGAGCCTTGCAAGAGAGTAGCTCTTAGAGTTCAGTCTTTTACTAGGCTGGGCTTTTCTGTTGATGGGTCCAACACAAATTTGTGGATCCATACCTAGAGTTTATCGGATTTCCCTACAGAATTTCTTTATATACGACAGCTTGTCTAAGTTATACTTATGAACAAAAGTTTAGATATCTTAGGGAAATACTGATGAAGTTCTTTGCAGATGCCGCTCGTAAATTAACGATTGTTTCCGTCGCACTGGTGATGATAGTCGCAACCTTCTTTCTGAACACTGCTGATGCTTCTGCGTCTGAGGTCATGATCACGATGGGCGGCAAGAAAGGATTGGTTTTTGAACCTGCGATCGCCACCATCAAAGCGGGTGACACCGTAACTTGGAGTGTTGGTGCATTACCTCCTCACAACGTCCAATTTAACAAGACTCCTGGCGACGCGGCATTGGGTGCGTCTCTATCCCATAAGGGTCTCGAAGGTAAGGGCAAAACCTTCTCTGTCACCTTTCCTGCTGATGCTCCCGTTGGTGAATATGATTACTTCTGTATGCCCCATCGTGGTGCTGGCATGGTTGGTAAAATTATCGTTGGCTAGTTGATCAAAACTAAGAAACTAACCAAAGTTAGGCAAACGGTTTAAATAACTTAAAATGGAGGTTGGGCTATTGCAGTCTTTCCTCCATTTTGATTAAGACTAAGATCCTAGTCGTATGATCCCAACCGTATCGCCTTTTGGTGTGGCTATTGCTATCGTGGGATGCAGATTTGTAGGTGAAGAGCTTGGTATAGTATTGCTAAGGAAATTGTTGACGGAGAAAATCGGTGCAAATCTTGGTTCGATCGGTGCAGCGCTTTGTCCAAAGCTTCAACACTCTAGCGTGGAACAATCAGGTTCGAGGTGGCAGAACATTTCTCGTTCTCAGAATTGTGCCGATCGTTCTCACAATATCCCTGATCATGTCTGGTCTGATGTTTGTTGCTACTGCATTAGCAGCCGAACCCCCTGTGCCGTCCCCATCGTTGCCTGTGTCTTTGGGTGAACGGGTTTTTACGGCGAATTGTGCGGCCTGCCACATTGGGGGAAACAATATTATTATTGCTGAAAAAAATCTGTCTAAAGATGCGCTGGCGAAATATGAAATGAATTCGATCGCTGCAATTAAAACTCAAGTAACCTTGGGTAAAAATGCAATGCCTGCTTTCGGAGATAAGCTTAATTCGGCTGAGATTGAGGCGGTTGCTCGCTATGTCTTAACGCAGTCTCAGCAAGATTGGAAGCGAAGTTCTGTTGGATTGCAGTGAGATTGAATATTGAGTCGAGAGTTTGTGATTATGGCTTTCGATCGGGATTAAAATTTTTGACTTGGAGTGACTAGTTATCTCTATTTTCTGTACGGCTATTGGAAGAACCACTTGTGGGACTGCTTGGGAAAGGTTAGGTTACGGGTGGTATGAAAATCTTCTTGAACTTTGTGAGTCAATCGGCGTGAGACTTGTCGGACGATTTGCTTTAGGAGCTGTTCTCCTGTTCCGAGTACTAGGTTCGGCGGTAGGGATTGGATAAATTTAGGAAACTGAATCGATACGGTCAGGTCTAAATCCCATTGAACTCTAGTCAGACGATCGGGAGCATTATTATCGCGATCGGTACGATCGTGTTCGACTAATTCCATAGCGGCATTGAAATCTACGTCGTAACCTTGGGGGGCGTAGTTCGGGACCGGAATCGTTTCGATGCGATAAATTCCTTGATTTCCGGGCAATAGGTTTAAGCCAATCTTCGGTTCAAGCTCAAAGCCCATTGCTCCATAACGGCCTACCCCCAACACATAGCCTGTCTCTCCCACAGACTCCACCATCATCGGCGCGGCACAACGGCGAAACCACTCAGAATGCTGATCCAAATACTCTGCCACCAAGGCCGAGGGCGCATACATTTCCATACAGTCTACGAAATGAGTTTTAAATTGAACGACATCGCTCACAGTGGCCAAGCTCTTGGAATGTTCTCTATTGGCTAATGTATCCTGGAATCGACCGTATTGACACAAGGAAACTAAAAGATGAAAGCATTTGTGGCTGGAGCGACCGGACAGACGGGTCGTCGGATTGTTAAACAACTCCTCGATCGGGGTGTTGAGGTGCGGGCGTTTGTGCGGGATGAGGTGAAAGCGCGGGAGATTTTGCCAGAAGGTGTTGAGCTGGTGACGGGCGATGTGTTGCAGGCTCAAGTTTTGAAGGATGCGTTAAAGGGCTGTACGGTGGTGTTTTGTGCAACGGGGGCTAAACCGAGTATTGACCCGACACAGCCATATTTGGTGGATTTCGAGGGGACTAAAAATTTGGTGAATGCGGCTAAGGCTGAAGGGGTGGATCAGTTTGTTTTGGTCACGTCGCTCTGTGTGTCGAAGTTGCTCCATCCGCTGAATTTGTTTTGGGGAATTTTGGTTTGGAAAAAGTGGGCAGAAGAATATCTTCAGCGTAGTGGTTTGACCTATACGATCGTCCGTCCCGGTGGGTTGAAAAATGATGATAATGACGATCGGATTGTGATGAAGGGTGAAGATTCGTTGTTTGATGGCAGCATTCCCCGCGAGAAGGTGGCGCAGGTTTGTGTTGAGTCTTGTTTTGATGTGAAGGCTAAAAATAAGATTCTGGAAATTGTGGCTGCGGCTGATGCGGAGGACAAGAGTATGGCTGATTTATTCGCGGCGATTGATTAGTTCCCGATCGCTTAGTGTGTTGGCTAGTCTGTGCCGAATTTCGATCGGTACCCTGAGACAAGAATGCGCCATGACTTGAGCTGAAGTTGTGGCGGACGCGTTGATATGAATTTAAGAGAGTTCGACAACAGGTTCATCTGTGACGATGGTTCTTGATGTTAATAAATCATCTACGGTAATGCGCAGAAACCGCTTTTTATCGACTTGGAACTTGACCTTAATCCGATCGCGTCCGGGTTCACCGGGTGGGTCGAGTTCTGCAATGCTGCGGGATCCGTCTCTGTCATTCAGCGTTTGAACATTGAGTTGATTGGTTACAGAATTACGAGTAATTAGCCGATCGCCATCGAAATAGACTTCAGTTTGATTGTTATTTTCTGCTAGTTCACCAATGATTAGTTCAATGCTAGGCTGATTGCTAACAGATGCACTTAGGGTGAGTTCCACGGGTTTTTCCATGGGATACGCTTGACCTGTTTTGATAATCGGATGCCAGTTGTGAGCGTTCAATCGACGATCCCAATAGCGAATGCCATAGCCATGATAGAGATAGTCTTTCACCTCAACGCCTTGATCTAATTGCAATGCACCATGGGCGATCGCTTCAAAGGGTTTATCCGATCGAATTTTTGAGGCTTCAAAATATTTAGTAATCCAAGTTTGCATCGCTGGAATTTGTGATGTGCCTCCGACCATTAATACTGCACCAATATCGGCTAATTCAATCCCTTGCCGTTTGGCTTGTTGAATCACTTGGTTCATTGAAGCATCAAGCCGATCGAAAAGTTGTCGTTCTTGTAAAATTTTTTCAAACCGATCGCGAGTTAAACTCAATTCATAGGTTTCAAAATTTTCATCATCAAAGAAGGCTTCTTGGGCTTGGGATTGTAATGATAAATTAATTTTTAAGCGTTCTACTAATCGCATCGAAATCGGATTTACAGCCAATCCCTGAGTCTCTTTAAAGTAGTCCATTAACCAATTATCGATGTCTGCGCCGCCAAGATTTTGACCTGCTTTTGCAATTACATTTGCGACTTTAAGTTTTTGACCAGACTGTTGAGCGAAGTCTTTTTGACCCCATTTCAAAATGAATCCAGTGGGTTTAATCGGTAGATTCTCTTTTACTTCAGATCGGACTAAAGATAAATCCAGGGTTCCACCGCCAAAATCAATCACCAACAATAATTCCTGATTCACCAATCCATAACCCAGCGCCGCCGCCGTGGGTTCATCCAACAACCGCACTTGATTGATTCCAAGGGTTTGACAGACTCGCCCTAACCATAGCCGATAGGCTTCAAAACTATCGACTGGAACAGTAAACACAACTGAATCCAAAATCCCTGGGTCAGCCTGCTTTGCCTGAGTGATCACCTGTTCTAAATACCAACTGCCAATCTGCTCAGGTCCGATCGTAACTCCATCTAATTCTGGCTGAAACCCCTGAACTGCTGTTCCAATGCCCCGCTTAAAGTTACGAAAAAATCGCGCATTCATCGCCGTATCCAATGCCCGATCGCGCACAGTTTGACCGACAACTGTTTTCCCCGTCTCCCCATTTTCGACATATAGTAGGCTCGGAATCAGCGGTGGATTTTGGGCGATTTTCTGAGACAGCATCGGAATATTTAGCGTCTCGGCCTTTCCGGTTGCCGCATTCCACCGCGCTACCACCGTGTTACTTGTGCCAAAGTCGATCGAATAGGTCATCAGAATATCACTGTAAAACTAAAAAATAAAAGGTACTTCCATTTTACCGCTGATTATTTTATTGCGATTTAGAAATGTTAAGATAGATGAACGATTAGTGCTCCACCTAGGCAGATTGAGAGTTGAGATGATTAAGTTCCAGATAGAAAAGCCTGGTGTTGCGGTGGCGTTAACGCTGATTGGGATTTGGGCCAGCAGCACTTTTTTGCTATTTCAGTTAAATCTGGCTCAGTTACCGAGTTGGGTTAAATTTGTCGGTTTTACTTGGCAAATGTTTTTGTATACCGGGCTATTTGTGACGGCACATGATGCGATGCATGGGTCGATCGCCCCAAACAATCCTAAAATCAATGATGCGATCGGACATTTTGTGTTGTTTGTTTATGCGATGTTTCCCTTTGGTAAAATGCGTTTAATGCATAATCTGCATCATGATATTCCAGGGCGAGAGGGTGATCCTGACTACCACAATGGCAAACGCAAGAATTTCTTTGCATGGTATTGGAATTTTATGCAGAACTATTGGAGTTGGGTTCGCATTGGTCTATTAATTTCGACATTCCATGTGATTCACCAATTCTTTCAGGTTCCTGAAATTAATCTATCGTGGTTTTGGGTGTTTCCCTCGGTCATGAGTTCGTTTCAGCTCTTTTTGTTTGGTACTTTCTTGCCCCATACTGAACCAGAGGGCGGCTATGTGAATGAATGTCGTGCTACCAGTACACCGTTTTCTGAATTTTGGTCATTCATTAGCTGCTACCACTTTGGATATCACGAAGAACATCACGATTTACCGCATTTAGCGTGGTGGCAATTGCCCGCAGCGAGACGATCGAGACTGATGAATTGATTTCTTGTTTAATAGATTCTGGAACACGATCGGGACCATCATGTCCCTACTGGTTTTAATCAATCGATCGACTGGGGTTCCATTCATTGACAGCAGATACTCTGTTTATCTATTTTGATGTTTGATGTCTAATTCCTTGAGAAACTGCCCCATCCGGTCGATCGCAACCTGTAGAACTGCTACCTCACAGACCAGTGCAAACCTTACGTAGCCTTCACCCGCCACACCAAAGCCGATTCCCGGCGACGCAATCACACCCGTCGCCTCCATTAAATCAATACAAAATTTCATAGACTGCTGCGAATAGTATTTATTCACCCGATCGGGAAGTTTGGTCCAAACATACAGGGCAGCATTGGGCGTTGCTACCTCCCAGCCGATCGATCGCATCCCATTCACAAAGGCGATCGATCGATTCCTAAAAATTTCTACCGTATTGAGAACATCATCTTGTGAACCTGTCAGCGCTAAACTTGCCGCGTTCAAAATTCCGCGATACTGATTGAAATCCACCGTAGCTTTGATTTGGCGTAAAGCTTGAATAAGCTGAGGATTGCCGATCGCAAACCCAACGCGAAAACCACCCATGTTGTAGCTTTTAGACAGGGTAAACAATTCAATAGAGCAAGATTTATTAAAGTCAGCTTGAAATACAGAAGGAACTAAATCAGCGGTAAAAACTAAATCAACGTAGGGAAAGTCGTGAACTAAGACTAAATTATTTTTTTGACAAAACTGTACGGCATCTTGAAAAAAGGAAAGCGGCGCGATCGCTCCTGTAGGGTTGTGGGGATAACTCAAAACCATCATGCGAGAACGCTTTAAAATGTCGGGCGGAATATCTTGAAACACCGGAAGGAAATTGGTTTCAGCCGTAATAGGCATTGCATGAATGTGGCCGCCCGCAAGATGAACCCCACCCGAATGGGATGGATAGCCGGGATCTAAAAGCAATGCATAGTCCCCTGGATTTAATATCGCCAGTGGTAAATGTGCTGTACCTTCCTGAGATCCAATCAACGGCAGTACTTCAGTTTCAGCATCGATCGCAATTCCAAACTTTTTCTCGTACCATTTTGCCGCCGCTTGACGAAACTCTTGCGTCCCATTAAAAAGCAAATAGCCGTGGGTACTGGGGTCTTGGAGTGAAGCTGCGATCGTACTTAAAATGTTAGGACTTGTGGGTAAATCTGACGATCCAAGAGACAAATCAATAATAGGTAAGCCAGATTGTTTGACACGAGCTTTAGCCCGATCGATGTCGGCAAAAACGTTTTGTTGCAGTGGAGCCAGACGATCGGCAAATTGCATAGTGATTTTGGAAAGAGTTTGGTACTAGAATGAACCCATCCTACCCTCGCTGTCGCCATGCTTGCCCTAAAAAAAACGCTCCCGAACTATATCTTTCCCCTACGGATGATGGCGATCGTCCTACTTCTTGGTTTGACGGGTTGCGGAGCCGAGACGGAGGGCGAAGTTACAGGGGGCAGTCAGCAGCGCAATCGGATGGGGGTGGTGCAGGCGCGAGGTGAGCTGCAATGCGGAGTGAGTGGGGAATTGCCGGGATTTAGTTTTGTGCAGCCTAATGGGGACTATGTGGGGCTGGATGTAGATATTTGCCGGGCGATCGCGGCGGCAATATTTAATGATGCTAAAGCAGTGGAATTCCGCAATCTGAATGCAAAGGAGCGATTTACGGCGGTACAAACCGGAGAGGTTGACATACTCAGTCGGAATACCACTTGGAGTATGAGCCGGGATACCATTGTAGGGCTTGAATTTGGGCCTGTGGTCTTCTATGACAGTCAAGCCATTATGGTGCGCAAGGGCGAGAAGATTGAAACCTTAGAAGATTTAAAAAACAAATCAATCTGTATTCAAATTGGTACGACCACTGAACAGAATTTAACAGACCAAATGCGGAAGCGGGGTATTCCATTTAAACCGATCGTATTTGAAGAAATTAATACGGTGTTTAGTGCCTATTCTGAAGGTCGGTGTGAAGGGGTGACTGCCGATCGATCGCAGTTGATCTCCCGGCGGACTAAGCTCGCTAAACCTGACAGCCATGTTGTTTTACCCGAAGCATTATCCAAGGAACCTTTAGCTCCGGCTGTGGCCGATGGGGATTCTCGCTGGCAGGATTTGGTGAAATGGACAATTTATGGACTAATTGAAGCAGAGGAACTGGGGGTTACCTCTCAAAATATCGATCAGAAACTACAGAGTAAGGATCCAACGGTCCGACGATTACTGGGCATTGAAGGTGATTTAGGTAAAGGGCTGGGAGTGTCAAATGATTTTGTAGTGCGGATGATTCGGCAGGTGGGAAATTATGGGGAGATTTACGATCGGAACTTAGGCCGCCAAACCCCTCTAAATTTACCTCGAGGTCAGAATGATCTGTGGAACAAAGGCGGTCTGATGTATTCGCCCCCATTTCGCTAAGTTCTGTCTAGCCATGGTTTCAACTCTTAAGACAAAAGCATTATGGATGAAGAACTCGCTCAGTTTGATGATAATGAAAACACATTAATCTGTGTTGGAAGATTTGACTTGGCGGGGTTCCCGATCGCGACATCACCCCATTTGGGAGTACTAGCAACAGCCACATTACAGGCGTTAGGGTTGGCAGCATTATTAAATCAGACCATTCAAACTGAACCATTAAAAGGAATATTAATGCGACTAGAAGACGGATCAATTGTGCGTATCGAACCGAGTAATAACGGCTACATCGCCTATCTCCAGAGACCTGCAAATTAGCTGAATAGTTCAATATTCCAATGAAAAGTTACTCCCGTTTATAGAGTGCTAGTGTGTACTCATCAATTTTAATTTCTGGACCTTGTTTGGTTAACTTCGTTTCAAATTGAATGATTTGATCAGTAAAGTGATCTAACCACTTTTCTTTTACTGATAGTGTCATTTCGTAAATGATGAAAAATAATTGCCATTCTTGGAAGTCTCACTAGGTAAGATCCCGCAATTCAGCTTTTCTCTCTGTGCTTTACATGAGTGCACCACCGAATTTAGTTCATTAGGCTAATTTCCGATAGTGTCTAATGTAGTGTTGTATGGTATCTATAGTCATAGTGTTCATACATAGAGACTCATCACAATGAGATGCTGGAAGACAGACTTAACTCCTAAATTAAATGCGGCGATCGCTGCATTTGTTGCGCTTGGAATATTAGTATTTTTCTATGTGTTCAAGTTTGATAGCAACATTACTGGCTTCTTTCGCCTAGGTTCAATAATTCCCCTCTCGCCCTATGTTGATGCCAAGCAAGCCTTGATTAATAATGGAGAAGCTGGCTATGACGGCCAGTTTTTCTTGAGTATGGCCCTAGACCCTTTTCTGCAAAATGACGGTACGATCGCCGCACTAGACTCGCCGCCTTACCGCTATCGACGAATTTTCTATGCCTTACTCGGCCATCTTCTGGGGTTGGGCAATCGGCAGGTCATTCCCTACATGCTAGTGCTGATTAATTATCTATGCATTATCGCATTGGTTTGGATGGCGAGCTGGGGATTGAAGCAAACCGAGGAACCACGATGGCATGGGTTGCTGGTGCTTTGTGTGCCAGGGGTTTGGATGACCTTATGGTTATCCACGGCTGATTTGTTGAGCAGTACTCTGCTCATGGGAGCAATTTGCTGCTATCGCTATAGCCGATCGAACCTAACTAGTTTATCAATTTCCCTTGCTTGTCTGACGCGAGAAACTATGGTGCTAGGCTGGTTGGCCCTAGTGATTTGCAGTATTCAGGATAGAAATTGGCGGCTATTTTGGGGATTGATGGGGGCGATCGTTCCGGTCGTTGTCTGGAACTCCTATGTGTCAGCCCGACTAGTCGGTGGAGTGGGTCCGAGCCTTGCATTAAACTTTAGCTTACCGTTTGTAAATATCTTCCACAAATTTACAGTTTTGGTCCAAACGGGTCTTAAAAGTATTACTGTTTTTGAGGCATGTGGGTTTACTCTATTAATCTCTGCATTTGGATTAGCGCTCGCCCTATCTCGCTTTTCACCTTCAAAAAATCGAATCATCTTCCTCTGCACTTGTCTCTATGCCACAGTATTTATATTTAGTAGTGATGCAATCCTTGGGTACTTTTTGGGCTACAGCCGTGTCTTTATGGATGCTTTTTTCCTCCTCCTCCTGATCGTCAACTCCCCAAACAAGACCCTGAAAGTGATGCCACTAGTCGCCGGGGTCGTTGTATCTTTGCCATTCATTTTTCTTGGAACCTAATGCCTTTATGGAGTGGCAACAGTTCAAAATTAAATATTATATTGAAGTTTTTTGATTGATAGTCTAGAGTATCAACGTCTCATACGATCGACTGTGGCGGAGTTTCAGTAATAACTTGGCGTAGATGCATTCAACGCGGGACTGGTTCTAAAAATGGTTCTGACATGATCTCTGCTTAGTATTTTGAGGATAAAACTGGACGAGCTTAAACTACTTTTCGACCGGGTTAGAATATTTGTTTTTAGTCGATATTTTCAAAGATTGCGTCTTGTTTTAAGGTCTAAGGTTGTACTTTAAGATACAGAAAATAGCTCGAAATCCATCTTTCCACCCAATTTTTTTCCCTTCTTTATATGTTCTCCCGTAGTAAGAAATCCCAACCTCGTAGATTTTACATTCCATTCGAGCAATCTTTGCCGTAATTTCGGGTTCAAATCCAAATCTGTTTTCCTCGATTTGTATAGCTTGAATGATTTCTCGTCGAAATGCTTTGTAGCATGTTTCCATATCCGTCAAGTTAATATTAGTTAGTATGTTGGAAAGGGTCGTTAAAAACTGATTGCCGACCATATGCCAGTAGTAAACAACTCGATGGGGGTGTCCTCCAATAAACCGAGACCCATAGACGACATCAGCTTTTCCCTCTAAAATTGGCTCAATTACGATCGAGAATTCTTGTGGATCGTATTCCAGATCCGCATCTTGCACAATAACAATATCGCCCGTTACAGCCCTGAATCCCGATCGTAAAGCTGCCCCCTTCCCTTGGTTGCGAGAGTGATAGATAACCTGGTCAACCTGAGATTCCAGAGTACGAAGCACCTCGCGAGTTCCATCCGTTGAACAATCATCAACAATAATAATTTCTAAAGAACGAATTCCACATTTCTTTACAGATTTGATGACCGACTCGATGGTTGCGAGTTCATTGAAGCATGGAATAACAACCGAAAGTTTCACGGTAACTCACGTCTCTGTGTGAAAGTTCGGTAGCATCTTACCTTAGATTTGTTTGCACCGTCAAAACCTGTGGTGGAGTTGCATCTGCGGGATAAATTAAGTCTACTAATACGCGGCGTTTCTCCCCTGGCTTCATTTTAAGTACTACCAAGGGTTCTCCCATTTGTCCACGTCGTTGTACTAAATGAAAATAGTTAGTCTGCGATCGACCTTGATCATCTGCATATCGTACCCGCACGGTTCCACGGAAAAAAACATTCTTAGGTAATGGATCAAAGAATCTCAACCCCTGTTGCGTATCATCTCGCTTTAATGGTGTTTCGATCGCAACAGTCACCGTTTTTAATTCATTACTTCTGTTTTCTAATGGCAATGTTAAATTGTACTCAACTCCGTAGTTCCCATGAGCTTCGTAGGCAGTATCTAAATAACGCCGTTCCATTTTAGCGGTTTGATTTTGCCCCGTTCCTAAGGTGCCACGATGTAGCAAACTAATACCATAGGAAATTGCACTGCCGACTTTTGGAATCGCTAAACTCGCTGAATTTCGATCGCCCAAAACACCCTGCCACCGAGACCCGATCGCAACCCCAGCAACTCGACCATAAATCAAACTCCCAGAGGTTTGTGAAATAGGTGTGGGTGTACGATCGCGAGGACCGGAAAGATTACTAGTTTGTAATAACGATCGCCATTCTTCAATCGTCGGGGCGCGTTCCTTACCTTGTTCATTAGAGAGTGCAAACTTTCCCATACTTGCCAAATATACTGGACCACTACTCCGCAATCGCATTAATGCCGATCGGCCATTGATAGGCGGTGTTAATGGTCTCACTGGAATATCTTGATTCAATATCAGAGCATATCCATTAGGTTCTATTGTAATTCTTGACGGAAAGCCATTTTGCCGAAATCCACGCAGCACTTCACTGCCTACCTGACTGCCCGGACCCGCATACACAGAACCTGTATTATTATCTACAAGAGGCGGCAACTCAATAAACGGTGCATCGGGTTGGCTCAAATGGCTGGAGGCTTGCAGAATGTCGATCGTGACAGCGGTATTGCCAGGATTGTGGGCCATAATTCCCAAATACAGCGTCCGTAAATCCTCTGGTGTGCCCTTGGCAATATGGTGGGCAAAAATATCAAACCGTCCAGTGAACGATCGGTCCAGATGCGCCGATGCAAACTGTTTTCCAATTTTCGGAAATGTAGATAGTAAAATACCCTCTTGAAGCACTAATTCGGGACTATTACTGTTAAAAACAGGGACATTATCCAAGCCCCCCGGCAACACTCGGACCTCTTGCTGAGATCTTAAAATCTCTTGAGGTACAGGAACAACAGGCATTTGAGCAATCCAGAGCGAGGCAATAAAAGAGATCATAAGAAAAAATACGTTACCCTAGAGTTTGATTGGGGTCATCTCATCCAATGATGTTGAAACCAGGATTAGATCGGTTCGTCATTGCAGCATAATTCATTCCTGCCAAATATGATTTGCCCAAAAAAACGATCGCGGAAGCAAATAATAATAAATTTTTGCTCGTAAGAATGATTTAAGATTAATACCGAACTTGCCCAAAGCTTATAGATTCATGGTCAGTTCCCAAGTATATTTTTGACCCTTTTTCAGAGTCCCTCCGTCCTAAATCTCCCTGAAATGACTACCTTCCCCGACTTTCTGCCTCAAGATGTAAACTTGCTCACAGACGCATTGTCAATCGAATTTGCCCAAAATATCCAGCGGATAGCGCTACCGTTGACAATAGATAACCGAGAATTCACGGTAAACACAGCCTTTGTTCGGGCGATTAAGGCTAAGAATACCTCTGAACCGCCAATTTTACTGCTCCACGGCTTTGATAGTTCGATGCTGGAATTTCGTCGGCTATTGCCCAAGTTGGCGATCGATCGATCGGTGTTTGCCATAGATCTGCTGGGGTTTGGTTTTACCGATCGGACCCACATCGACTACATCACACCCGACATTATTAAGGCGCAAATCTATGGATTTTGGCAGACTGTTATGAGCAGACAGCCGATGACGTTAGTTGGGGCATCGATGGGCGGAGCGGCGGCTTTAGATTTTGCATTGACCTATCCCGAAATTGTCAAACAACTCGTACTTCTAGATAGTGCGGGGTTTGCAAAAGCTCCGATACTGGCAAAGTATATGATGCCACCATTAAGTGATTGGGCTACAAATTTTTTACGATCGCCGAACGTTCGCCGAGGAGTCAGCCTTAGAGCCTACGCTAACTCAGCTTTCGTTACGGCAGATGCGGAGTACTGTGCAGCGTTGCATTTGCAGATGCCGAATTGGAGTGAGGGGCTGGCGATGTTTACACGCAGTGGTGGCTATGGCTTTCTGCGCGATCGAATTTCTCAAATTTCCACGCCGACCCAAATCATCTGGGGTCGTCAAGATCGTATTCTTGGAACAAAAGATGCCGCGCGATTTGAGAAGACAATTGTAAATTCGACGCTGTACTGGCTAGACAGCTGCGGTCATGTGCCCCATCTAGAAAAGCCGGAAGAAACAGCCCAGGTCATTCTCGACAACTATCCGCACGAGTGACTAATTGCAGGTTTAGTGAGTTGAAGAGTCACTTAGAAATACAGAATTCGGTTCTTGGGCCTGGGCTTCAATGTCCACATACCAACGAATTGATTCGTAGGCATTCTCAATGGCAACCTGTTCTTGACCGCTGTGGAGCCGATCGGTGACGGAATGTCCGATCAATAGGTATACCCCGACAATTCCCGCTGAGGATGCCGCGACCAGAGTTCCAGCAATCATCAAAGAAAACTCTTGACGCGTGATAGCTTCCTGCATAAAGTGCAAAGCCAGCCCGACGAGAGCAATTACAGAAAGAAACAGTAGGACGATCATAAGATGAATATATGTAACAGTATCTTATTATAGCTTGCCATGTTTAGAAATATAAACTAGCAACTTTGACAATACTACCCTTCTATTCGTGACCCAAAAATTTCTGAAAACCCTTGCGCTATAAGCATTAGACGGATTAATGGCGTACTTTTAGACCCCGATCGCTTAAGGATCTCTTTATATGAGAGACCGTTAACTCTCCGTAATGAAGTACCGACGCGAGAAGTGCAGCCTCAGCTCCGCCCGCTGTCAAAGCATCGTAAAGATGATCACAGTTGCCCGCGCCCCCGGAGGCAATCACAGGGACGCAAACGGCATCGGCAATAGTCCGAGTCAGGGCTAAGTCATAACCCGCCTTGGTTCCGTCAGCATCCATACTCGTGACAAGCAGTTCACCAGCGCCTCTTGAAACCATTTCTTTGGCCCAGGCGATCGCATCAATTCCCGTATTTTCCCGTCCGCCCTTGACATACACATTCCAACCGGGGGAGTCTCGATCAAGTCTACGCTTGGCATCGATCGCCACCACAATGCATTGGTCCCCAAACTGCCGAGCGGCTTGGTTGATAAAGTTGGGATTTTTGACCGCAGCGGAGTTAATGCTAACCTTGTCTGCCCCAGCACGCAGGAGTTTTTTAATCACGTCGGTATTGTTGACCCCGCCGCCCACAGTGAGAGGAATAAAGACCTGTTCAGCGGTGCGATAGATTACGTCAAAAATGACATCTCGGTCTTCGTGGGTGGCGGTGATGTCGAGAAAAACAAGTTCATCGGCTCCCGCACAGTTGTAGATTTGCGCCATTTCCACAGGGTCGCCAGCATCGCGCAGTTCGATAAAGTTTACGCCTTTGACGACTCGTCCGGCTTTGACATCCAGGCAAGGAACAATCCGTTTGGCTAACATGGTGAACGTTTAAAACAGTCTGGTGATTATACCGAGTTTTGGCAATGCAAAAAGCGTCGCCTTGGTAAAGACAACGCCTCAAAAAATTACAGTCGCAATTATTTCCCAACTTTCCCCTATTCTCATAGTCCCGCCTATTTAAGGAGGGTTGAGGGAGATCGTCTCTTGATCTAGATAATCCGCAAAATGAACGGGTAGCGGAAGGATTCATTGGGGTTGGCTAGAGTTTTGACAATCGCGACAACTGACCAGCCGAAGTGCCATAGGAATCCAAAGGCGACGATCGGGAAGAGTATCAGCCCCATGAGACCAAAGGTGATGAATGATAGAAATCCATAAATTCCTAGAATTACCGTCGCCCAAAACCAAATATTTAAATGGAAATTAATGGATTCTTTTGCATTAGCTTTTACGACTGGATCGTCGGATAAAAACAGAATGATGATCGGTCCTAGAATGGAAAGGGCTGTCACCCCAAACAATGCACAACCGTGGCAGATCAAAGAAAGTAAACTGCGTTTTCCAATATCATAAGTTCCTTGCATAACTAGTCTCCTTCGATTTCTCGACGTCTCTTTTTCTGACCCTATCCTACAAGATTCTTCAAAATAATCTGTAGATGAGTTAACCGTACTCAATTAATCAAGACCCGCCCTAAAGTTTCATTTTCTGAAACCGGGGTGTCTTTGCCGATCGCACAGGCCATAATTCAGACATTGTTGCTTGGACTCTGCGTATGCGCCTCCCGATCGACGCTCGCCTGTATCAAATTGGCTTCCTAGCGAGTTTCCTGCTCCTCGGTTTCCTCACTTGTGATTGGGAACTCCACCCTGAGGTGGTCCTCACTGCGATCGTCACCGCACTCACCACCCAATATCTTTGTCTGAAACTAAAGAACTCAAACAACCTCTTGATCCCTCTTGAGAATCGAAATTTGGGGGGATCGACCCAATATTTAGCAGAATTCTCCAAGTCTGATTTCTACAGCCCAATGATCACCGCCTTAGGATTATCCGTTCTACTTCGTGTTGATCATCCATGGGCTATGGCATTTGCAGCAGCGATCGCAGTTCTATCCAAGTTCCTGCTGCAGTTCAATCAAAAACATATTTTTAATCCTGCTAATTTTGGTATTATCTGTGCCCTTCTTTTCACCCGTCAGGCTTGGGTTTCACCGGGTCAATGGGGCGAATCAATGTGGTATGTGGGTATGTTCCTAATCTGTGGTGGATTGGTGCTAAAAAAAGTAGGCCGTTGGGATACTACGATCGCATTTCTTTCGTTCTATTTTGCCATGGAAGCGGTGCGTAACGTATACCTCGGTTGGACTTGGGATGTGTGGAGTCATCGCATGATGAGTGGTTCACTGGTGATGTTTTCATTTTTCATGATTACGGACCCTCGCACCATCCCCAATGCTAAACCCGCTCGAATCATTTGGACCTTCACGATCGCTTTAATCACATTTATTCTGAGAAACTACTTTTTCATGACTACTGCCGTCTTTTTTGCCTTATTTCTGGCGGCACCGCTGACTATTCTCTTAGATTGGATTTTTAAGGACGATCGGTTTGATTGGTTCGATCTACCGAGTGCGATTAGTCCCGAAATCAAGTCTGTCTAAATTCCTTCATTTTGGTAATTATTATGATCATCATTCGATCGATTTTCTCCCTAGCGCTTTCATTGTTGTTAGTGTTTACAAATGTATTACCAGCCCTAGCATTCTGCGGGTTTTACGTCGCAAAGGCAGATACCAAACTCTATAATCAAGCCTCCCAAGTTGCGATCGCCCGCGCCGACGATCGGACCATTCTCACCATGGCCAACGATTACCAAGGCGAGGCCAAAGATTTTGCCTTAGTGGTCCCTGTGCCGACGGTGTTAAAAAAAGAACAGGTCAAAGTCGCAAACCCGGCCATCATGGAACGCCTTGATGCGTTTAGTGCGCCGCGATTGGTTGAATACTTTGATGCAAACCCCTGTGAACCCGCGAGACAATCTGAATCCTTTGGTCTACCGCAACCTAGTACCGCACCTGCTCGAATGTCCTCAAATAGCACCCGTGATAAAGCTCAAGGGGTTACGGTTGAAGCGCAATTTAACGTGGGTGAATATGACATCGTGATTCTCAGTGCCAAGGAATCTGGCGGTCTCGAACGCTGGCTTCAGGACAACGGCTATCAAATTCCCAAAGGCGCGAAGGATTTACTCAACCCCTACATTCGCCAAAAGCTGAAGTTCTTCGTGGCCAAGGTGAATCTAGAGAAATTTGAAACCTCTGGATTCACCAAACTTCGCCCCATTCAAATTGCCTATGAATCCCCCCGATTCATGTTGCCCATTCGTCTGGGTATGGTTAATTCCCTACAAGCTCAAGATCTGATTGCTTATATTCTGTCTCCTAAAGGTCGTGCCGAAGTCAGCAATTATCGCACTGTCCGAATTCCTTCAGATGTCAATATTCCTACATTTGTCAAACGCGAATTTAGCGACTTTTATAAATCGATGTTTGATACTAGTTACGATCGTGAAGACCGCAATGTCGCATTCTTAGAATATGCCTGGAATATGGGGAATTGCGATCCGTGTTCAGCCGATCCCTTGAATCCCAATGAACTTAGACAAGCAGGTGTTTTTTGGTTAGAACAACCGATCGGTGACAATCAACCCCAAAGTTTCTGGCGCGGTCGTCGTCCTAGACCCATCTCAAACGTATTCATCACCCGCCTTCACGTTCGTTATACCCGCGATAAATTCCCTGAAGATTTGATGTTCCAAGATACGAACAATCAGGAAAACTTCCAAGGTCGTTATGTGATGCAGCATCCCTATTTGAATGAAACCAATTGTGATGCGGGCAAACAATATCGCGCTGGACTTCCTAAACGATTTGACCAAGAAGCGCAAACACTATCCAAACTCACGGGCTGGAACATTGAAGATATTCGGCGAAAACTTCCTACAGTAAACTTGGCTGATGTGGGTTGGTACGATCGGTTTCGCGCCTATGTTCGATAAGTTCTGATAGAAAGTGAAGCCTCTCATCCCTAACTCTTCTCCTTGGGGGAAAAGCTGCTGTGTGTATACACAAGTCTGAAACCCGTTGTCAGCTAGACCCGATCCCCCTAAATCCCCCTTGAAAAGGGGGACTATGAAATAAGATTTGCTCTTGTTCCCCCTTTTCAAGGGGGCTAGGGGGATTGGGGTTCAATGCTGATTAGGGATAGATCAGGTTATGTGCAAGCATCCCAGAAAGTTGAACATGATTTACCGAGATTTGGTACGGTGTAGGCAGCATTTTAAAACGCTTTAAACGAAGACCAATACTAGGTAATTTCATGACGACTACGGTGAGCCGCGAGCAAGTAGATCAGATCATCCACAATCAACACACCAATCCCTTTGATATTCTTGGATTACACCCGATCGAACAAGATGGAAAAAAGCTCTGGACACTTCGCGTCTATCAACCCAAAGCCACCGCAGTTTCAGTCCTGATGCCCGAATCGCGCCACGAATTTGAAATGACGGCATCGGCTCACAACCCCCACTTTTTTGAATGCCTCATCGATCTCGCAGAAGTCAATAACTATCAACTCCGCGTCACAACCGACGATCGCAGCACTGTCCTTTACGATCCCTACGCCTTCAAAGATCCCTGTCTCACAGAATTTGATCTGCACCTCTTCGGGGAAGGCAACCACCACCGGATCTACGAAAAACTCGGCGCACACCTGACGAGTCAAAATGGCATTGCTGGAGTATATTTTGCAGTCTGGGCACCTAACGCTCGCAATGTATCGGTTCTCGGTGATTTCAACTATTGGGATGGTCGCCAACATCAAATGCGCCGGGGATCAACGGGAATTTGGGAACTTTTTATTCCAGAACTAAAAGAACACGATCGCTACAAATACGAGATCAAAAACCACGAAGGTCACATCTACGAAAAATCCGATCCCTACGGCTTCCAACAAGAAACCCGCCCAAAAACCGCCTCGATCGTCACCGACCTAAGTACGCACCAGTGGAACGACGATCGCTGGATGGAACAACGACGACAAAGCGAACCCCTTAATCACCCTATTTCTATCTACGAACTTCACCTCGGCTCCTGGATGCATGGGGATTCGAGTGTGCCTGCGATCGGACCTGATGGCAACCCCGAACCTGTCGTCATCGTGTCCGATGAAAAACCCGGCGCACGTTTCCTGACCTACCGCGAACTCGCCACTAAACTGATTCCCTACGTCAAAGAACTCGGCTTCACCCACATCGAAATGCTCCCGATCGCCGAGCATCCCTACGATGGATCCTGGGGCTACCAAGTCGTCGGTCACTACGCCTGCACCACCCGCTTCGGCACTCCACAAGACTTCATGTACTTTGTCGATCAATGTCATGCCAATGGCATCGGCGTGATTGTCGATTGGGTACCCGGTCACTTCCCTAAGGACGGTCACGGACTCGCCTTCTTCGATGGCTCCCATCTCTACGAGAACCCCGACCCTCGCAAGGGCGAACACAAGGAATGGGGCACCTTAGTGTTTGATTACGAGCGTCCTGAAGTGCGAAACTACCTCGTTTCAAACGCGCTATTTTGGTTCGATAAATACCACATTGATGGAATCCGAGTCGATGCCGTCGCCTCTATGATCTACCTAGATTACAATCGCGATCCCGGTCAGTGGGTAACGAATCAATATGGTGGACGGGAAAACATCGAAGCGGCGGATTTCTTGCGGCAGATGAATCATTTGCTGTTTAGTTATTTCCCTGGGACACTCTCGATCGCAGAAGAATCAACCTCTTGGCCTATGGTTTCTTGGCCAACTTATGTCGGCGGGTTAGGCTTTAACCTGAAATGGAATATGGGCTGGATGCATGACATGCTGGACTATTTCAACATGGATCCCTGGTTCCGCCAATTCCACCAAAACAACCTCACCTTCAGCATGTGGTACAACCACAGCGAAAATTTCATGTTGGCTCTGTCCCACGATGAAGTCGTTCACGGGAAGAGCAACATCATCGGAAAAATGCCCGGTGACGAATGGCAGAAGTTCGCCAATATTCGATGTCTATATGGCTATATGTTCGCCCATCCCGGCAAGAAAACCCTATTCATGAGCATGGAGTTTGGGCAGTGGAACGAGTGGAATGTCTGGGATGATCTCGATTGGAAGCTCTTGGAATCCCCAGCCCACCGAAAGCTGAAAGAATACACCGCCTCTCTAAATTCGCTGTACAAACAGGAGCCATCTCTCTACAGTCAAGACTTCGCACAGGGCGGATTTGAATGGATTGACTGCGGCGATAACCGTAACAGCGTCATTGCCTTCATTCGTCGAGCTAAGGATTCCGATGAATTCGTCGTCGTCGTCTGCAACTTTACGCCTCAGCCTCACGCACACTATCGGGTCGGAGTCCCGAATACGGGGTTCTATCAGGAAATTTTTAATAGTGATGCGCGTGAATATGGCGGTAGCAATATGGGAAATCTGGGGGGCAAATGGAGTGACGACTGGAGCTACCACGATCGGGACTACTCCCTAGATCTATGCCTTCCTCCACTTAGTACAATTATCCTGAAACTCGATCGTCATTACAAAGGCTAAACATCCATAAAAATAGCGCGTTAATAACAAGAAAACTTCCCTTGATTAACGCGCTGCTTTTGGCCTTTACGAGTTTCCCCCAACAGCGTAGACATAATCACACAACGCTGCTCACCATAGCCATTAGAAACCAGAGTCACTCGTCCTAACTGTCCTGTCAGTGTCCCATCATCATCCAACACAATAAACCATTGATCTTTGTCTTTGATTTTGCGAAATGTTGTTTGGCTGGTGTCGATCGAAATATTGGTAAAAGAACTCTTCCATTCAACAGGGGCTATTAAAGTACTTTCAGTGATTTCATAGGGTTCAGCCGCAATTCCCCAACGGACGATGTCGCCATACTGTTCAATCACAAAACGATGGGGACGACGCTGCATTTTAGCTAGATGTTGACCCTGTTTAATCGAACCTTGAATTTGATCTTGTGCTGTATTGAGTTGTCGCGTTGCATAAAAACTATTCCAACTGGGAGCCACAATCGCACTCAAAATACCAACAATGGTCAATACAACCAGCAATTCCAATAATGTAAATCCAGCGGCCCGTTTTCCAGCTTTCAGAAAACGCTTTTTAATAGATTTGAATTTCATCGCTGGGAAAATTTAAATTAGTTTTGCACCTTCCTTAACACTCTCATCGCATGGCGAATGGAGATTTTTAAGGATTTTTAGATAGATTCTTAGTCTCTACAGTACACCACTGTTACTTCTTGCTTCACCCCACTCACCATGCCTATGGATCAACGCCATTGTTCACAATGCCAGTGCCTTTGAATCCCTCGGAACCACCATCCCAATTAAAGTCATTCACGACTAAATTAATCGATCCTAAGGATAGGGTTGGGTTATAGCGAAGGCGCAGGTTGTAGGTGCGGCGGCTATATTCTAGGAAATAATCTGTACTAATTTCCTTGGAGGTGTCCACGTTCCATGCGGTTTGAAACCCAGCGCGAATAGGTCCATAGATTTGCTGAGTCAGCCCGCCCGCCAAGATTTTTGCATCTACAGTCCGATCGAATAAAAACGGCGAATTCCCGGTTCTAATAGCTTGTGAGTAGGTCAAATTCAGTGCCGTATAGTCAAAGGCTGGCTTGGAAAAATTGCCTAATTGCGCATTGAATCCCGCAGTTAAAGTGACGTTATTTTGATTATCTCCACTGCTGTAGCCTGACGCAACGCCCGTCACCCCTAAGACAAAGTCCAGATAGGGGATAACCGGAGTTGGCGTGTAGCGCATTCCTTCGGTTTGGGTTCGGGGTAAACCGACACCTTGCCACAGTCGAGTAGGGCGGCTAAGGGCGGCGGCGGCTTGGTAACGACTTAGATTAATTCGATTATTTTTACGCCCCAGCTTTAACAGATCAGCCCGATCGGTCTCGGCATTGATGTACTGATAGCCCAATTGATAGCTAAGATTAATTCCCGTATCCCACAGAGAAATATTAGGTGAATACAGCACTCCGCCTACGGTGCTTTGGACATCTTGAAAGCCTAGAGAGTTGTTAAACAAACGTTTACGGTAGGCTCCTTGTAGCGCTAGGGTGTGGGTGCCGATCGGTCGCAGGATTTGTAGGTTTCCCCGGAAGCGCTGTTCAAATTGGTTTAAGTCGAGGCTTGTGAGTTCGAGGGCGGCGCTGAGCTGGGTTCGTCCCAAGCTTGCAGCGATCGTTGCTTTTGACCCAAACCAATCGCTGACGTTGCTGGTGTTGAATGCCCGCTGTAGGTAAAGTTCTGGGGTGATGTCTATGTAAAAATTAGGGGATGAAATTAAGGTAAAACCGCGCTCGATGTACAATCCACCCCGATCGACACTGTCATAGCCTGGAGAGATTCGCAGTGGGTCTGTTTTGGGGCGACTGTCCAGCAGGATGCGATTGCGAGGAATGGGCAGTTTGAATTGTTGGTCAAAGACTAGCTGAGGATTTTCGAGCAGGACTTCATCTTCGTAAATCGATCGTTTACGAGAACTGGCCGATCGGGCACGTAACTCCAGTTCGGGGGGTGAAAAGGGATCGTTGGTAATCCGAATATTTTCTGCATCCCATCCGTCTGGAAAGAATTGCGCCGAATCTGCCTCAAATCGCAATCGGCGATAACCTCGTCCTCCTTGTCCCCCTTGCCCTTGCCCAAGAGGGCTAAAGTCACTCCCAATTACTAGTTCTGAACCGACGCGACTGTCGATAACTGTGGCGGGTTGGTTTCGGTAAATTCGATCGCTGATGGATTTACCGATAGTGGAGCTGGCGGAAACATCGGTACTGAGCGGTCCAGTGAAGTCTTGGGTACTTTGGGTAGAAATTTCTCCCCTGGCTCCACGAATGTTTCCGTTCCCTTGGACAAAGTTGTATTCAAACCGATCGCCCTGAAGCACTTGAGACCCTCTAACGAAGGTGACATTGCCCTCAGCCACGGCAAAACGATTGACTAGGTTGACTTGAAGCCGATCGGCCTTGACTCGGCTATCGCGAAATCGCATGAAGACATTGCCTTCAGCCGTAAAAATCTGGCGGCGATCGTCGTAGGTCTGGCGGTCTGCTTTAAGTTCAACTACGCCATTGGCAGCAAGTGGTTGAATTTCGATCGGGAGGGGCGCGGCAGGACTGGAGGTCGTTGGGATTGGTACGGGGTTTATGACATTGTTTGGGCTGGCACTTGGGCTAACAATCGGCTGAGCTAACTCGGACTGTGGCAGTGGTAAAGCAGGAACACCCTGAGTAACACGTTGAGTCAGGGCCGGGGGAGCTTGCCACAAGAGGTCTGAAGTCTTGAGCAATTCAGCGGAAACAGCCGGATAGGGCATAGAAAATGTCTCACAACAAATAAGACAGCAAGGGAAGCACCAAAGGCTTAACCAAAAACCGATCGCACAGCAATCCTATCAAGATATGTCTGTGAACGATCTGTTCTTTAGTTGAGCCTTAGAACCAACGTATTAACTGTCTTCAACGATAGCGAATAGATTTTTTAATCAGCTGATACGAGCAGTTAGTTACTCAAGGTCGCGTTGGTTTGGGTTCCGTGATGGATCGCTGTTTAGGAGACCAAAGATGAACATCAACAGAAACGTTGCCACGATGACGTTAACAACAATTTTGAGGGTAAGCATAGCTAATGACTCCAAGAAGAGTTTGAGAGGGATCTAATCTATGCAATGTATCTTAACAGACTCGGCGGGAATTCCCCATCCCCTCGTAACGCAGAAACAGCGTAGCGTCTTTCGTCTTTCGGAGTGAAGTCGGTTGGGGATGAAAGCCAGGTGGATGCAGCGAAGCGGAGTCCACACACTAGATCTCAGCAACCACTAAAAATGCCTTACCACGTTCTACAGTTCGTCTTAAACTAAGAGCATGATCAAAGCAGTCAAGGTACGAATTTATCCGAACACCCAGCAGCAACTAGACCTAGCAAAAGGGTTTGGCTGTGCTCGGTGGTTTTGGAATAATTCGTTAGCTGAGACGAACCGACTCTTTGACATCCTCCCCGCTCTAAAGAGACGGGGATTCCTAAGACCTTTTGGATCGCTTCTTAGTCTTTACAGAATCGCTTCTGTTACTTCCTGCTTCAACG
>JAYVUU010000160.1:0-8348 GCA_043787635.1 Synechococcales cyanobacterium | reverse complement strand
GTCATTTTAAGACCAGCCGATTGAATCTAATGGACTAGATTAAGAAACGCTCAACTGTTACTACGTGTTGCGAACAGGGAACATTCGGTTTCAATGGCTTGTTGATTTCAAACTAGATTGAAATCTTTCACTAAATGCCATTTGTGTGTGTTCATATCTTTTTGCAAAGACTTCTTTGTAAATGTATCTCCACAGATTCTTCATGCTCCCTCGATTACGCTGTTCTTTAAATAAATTGACCGCCCATAACCTTAAAATTATGACGCTCTCCCCCAATATGATGCCTACGACCTGCCAACTTGAACTTGTTCCTGAATCTGTTCAGGCTCGTCATTCTAAAGCTCGATTTTCGTCGGTGCTCCATTCGGTCCCGGTTCAACTCATGGATGGTGACTGTATCATCAAGCCTCAGTATTCTCTATCGACCTTGACCTCGTTTCAAGTCGGCGGTCCGGCAGAGTGGTTTGTGGCTCCTCGCACGGTCGAGCAACTGAAGGGGGGCGTGATTTGGGCAAAGGAACGATCGTTGCCTGTTACCTTGTTGGGTGCCGGGTCGAATCTGTTGATTAGTGATGAGGGGCTACCGGGCTTAGTTGTGGGAACGCGTCAAATGCGTGGCATGACCTTCAATGAGGAATCTGGTCGCGTGGTGGTGGGTGCGGGTGAGATGATGCCGCTGTTGGCTCAACGCTTAGCAAAACGCGGATGGAGAGGCTTTGAATGGGCTGTGGGGATTCCTGGAACCGTGGGTGGTTCGGTGGTGATGAATGCGGGAGCGCACCAAGGATGTGTTGAAGATATTTTGGTGAGCGTGGATGTGCTGAACCCGGATGGCACGATCGAGACCCTTTCCCCGAATCAATTAAGTTATAAGTACCGCACCTCAAACCTACAAAACGGTGGGCGTTATGTCATCCAGGCGACCTTCCAACTTGCCATGGGTCACAATCCTCGTTTAGTTCAGGAAGAGACCAATTCTCACCTCAGCCGTCGCCATAGCACTCAGCCCTACGATCGACCAAGTTGCGGCAGTGTATTTCGCAATCCAGCGACTCATTCAGCGGGCTGGTTGATTGAGCAAGTGGGTCTGAAGGGCCATCGCATCGGCGGGGCACAGGTGGCTGAGCGTCATGCAAACTTCATTTTGAATTGCGGTGGAGCAACGGCAAGCGATATTTTTAACTTGATTCACTATGTCCAGTCTACGGTTCAGCGAAATTGGCAGCTTTGTCTGGAGCCGGAAGTTCGTATTTTGGGGGAGTTTCAATCGACTTAATATCTAGCCAGCGCGTGAGTTTGGGATTCGATGGCATAATGTAACTTGCTTAACTCGTTATACGGAAACAACTATGGCACAGGGACAGGGATTTGGCTTCGGTCTTGGCAAGATGAAGGAGCTGGCCGAGGCGATTAAGAAAGCGCAACAGGTCCAAGAGGGCGCGAAGGATCTTCAGCAAGAGTTGGAGAGCATGGAAATTGAAGGAATTGCCCAAGGCGGTTTGGTGAAGGTGGTCATGAGCGGCAACCAAGAGCCAAAGCGTGTTGAAATTGCGCCAGAAGCCTTAAATGAAGGGGCTGAAATTTTGGCTGATTTGGTGTTTGCGGCGATGAGCGATGCCTATGTCAAATCCACGGATATCATGCGTGGCAAAATGGAAACGCTCACAGGTGGGCTGAATATTCCTGGCTTTGGCGGAATGTAGGTTCGGCTTTTGTTAGTTTTAAAAGAGGCTTCTGGGTAACACTAGAGGTCTTTTTTGTTTTTGACTGTTTTAGAGTATTTTTGCGGTTTTAGGGTAAATCATGGCTTATCGTTTGTTGTTTGTTTGTTTAGGAAATATCTGCCGATCGCCGTCGGGAGAGAACATTATGAATCATTTGTTAAAAGCCCGAGGCTTGGATGATCAAGTCATTTGTGATTCGGCGGGAACGTCTGGTTATCACATCGATGCAAAGCCCGATCGGCGGATGAATGCGGCAGCGGAACGGAAGTTGGGGCTGACTTTGATGGGCCGATCGCGTAAGTTTGAGCCGATCGATTTTGATGATTTTGATCTAATCTTGGCGATGGATCAGGATAATTTTGACCAGATGTCTCGTGTTGCTGGGTTGAATCACGATCGGGATAAACTACATTTGATGTGTGAATTCTGTACAAGATATGATCTTAAAGAGGTTCCTGATCCATACTATGGCGGTGAACAAGGGTTTGATTTTGTGATTGATTTGTTGATGGATGCTTGTGAGGGATTGTTGGATCATTTGATTGAGACAGGAAAAATTGATAATGCTAGACACTAAACAATACGTAAGCCCAAGATAGACCTACGTATTTGATTTCATAAGGACGATCGGGTTTACTTTTTGGGCTGTTTACTTTTTAGGTAGTGCTACAACCGTTAATGGCGCACATTCAGTTTCCCAAGCGATGACTTTTTGTGGACCTTCAATATCCTTGTTTGCACAATCTTGCGATCGGACTGATTGACCAGGAAATTCTTTCATTTCGCTGACACGGTTCATTGCGATCGGGTATGTTGCACCACATGCCACAATTAATCTAACACAGCCAACAATATAGCGCTGCATTTTATGAATGGTTTTGGTCATGGTTGAATCCCAATAATTGAATGATGACTAAAGATAATGATTAAATGAGAGGCATATAGGGATATAGCGGATGATAGGCCATTGAAGCGGCAACAGTGTATAGCCCCAACATCCACAAGAAGATTGCTCTAGGTCGCACCTCTTTGTCTTTCAAAATAATATGTAAAATTGCCCAACTGACCAACCAGCCAAGTAACATTGTTGTTTCTTTACCTGCGTAACTTCCAATATTTCCCCACATTGGGTCTGGGTTAATTGCTCCAGGAATCCAAGCTCCGAATGTGAACTTAATCCATTTTTCAAAGTCTGCATTAGTATCAGCAATATGATGGACAATCATCATTATCATTGCCCCAATTCCACCGCTCAAAAAAGCAGCAGCAGCACGCCCATTAGTCTTTGGAGCCGTTGCTGATCCTTGACTTAGTATGCTAGGAAATTTCTTCAATCCATTCCAAACTTTGCTGTAAATCGGCAATTCAGTGTTTGATGTTTGCGTCATAGTTATTTCTTTCCAGTTTTAAAGTCTAAAATTTTCATGGTCGCCCCTGATTCAATGAATTAGGGAAATCGCTTAAAGCGCATGAACCTTAGCAATCGCTAAACCTGTTGCAAACCCGCCCATCGCGAAGAACATCATTCCCATCATTGCAATACTGGTCGCGGCGAGTGCGGGACGATAGGTTTTCTCAAGAATCCGATCGCCATAGGTCCACAATACATAGGTACATCCGATCGCTAACGGCAACGTAAATAGCACGGTAAATTCGTGATATTCCATAAAAATGTATTGGGTCAACGGTGAATTTGACTTCAGCCACGCTCGTGCACCACCATAAGCTGCATCAGCCCGATAACGCATGTAGCCAAGGTTTCCAGTGGCGATCGCGAGTGATGTGACAATGGCGCTCCAAAAGGCTAGGGTTCGCATCTGTGGCAATACTTTTGCCGACCCGCGTAGCAATGGAAAGGCTAAATGTCCCGCATAGGCAGTGACGATCGTTGCCAACATTGCACCCATGCCATGAATCATTCCAATGGATCTTTGCCAAGGACTCGGATGCAGCAAGTTGACCAAAGGTAAAAACAAAAAGATCCCAGAAGACAAGATTGCTAACCCATATACACTCACGGTTGCAATATCGAGTGTCTTTGGAAATGCGGGTTCAACTGTATTGTCGTGGTTGTTTAGAGCGATCGGGTCAGTTAATTTTTGCATGGTGATAGATAGGCAGTCCTGATATTAGTGGCTATGAAACTTGGTCATAAAATTTAACATTACTTTAGTCATAATGAGGTTCGATCGCAGTAGCTCATGAGAGAAGTTAGCTAAACAATCTATTCCATTACTCATGAAGCAAGTGCAATTAATGTATCAGACTCTGACATTTAATTGCGACTGAATATCGAAAAGGATTATTAAGTTTTAAAATTAATCTCATGCTGTCTATTAATTTTGACGTGAAACTTCCTTCTACTGCTTAACAAGTAGATAGATTAGATGAAATCTTATAGATAATTTAACTGAGAACAAGAATCATTAAATAAACATAAAGAAACTATCCTTCTCTGCATTGTGTGGTGGAATAAGCCATGAGTTGACCTGGCGTGATTATTTTTTATTCACTCTACTTCGCAATAAAGTGAATAATACTATTGCAATATTGTTTTCTGTTGAGCTTGTAGATATTAAAGATGTTCTTTTGGATTACTTAATCAGAGCAAGAGACATTAAAGACTACGGTATCGTAGCAAGCAGTGATTCGGGTTTTATGGAATAATATTGAATGACCTTTTACTTGTCATTGCTGTGAATCCTATTCTTTCGCTAAACTACGAACCTTCGATCGAGCATTTGGGTAATGATGATTACTATGATGTGGTTGCGGCGGCAGATTTTCCGAGTCATGAATTGCGTTGGCGAAATGATGATGTTTTAGTTCAGTTTGGGCTTGATCCGAAGTTAGTTAGCGATGCTGACTTTATTGAGGCATTTGGTAAGTTTCAGGGCCGTGAACCCTTGATGGCATTGCGGTATCATGGGTATCAGTTTGGTCATTACAATCCACAATTGGGCGATGGTCGCGGGTTTTTGTTTGGTCAGGTGCGGGGAGTTGATGACAAATTGTATGACTTAGGGACCAAAGGAACGGGACCAACGCCCTATTCACGCGGAGGGGATGGACGGTTGACGTTGAAAGGGGGAGTGCGGGAGGTGTTGGCGGCGGAAATGCTGCATCGAATGGGAGTGAAAACGTCGCGGTGTTTGAGTTTGGTGGAGACAGGTGAGGGGCTGTATCGCGGGGATGAGCCGTCACCAACCCGATCGTCTGTAATGATTCGGGTGCAGGAATCGCATATTCGATTTGGTACGTTTGAGCGGTTGGACTTTTTAGGACGGCGGGATTTGATTGGACGATTGTTGGATCATGTGATTGAGGTTTACTATCCCCATTTGATGGGTGAGGCCGATCGGTATGCAATGTTTTACGCGGAATTGGTGCAGCGAGTTGCGACATTGGTGGCGCAGTGGATGGCGGCGGGATTTTGTCATGCGGTATTGAATACGGACAATATGGCGATTACGGGGGAGAGTTTTGATTATGGTCCGTTTGCATTCATTCCGACGTTAGATCCGGCATTCACTGCGGCGTATTTTGATAATGGTGGACGCTATGCCTACAGTAATCAGGCAACGATGTGTAAATGGAATCTTCAAATGTTGCAATCGCCGCTGAAGCATGTGATTTCGTCTGGTGATTTGGAGGCTGGGTTAGAGGGCTATGATGAACAGTATGGACGGGTTTACCGGACGCTGATGTTGGCTAAGTTGGGGTTTAGCGTAGATTTTGAGGCGGGTGATGATGTGTTGGCACGAGAGTTATTGAAAAAAACAATTGAGTTTTTGCATAATTCTCAAGTTGGCTATCACGAATTTTTTGCACAGCTGGCGATCGAATTTAGACCTGAGTGGCGATCGGATTTAAGTTTGATTTTAGACCATGTTGAGATCGTGGATGTTGAAATTCGGGTGTTGTTTGAACAATGGCGAGATTTATACTTCAAAATGTTGAACGCATTGCCTGAGTCAGATATGGAATTGGTGGAAAATTGTTTGAATAAAAGTAACCCGCAAACGGTAATTGTACGTCCAGTGATTGAGTCGGTCTGGGAGTCGATCGATCGGGAGAATGATTGGGGTCCATTTAATCAATTAATCGGGAAAATTCGGGGTTGATTTGATGAATTCGATCCCCCCAAATCCCCCTTAAAAAGGGGGACTATGAGAAGAAGAATGATGATCAATAAGAGAAATCAACACCACTAACTATTCCGGTTCCCCCCTTTTTAAGGGGGCTAGGGGGATCGGGTCTAGCTGATGACGGATTCAACGAGGCACTGTCACCTGAGTCAGTAAACCTCTAATCACTTCATCCATAGAGAGTCCATCAAGTTGGGCTTCTGGACGGAGCATCAAGCGATGGCGCAACAACGGCACTGCCACTGTTTTAACATCGTCTGGAGTGACGAAGGTTCGATCGGTTAACCAGGCATTTGCTTTGCTAGCTTGCAACCAAGACACCGCCGATCGGGGGGATGCACCGAGGGATAGATCAGGATGTTGGCGAGATTTGTGAACGATCGCAAGTAGGTAGTCCATGACATTATCTTGAATATCGATTTTGCGAATGGCTTTGCGCGCATCCAAAATATTGTTCACAGTGGCGATCGGTTTGAGTCGGGTTAAATCTAATCGTTTGGCGCTAAATCCGGCTTGACTGTTCAAAAGCATTTGCTTTTCGGCGGCTTTGTCGGGATAGCCAACAATCAGTTTAAATAGGAACCGATCGAGTTGGGCTTCAGGGAGTGGATAGGTGCCTTCAAATTCCAAAGAGTTCTGCGTAGCAATTACCCAAAACAAATCAGAAAGGGGCAATGTTTCACCATCTAAAGTAACTTGCTGTTCTTCCATCGCTTCGAGCAGTGCGGCCTGGGTTTTGGGCGGGGTTCGGTTGATTTCGTCAGCCAGTAAAATCTCGGTGAAGACTGGACCTTGTTTCAGTTTAAAAGATTGGGATTGTAGGTCAAAAATATTCACACCCAGAATATCAGACGGCAGTACGTCGGGGGTGAGTTGAATTCGTTTGAAATCGGATTGAATCAGTTTGGCGAGTACCCGTGCAACTAGGGTTTTGCCTGTGCCAGGTACGCCTTCGAGAATGACATGACCGCCCGACAATAATGCAATGAGTAATTGTTCAATGAGGATCTCTTGACCGACAACAACTTTGCTAAGTGTTGTGCGCAGAGTGTTGAAGGTTTGGATGAGTTCTGACATATTGAATTTAGGCTGTTGAATTAGGGAATTACTGGAGAAACTAGTAGCGGGTTAGTTTGTTTTTTGTAGAGTGATGTTTTCGAGTAGGGTCAGCCATTGGTTTAATTCTGCCTCACTGAGTTTCTGTTGTCTATGCAGGGCACGGAAAACCTGTTCTAAGTCTCGCGACGATCGGCCTGTTTTTTCGGCCCAGAGTTTGATGATGGTGTCGGGAGTTTGGGGGGAATTGCCTAGACCTAGATTGCGTTGAATTGTGTTAATTTCAGCTTTGCTGAGGGTTTCGGTAACAAAGTCGGTGCTATTTGCTTTTTGCAGGATTCCGGCCATGGCCCGAATATAGGCGAGACTATTGTTAATGGGGGGCGGCTCGACGGGTTTCACGTTGCCAAAGCGACAGCTTCTACCATAGATTAAGACGCTGATTCCAATTAGAAGTTGGACAAATAGAATCATGATGGGTGTTTGAGCTAAGAATTCGAATAGGCTACCTTTGCTTTGTTCCTTAGCAGTTTTAATATCGTAATAGCCATGGAGATATTCATCAATCCAAATCCGATCGTTCTTAACTAATGTTCTGAGATATTTAAAGTTTCCGGGATTGGATTGGTAGGCATTGGCTGCAATAAATTGAGGCACAATATGAATCAGTTCGCCTTTACCTAGGGTTCTTTTTGTGACTAATGCGCCATAGTTATCTTGAACTAAAGCCTCCTCTTGCCGATCGAGTAAGGTATCAGCATTTGTCCCAGGTTTTATCTTGACAAATCGTCTGGTCGTGTCAATTTTGATGGGTCCGACAATTGTATTCGGTTGACTTGTGAAGTTTGCTTTTGTGGCCTGTGCTTCTCTACTACGACTCTGAGTTGCACCAATAATGACCCAGCGATTGCCTTTTGCGATCCAGTCTGTATTAATTGGCTGTTCTGTGAAACTAGTGTTATCTACGGCAATTTGAAGAAAGGTTGTATTTTTACTGTTTTCATTGAAGAATTCAGTATTAGCTGGTTTCCGCAATCGATCGATCGCTGCGCCATTTTTTTCCATATAGTCATACCAAGCACCATACCCTTCTGGAGTTTTGCCATAGCTCGACCCAACGCTTTGAGGACTACTGGGTGCATTGATTAAGGCTAACAAGATTAGTGCGATCGTAGTCAGGGCAAACGTCCACCATTGTCTGGGATTGAGGGCTTGTTTAAGGCTTTGCATTATTGGGTTTCCTGCTCGATGTCTTGGTAGGCCCGATCGCAGTCGTCGTACTGTTCCGCCAGTTTTTTGTCTACTTCAGTATTATGGTCTGTATTGTAATAAATAGACTCATGGGCAGTGGCTAAAGTCTGGTAAGCCCGATCGCTCTTCTGACTCGTTTTGCGTTGACGAAGTTGGTTTCTGTATTCGC
>JAYVUU010000159.1:0-6919 GCA_043787635.1 Synechococcales cyanobacterium | reverse complement strand
GCCGTGTCAGTCTGTGGAGCGACCGTAAGACCTGAACAGAGTAAATCTGTGAAGGCGGGTGCTAAGAAGCAGAAACCCTAAGAAGTGATTCTTAGAATCACCGTCTCTTTAGAGCGGGGAGTAGTCAACAACTCAACGAGAAATTAATGCAGCAAAAAACCGACCGCAGGGTAACGCGATCGGCTTTTTGAGTAAAACAAACCTAGTTTTAAGCCAGAGACCTAGCCCAAACCGCCTTGGACCATGCCTTGAATAGTCGGCAAATTAGTCAAAATCAAGTAGGCAAAAAATGCAGCACCCGTCGCTCCAATAAAGAAACCACCAGAGAACTTGCTCCAGCCCTGAGCGCTTTTAAGCTCGCTGCTTTTGCCCGATTCATCACCCTGGAAGCTCACCATGCCATAGGCCGAAAGACAAATGGTGGCGATCATAATTAGACCAATGGTAGCCACTAACCCAGCCATGGCAGCCATACTGGTGTTACGCAATGGACCCAAAACTGTCCAAGGACCCAGTAGGAAATAGCCATGGGCCATACCGATTTCCAAGCCACGCAGCAAAGGAGACAATCCTTTACGGTAAGCCGGGAGATTACCAATTAGCGATCGGGTAAACTCCGAGTCGCTAACAGGGGTAGAAAGATGACCGACAAATGGGTCGTTGTTGTAAGCAGTAACTAATGACATACGCAGTAATTCCTAACAGATTCTGAAGAGAAATCGTATCTAGATAATACGCTGAGCCATCGAATGGTTTTCCAAAAGCCCCCGATCGCTTCAAAAAAGTTCATGATATTGAGAACCCATACGACTCGCCCTCACAGGAATACTCACAATAACTTAACCCTGAAGCCGACCGCGCCAGCCCTCAAATTGACTCGTCAACTCCGCCTGTATCAACTCTGTCTGCTCACCGGATGCCAACCATTTAAGCTGCACCGTTCCTTTGTCAGCCTCGGCATCCCCCAAAATCAAACAAGCAGCAGCGGCTGACCGATCGGCCCGTTTAAACTGTTTCCCAAAAGCACTCCCACTCAGATCCAATTCTGCTTTGAAACCTGCTTGTCGTAACTGTTGCACAATTCTTAATGCCTGACCTTCCGCCACAGCGCCCCGCGACACTACGTAAAAATCGACCGTTGCGGCTGTCGCTAAATTCCCTAGCTTTTGTAGCAGAATTACCAAGCGCTCAAGCCCCATCGCCCAACCGATCGCCGCTGTCTGCGGACCGCCCAACTCTGTCACCAAACCGTCATAGCGTCCGCCTGCACAAACCGTCGCCTGCGCCCCCAAATCTGCTGACTGAATCTCGAATACAGTGTGGCTGTAGTAGTCCAAGCCGCGCACTAGGCTGGAATTAATTTGGCAGGGAATACTCAGGTCGGCAAGAAGCTGCTGCACCCGATCAAATCTTGTCTTTGAGGCATCACTCAAGTGCTCCAAAATACTGGGCGCATCTTGGAGAATTTTCTGCGTATCCTTATTTTTAGAATCTAGAATTCGCAACGGATTTCGGGTCAGTCGAGCTTGAGAATCGGGATCTAACTCCGCCTGGTACGGGGTGAGATAGGCAATCAGCGCCTCGCGGAATTGGGTCCGATCGTTTTGGTCGCCAATCGAATTTAAATCAAACGTCAAATCTTTGAGACCGATCGCCCTCAAAATATCTGTGGCAATGGCGATCGCCTCCACATCAGCTCTCGGATCGCCACTTCCCAATACTTCCAGCCCCAACTGGTGAAACTGCCGCTGACGACCCGCTTGAGGCCGTTCATAGCGAAACATCGGCCCGACATACCATAAGCGTTGCACATCGCCTTGGGCGTACAAATTATTTTCAATAAACGATCGCACCACCCCCGCCGTACCTTCTGGTCGTAGTGTCAGACCCCGATCGCCGCGATCGTTGAAGGAATACATTTCCTTGCTGACCACATCAGTTGCTTCACCGATCCCCCGTAAAAACAACTCCGTCTGCTCAAAAATCGGAGTCCTAATTTCATTTGCCCCGACTCGGTTTAAGATATCTCGCGCTGTTGCCTCAATAAACTGCCAATAATTCACCTCAGGCGACAGAATATCCCGCGTACCCCGACTCACTTGAATTCCAGCCATCTCTAAATCCACTCATTCCCATAGCGATCGTCATCGTACATCACCAATCCTAATCTTCCCCACTTGCCTCAATTCCACCTATTCAAAAGCAAGTAAAAACTAATCTACCGGGTCATAGGGCAAAACACAGCAATTAACGCCATCTAGACAAACCTTGCCCCATCGCAGCGCCCATCGAACCAAAGCAACCCGATTGCCAGTCTCCGTTTTCGTGAGAATATTGCTGATGTGGTTATCGACAGTCCGTTTGCTAATGTCAAGTTTTTGAGCAACATCTTGATTTGTCAACCCAGAGACTACAAGCTCAAGAACCTGTAGTTCCCGGTCTGAAAGCGAAGATTGAACTTGAGAATTCTTATCCGCCATATTCCGTCCGAACCCAATGAGTAATTCTACTTGTGGGTAATTCTACTCTTAGGAACCAAATCTTCACGCCCCTCTTGTGTGAAAGAATTTGATAGACATAAAATTCTTCTTGCTAAGAAAAGAATAAAATATAGCGGACCGCACCGTAAATCCCCAGTTCTATGGAAGAGATCAAGCTTCATTGCCCGAATTCCCTTTGTAAATTGCCCAACGACCACAGGGCTGATTTTTGCTATGGCTGCCACACTTTTCTACCAAAACATTATCTTTGGTCTGTCAAAAACGATCGTTCTGGGCTGATTCCTGGACTGATTTTGGGCGATCGATATGCAGTGTTGGAAGACAGTGTTTTGCTAGATTGTTATCCCGGTAATCCACCAGAAATGCCCACTGAAATTTTTATATCTCTAGAAACCTACCTAAAACTTGCTAGTACTATTCCCCATGCGCCTAAAGTCTACTGTGTCTTAAAGATAGAAGACAGAGACTCCATCATTTTAGAAGAAACAGCGATTTACCCTCATGTTGCTTCAACAATTTCAGACAATAAGGGTTCGATCGAGACCAAGGCCGGAAGCCTAATGCCGACATTGCAAGAATGCTGGGGTTCTGCAAGTAATATTCGTCTCTTAAATTGGGTGTATCAGATTGCCACACTGTGGGACAAGTTTCAGAGTCTTGAGGTCTCGCAGACCCTATTTGATCCATATTGCATTCGGGTGGATGGCGGACTCATTAAGATCTTGGAGCTTCGCTCTAATTCAAAAAACGCTGTCAAAAATACGCTTCCGCTTCTTCTTCAACATTTAATTGATTCCAATGCTGGATCCAACGGTCAACCAGACCCAGTAATGATCCGTTGTTTGAGAGAAATGTCTGATCAATTGATCCACGAGGACGAGGGAAATCAGAGTTATTTATTATGTGAGTGGCTGGATCATCTTGTGATCCAGCAGGGTTCTGGATCACTGGATATCGAGATTGTGACCCAGACCGATCAGGGACCAAACCGAAGTCGGAATGAGGATGCCTGCTATCCAACCTCTGTTCAAAAGATAACGAGCTGTCGATCGCAGTCAACTGATCTAGAAAAGCCATTGCTGGTTGTGTGCGATGGAATCGGCGGCCATGAAGGGGGCAATATTGCCTCTAATTTAGCGATCGAAACCTTGATAACAGTATTAAATAATCGAATTCCTAAAGCAGTAGGATATGAAAAAAAGGTTGATACGACTGAAGTTTTACGAGAAGGAATTCAAATTAGTAATGATGCAATTTCCGATCGTAATGATCAAGAAGGACGCAGCGATCGACAACGAATGGGAACAACCCTTGTTTTAGCCAGAGTCGAAGGTCAACGGCTACAACTTGCCCACGTGGGAGATAGTCGCGCTTATCGGATTACAGCTCGTGCCTGCTATCAACTGACTGTTGATGACGATATTGCATCCCGTGAAGTTCGATTGGGCTATACCCTATATCGTGATGCTATTCAGCGTGGTGTATCTGGGGCATTAACTCAAGCCTTAGGAATGGTGTCATCCTCTCTTTTACATCCAACGATTCAGATTTCATTTGTTGACGAAGATTGTATTTATTTACTGTGTTCAGATGGCTTGAGTGATTACGATCGCGTTGAACAATATTGGGCACAGGAATTAATTCCCGTGTTATTGGGTCAAATTACACTTTCAGAGGCTTGCCAGAATTTAATTGAAATTGCAAATACTCAAAATGGTCACGATAACGTGACGATCGGACTGTTGTATTGCCGTGTTTCCCCTGAGACTCCATTGTCCAATCGTTCTGTAAGCCAATCAAAGTTGTTGCCAGTTGAGAGTTTAAAGACTAGAGCTAAAAGCGATCGGTATTTAGGTCAGTTACCCTCAAATTCTCCTCCAACTCAACTGATTGAATCCACTAAAACTGTTAGCCGATCGCAGGGATCAAGAATACGAAATGAATTTCAAGGGAGATGGATTTTTCTATTATCCCTTCTGTCTGGCGTTGCAATTGTGACGGGAGTTCTAGCACTATTATTTAATCCTAATCGCCTAGCAAAATCTCCAATTCCTACCGCGATCGTAACGCCATTTCCCAATGGTCTGAAAGTCAATCAACTTATTCAGGTCGTGCCCGCATCAAAGCCAGTATCAAGTTCAGTTCCTAACTCGTCTGCTGTTGGTCAACCCAGTTCAGAAATTCTAGCTAAGTTAACGTTGCTTCCCAGACCGCCTTCACTTCTTGGTACGCCGAATCAGACTTTTGAGGTTAATGTTGGCGACGTATATTCGGGAGCAGTCATGCGGGTGGTCGATCGGCAAATGCAGGGAACAAAACCTTGGATTAAGGTGCAAATTTGTAGTGTGGCAACAATCGGGGAAACCCAGCAAGTGAATCCCGGTGTTGAGGGCTGGTACGCTGAACCATTGCTCTTGTCCCAGGTGATTGCCCTGCCATCTGAATTATCGGCTACTGCCCTGATATCTTGCCCTGCGGTATTGTCGAATAAGTGAGCGACCCTGGATCTGTGGAGAAAGTCACTGCACTGTTTCTTCGTTGTGGGGAACGTTTAATTACTGCCGAGTCGGTTGAGTTCACTTCACGATCTACCCTAAGATGACTAAACTTTAAAAATCACAGATTATGACAGTTTGGATTTTGCAGTCACTTAGAGAGTGTACGAAACGATTTTTGGTTGACATTACACGACTCAATCTCCTGAATTTCCCTAAAAAAGCAGCTTAAAGTTAAATCTTGGGCTTCCTCCTTTTAGGTACCAGGGAACCCGAACCTATGTGTCATAACCTTGAGCATCTCAAATACCTTCCACAACATGCTGCTGATTTCAGTTTACACCGACAAAAATTTGCATTTCAAGCGCATATTTTTCGATAATCCTCATTATTTACTAAAGCCAGGAAAACAAGCGTGATCTCTCCCGTTGATTCTTCAGTCCTCTCGGCCCAGCCGATAGAACAGGACACTGTTAATTCATCAGATTTCGGTTCACTCGATCGTCAGATGATTGCAATTTTAGACTTTGGATCTCAGTATTCTGAGCTAATTGCACGTCGAATTCGGGAAACAGAAGTCTATTCTGAAGTTCTTTCCTACCGGACAACTGCGGCTCAACTGCGTGAGCTTAGTCCTAAGGGTATTATTCTTTCGGGCGGTCCTAGTTCGGTCTACGACGATCGTGCGCCCCTTTGTGATCCCGAAATATGGAATCTAGGGATTCCGGTGATTGGGGTTTGTTACGGTATGCAGCTCATGGTGCAGCAGTTAGGTGGCTTGGTTGAGCGTGCCGAACGAGGCGAGTATGGGAAAGCCAATCTTCTAGTTGATAGCCCATCCAAATTGCTTGACGCGGTGTCCGATCGTTCGATCATGTGGATGAGTCATGGCGATTCGGTGGTGAATATGCCAGATGGCTTTGAGCTACTTGCCCATACTGACAATACGCCCTGCGCCGCGATCGCTGATACGACTCGAAACTTCTATGGGGTACAGTTTCACCCGGAAGTGGTTCATTCCCAAGGCGGTCAGATCCTAATTCGTAACTTTGTCTATCAAGTGTGTGGATGTCAGCCCACTTGGACGACTGAAGCGTTTGTAGAGCAGGCTATTCGCGAGGTGAAGGAACGCGTTGGTGATAAGCAAGTATTGCTTGCCTTGTCCGGTGGGGTGGATTCTTCGACGTTAGCGTTTCTATTACATCGGGCGATCGGCGATAAGCTAACCTGTATGTTCATCGATCAAGGCTTCATGCGTAAGGGCGAACCGGAGCGATTGGTTAAGCTGTTTGACGAACAGTTTCACATCCCCGTGGTTCATGTCCAAGCCCGCGATCGGTTTCTAAAGGTTGTAGAAGGAATTAGCGATCCCGAAGAAAAGCGCAAAAAAATCGGCCACGAATTTATCCGAGTTTTCGAGTCAGAATCGAAACGCCTCGGTCCATTTGACTACTTGGCTCAAGGGACTCTTTACCCTGATGTAATTGAGTCGGCAGACACCAATGCGGATCCGGCTACAGGCGAACGGGTTGCGGTCAAAATTAAAAGTCATCACAATGTCGGCGGATTGCCTAAGGATCTGCAATTTAAGCTGATCGAGCCGCTTCGTAAGCTATTTAAAGACGAAGTCCGAAAAGTGGGTCAAATTCTTGGCTTACCGGATGAAATTGTTAAGCGTCAACCCTTCCCTGGTCCTGGATTGGCGATTCGGATTTTGGGTGAGATTACTGAAGAGAAGCTTGATATTCTGCGAGATGCCGATTTAATTGTTCGTCAAGAAGTTAACAAATCGGGTCTTTATAATGAGATTTGGCAGGCATTTGCGGTCTTGCTACCCGTGCGAAGCGTCGGAGTTATGGGCGATAAGCGAACCTATGCCTTCCCGATCGTGCTTCGGATGGTAAAAAGTGAAGATGGCATGAC
>JAYVUU010000158.1:0-5441 GCA_043787635.1 Synechococcales cyanobacterium | reverse complement strand
GTGCGAAGGCAAAGGGCATTGCACAAGTTGTATTCGATCGTGGTGGAAATCTCTACCATGGTCGGGTGGCAGCTTTGGCAGACGCGGCCCGTGAAGGCGGTTTAGATTTCTAAAAGAGGATAAAATGGCTAAAGGTCGTAAGAATACCAAAGCCCGCGAAGAGAAATCTGAATGGCAAGAACGGGTTGTACAAATCCGTCGAGTCACGAAGGTTGTCAAGGGCGGTAAAAAACTAAGTTTCCGGGCGATCGTTGTCGTCGGTAACGAAAAAGGTCAAGTCGGCGTTGGTGTCGGCAAGGCCAGTGATGTGATTGGCGCAGTTAAGAAAGGCGTTGTCGATGGTAAGAAGCATCTCGTTGAAGTGCCTCTAACCAAATCCAGCTCTATTCCTCACCCCACAACAGGTCGGTCCGTTGGTGCGAAAGTGCTAATGCGTCCGGCTGCTCCGGGTACCGGAGTAATTGCTGGGGGCGCGGTTCGGACTGTTTTGGAAATGGCAGGTGTGAAAAACATCTTGGCTAAGCAACTTGGGTCAAACAACCCGTTGAACAACGCTCGTGCTGCTTTAGAAGCACTCGAAACCCTCCGCACTTTCCAACAAGTTGCAGATGAGCGCGGCATCACCCTTGAGCAACTGTACTCCTAGAGGTAATCCCCAATGAGAATCGCTGATGCACAGCCCCAAGAGGGTTCAACTAAGCGCGGTCGTCGCGTAGGCCGTGGTATTGCTGCTGGACAAGGCGCAAGTTGCGGATTTGGAATGCGCGGTCAAAAATCCCGATCGGGTCGCCCGACTCGTCCCGGATTTGAAGGGGGTCAAACGCCTTTGTACCGTCGCTTGCCAAAACTGAAGGGGTTCCCTTTAGTCAACCACAAGGAATTTACGATCATCAATTTGGATGATATTGAAGGACTTGAGGCAAACTCTGAAGTCACCATGGCTAGCCTTTTAGAAGCTGGAATTCTTACCCAGAATGACGGTCCTCTTAAAGTGTTGGGTGGCGGTGAACTCAAAATTGCGCTCACGGTTAAAGCCAAGGCATTTACTAAAAGTGCAAAGGCTGCGATCGTTGCGGCTGGCGGAACCTGTGAAGTGGTTTAGTTTGAGTCCTGATTTGGGATAAGACAATAGGGGGCGTTCTTGACAAAGGAACGTCCCTTAGTTTTGTTAAAACGGCATAAAATCTTAAAACGAACTGCACTTCAAGGAGTTTACTCAATGGTCGTCAATCGCGATAAAGCTCCCACAGCGCAAGAAACGTTGCTTCAAATGGTTCAGTCTCCTGCACTGCGGAGTAGATTGCTTGTAACCATTGGTCTGCTTGTTTTGCTGCGTCTCGGTATTTTTATTCCTATCCCAGGCATTAATCGGGCTGCATTTGCTGCGAGCTTAAGTAACAATGCTGCGTTAGGGTTTCTGGATTTGTTTGCTGGGGGTGGTTTGAAAGCATTGGGCGTGTTTGCGCTAGGGATTATTCCCTACATCAATGCATCTATCATTATTCAGCTTCTAACGGCTGCTATTCCTTCGCTTGAAGACTTGCAGAAAAATGAAGGTGAAGCAGGACGGCGAAAAATTTCCCAGCTCACGCGCTATTTGGCTGGGGGATGGGCGCTTATTCAAAGTACGTTGCTAACGATCGGACTACTGGGTGGATTAAGTGGTGCCAGTGGTTTTGTTTACCATCCTGGGCCTTGGTTTGTAGTTGAGACCGTCTTAACTCTGACGGCTGGATCCATGTTTGTTATGTGGGTCTCTGAGTTGATTACAGAACGAGGAATTGGTAATGGTGCTTCGTTGCTGATTGCGCTCAATATTGTTTCAAGTTTGCCGGGAAATCTTGGTAAAACGTTGGAACTCGCCCAAAGCGGTAACCAAGAGCGATTGGGCGGCGTTGTGATTGTCTTGATAGTTTTCTTGGCTATGGTGTTTGGTATTGTTTTTGTCCAAGAAGCGATGCGTCGAATTCCAATTTTGATCGCCAGACGACAAATTGGTCGGGTTCAGGCCAACGACAAGAGCAGTTATCTTCCCTTGAGACTTAATCAGGGTGGGGTGATGCCGATCATTTTCGCATCGTCCGTGTTGAGCTTGCCGTCCTTTTTGGGGGGAGCGTTGAATAATCCTGCCATCAGTAATTTCATTGGGAACTATCTGCGCCCTGCGACGATTTCCTATGATTTGGTTTACTTCGCGATGATCCTATTTTTTAGCTACTTTTATGCGTCTCTAGTGGTTCAACCTGACGAGATGGCAAAGAATCTGAAGAAAATGGGTGCGAGTATTCCCGGTGTTCGTCCTGGACAAGACACCACTCGGCACATTCAGGATATTCTTAACCGCTTGACCTTTTTGGGTGCGCTGTTTCTTGGGGCAGTGGCGATCGTGCCTCAAGCCGTGGAAGGAATTGCGGATGTCCGGACGTTCCAAGGATTTGGAGCAACATCGCTGTTGATTCTAGTCAGCGTTGCGATCGACACGTCTAAACAAATTCAAACGTTTGTAATTTCTCAACGATACGAAGGAATGGTGAAAAGTTAGTGAGCAGATTGATTTTCCTCGGAGTTCCGGGGGCTGGCAAAGGGACTCAAGCCATGATTTTGTCGGAGTCTCAGGGGATTCCTCATATTTCTACTGGAGACATTTTGAGGGCGGCGGTGAAAAACCAAACGGCTCTCGGACTTCAGGCTAAAGGCTTTATGGATGCGGGGAATCTGGTTCCCGACTCTTTAGTGATTGACATGATTCGTGAGCGACTTCAGGAACCGGATGCGTTAAAGGGATGGATCCTAGACGGATTTCCACGAACTTTAGAACAGGCTGGGTTTCTAGAGAAGCTGCTTCAAGAGATCGACCAAGTTTGCAATCGTACTGTTAATCTGGATGTCGAAGACGAAATTGTGATCAAACGTCTAGTCGAACGGGGTAAGGATAGTGGTCGATCGGATGATACCGAATCCACCATTCGCCACCGCTTGCAGGTTTATCGCGACCTGACGGAACCTTTGATCTCGTTTTATCAGTCACGGGGATTGCTCGTGACGGTGAACGGAGATCAACTAATGGATGTTGTTACTGCTGACTTGAAAAAGGCGATCGGGCCTGTGTAGCTACCCGATCGCGTTACACTCTGACCAAAGCCGCACATATTTGAATGGATTCCTAGGAGGAACCTTTGTCTAAAGAAGACCTAATTGAGATGGAAGGCACTGTTGTAGATTCGTTGCCGAACGCAATGTTTCGCGTAGACCTCGACAACGGCTTTAACGTGCTAGCCCACATTTCCGGTAAAATTCGTCGGAACTACATTAAAATCCTCCCCGGCGATCGGGTCAAAGTAGAGCTATCCCCCTACGATCTACTTAAAGGTCGCATCACCTATCGTTTGAAAAACAAGCGTTAATTTTTAGCAGCGCTTTGTTCCACGATCGAATATAAATTGCAAGCCCCCTAGTATTGAGTACGAAGGGGCTTTGTTTTTCTTAAATAAAATCTAGACATCAACAATATTCACCATTATTGTAAAATTCTAGTAGAGATTTAACATGCAATTATCTCTGTTAGTGCTTTGAATTGCTTGTCAATTTCGGGGATGAGGTTCGAGTGAGACGATTGATTCCAGCATCATTACGATTAAAGCTAAAACTTTTCCTACGTTTTTTAGGTGATGTCCGATCGGGGCAATTCACCAAAATAGTCCGATCGTCTCAGACTCAACCCCAAGCTCAGCACTTTGAACCTAGAACTGAGGTGGTTCAAGTCCTTAAAGTTGCAAACTATTCTGAAAATAAACGTAAAAACCTCACGATTGCCGCTACCCAAATTCAAAACGTAATCATTCAACCAGGAAAGATTTTCTCATTTTGGGCTTTAGTGGGCGCACCTGTAGCAAAACATGGCTATCAAGAAGGTCGTGCCCTTGTCAGTGGACAACTCAAAGCAGTCATGGGCGGTGGTCTTTGCCAACTGTCAGGAATTTTGTATTACCTAACGCTGAAAGCCGGACTCACCCCGATCGAACGCTACCCCCATTCCACCGACATCTACACCGACGAAACCCGCTTCACCCCGCTCGGCTCCGATGCCACAGTCGTTTACGGTTACAAAGACCTGCGATTTATCAATCACCTATCCCAGCCAATCTGTTTTCGTATCAGCATCACAACAGACCAAATTACAGGTCAACTTTGCACCCCAGATCCCATCCCGGTCTATCACATTGAATTTCGGATACAGAAAAGATCCGACCTCACCCAAGTAGAAACCTTCCGATCGCCGATCGTTCCCAGCAGCCAACCCAGCACCACAACTCTCGAACCGATCGCAATTAGCCACTATCGCTAACCTCATCCTCCAGACTCTTTCCCATGGTCCATGTTTTCACTTCAAAATCAAATTTGACAAATACGTAACACAAACGTTAAGGTAATGTGTTTGTAATTTATGTATGGCTAATCGAGAAGCATGAAAGTACGAGCTTCTGTCCGCAAAATGTGTGACAAATGCCGCGTGATTCGTCGTCGCGGTCGCGTAACGGTTATTTGCGAAAACCCCAAGCATAAACAGCGCCAGGGTTAACGGAAACGACCACCAGGTCAGCCCCGCCTTCGGGGAAAGCCTGGATTGAACGCACAACTTTAGGGTGTGCCCCCTCTGTAAATATAGTTTTCACAAGGAGAACGAGTGTGGCGCGGATTGCAGGTGTAGACCTTCCCCGTGATAAACGGGTTGAAATCGGTCTGACTTATATTTTTGGAATCGGTTTAACCCGCTCCAAAGCAGTGTTGAAAAAAACCGGGATTAACCCTGATATTCGAGTCCGTGACCTCACGGATGCCGATGTTGCAACACTCAGAGAAGTGGTTGAAGCCGACTACCAGGTCGAAGGAGATCTTCGTCGCTGGGAATCTATGAACATCAAGCGGTTGATGGACATTGGAGCTTATCGCGGTCGTCGTCATCGTATGGGCTTGCCCGTTCGGGGTCAGCGGACCCGCACCAACGCACGGACCCGTCGAGGCGGTCGTCGTACGGTGGCTGGTAAGAAAAAGGCACCGCGTAAGTAATAGCTGGATTAAGAAATTGATACCGATCGATTTCCCTCGTTCAGTTTTCGAGTTTGTTCACGTTGTCCCACTACCGCTTGAGAAATGGCTAAACCTACACGCCGAACTGGTGCGCGTAAAGTTAAAAAGAATATCCCCACCGGGGTTGCGCACATTCAATCTACGTTCAATAACACCATTGTCACCATCTCTGATGTTCAAGGGGAAGCAGTTTCCTGGGCATCCGCTGGTTCCAGTGGATTTAAGGGCGCTAAAAAAGGCACTCCCTTTGCTGCTCAGACCGCTGCTGAAAATGCAGCTCGTCGGGCAATAGAGCAAGGAATGCGTCAAATCGAAGTATTGGTGAGCGGTCCGGGATCGGGTCGTGAAACTGC
>JAYVUU010000157.1:0-2975 GCA_043787635.1 Synechococcales cyanobacterium | reverse complement strand
GTTTAGTCGTTGGGTCGCTGGGGTTGATTTGCCAGACTAGTTTACGCCGATCGTCATACCAACGTTCAGTCACAAGGGCAAGATTCTCATTTCCCCAACGCACTTGACGAAACCGAAATTCAGAGTCCCAAAGCGTTGTCGTTTCGCAATTGAATGGGGCGGCCAGACAGGAAAGCCGATCGCGAAAAGGGACTTGCTCTTTCGGATCGCCATTGTCTAAGGCTTCAACCCAATACAGAGTAGCTGGCTGGTCTGCTCGCCAAGAAATATTGCGTCGTCCGACCCGTACAGAGTCAAATTTTGTTGAAAGTTGATCGATTAAGGGAACTTTAGCGACGGTATAAAGCGGATCTCCAGCTATGGTAATCACTTGAATTAATCGAGGAAAATATCCCGAAGGCAATTGATAGGAATAGGGTTTTTGAACAGTGGTAAGCAGGATATATTGATTGTCTGGTGAAGGAATGGCTTCGTCAATAATTTCTGCATTCCAAATACATTTACGAGATCCCAATCCAGATTCATTTAATTCAATGATTTCCAAAGCCGATCGGGTATAGTAATCAAACAGATTTTCGTCGTGAGAATTTTTGAGAAGATGGGTATAGGTTCGACTTGGGGTCTTGGTTCCAAGATTTTCCTGAATAATTGGTCCGATCGGGATAGGGGGAGCGATCGGGGGTGAAGGTTGGGTTTCATCCATCACTTTACAGAGCAGATGTTGCTCATTAATCCAGCGATAAGGGGTTCCATAGGCTGCATTCAAAATAGCAGCAGTAACCTGTTTTACCTGCTTGGTTTCAGCGTTCAAAACCCATAGTTCTAATCCATTCGGTTTAATCTGGGTAAAAGCCAAAAGGTCACCAGAATCAGACCATGTAAAATTAGTTAACTTCGCATCATCGGGTAAATCTATGACAGTTCTAACGTCTCTATCATTCAGCAGTTCTCCAACTACAATTTTGGTGTAGGGATTATTCCGGGCACTGGTTCTTGTATTTGGATTAATCCGAAAGCCAGCAATCCCCAGTTCCGGCTCCGTCAATGCTGCGATCGGAACTAGTTCAGTTCTCCAAAACTCGACAAGCCAACGGTGATTGGGAGAGGTGGAAACGGCTGGAGATCCAGGATTGTCGAGAATTTCAGCGATCGGGCTGGGCGGATTTTGCCAAGTAATCGGATTGGAGTTGACCTGGGGTTGGTCTGCGGCTATGGAGTGATACGGCATAGGAGAAGGTTGCGCGAGGAAAAGGGTTTGTCTAGCGTAACGCAGATTAATTCTGAGGTTCAGAGAAAGAAGAACTCGCCTAAAGTGGAACACAGAGATTGTACTAGTTGTCTCGATGTTGGGATGTAGGTGTTCATTCTCTACTTACACATTCACTTGTAAACAGTCCGCCCTACCTTCTATGCATTTCAAAGTCTCACAAATCATTAAATCCTGGGGTTTCACGCTGGTATTCAGCCTAAGCTGCATTGCAATCCTGCTCACAGGCACAATGACCTACGGTCAATCTCAGCCAGAAATTCGCGGCGTTTGGTTAACAAACAATGATTTACCCATGATGGAAAACCGGACTAAACTAGGCAACGCCATGAGGCAATTACGCGCCCTAAATTTTAATACGGTATACCCAGTGATTTGGAATTCCGGCTATGTAAATTATCCCAGTGCCGTCGCCCAACGATATGGTATTCAACCATTTATTCATAAAGGTTCTGATGGTCACGATATATTAGCAGATCTAATTAATCAAGCCAAGTCACATAATCTACTGGTCATTCCCTGGTTTGAATTTGGATTTATGGTGCCCCTAACCTCAGAACTCGCTATCCTAAAGCCCCAGTGGTTAACTGAAACTCGCAGTGGCGAACAACTCTTCAATGGTCCGGCCGGAGAAGTTGCATGGCTCAATCCATTTCATCCTGAAGTCCAGAAATTTATCACTGAACTCGTCGTCGAAGCGGTGACACAGTATGATGGCGATGGCATTCAATTTGATGACAATATGGGTTTGCCCCGCGAATTTGGCTACGATAAATTTACCCGTGAATTATATACAAAAGAAACAGGACGATTAGTTCCTGCAAATATGGCAGATGGTCATTGGGTTAAATGGCGCGCTGATAAAATTACGGCATTCATGACACAGCTCAATCGATCGATCAAATCTCGAAAACCGACTGCGATCGTATCTGTTTCACCCAACTATTACGACCACGCCTACAAACTTACCCTGCAGGATTGGCTCGGCTGGGTACGATCGGGCATTGTCGATGAATTGGTTATGCAAGTCTACCGATCGGACCTCGACAGTTTCACTAGCAAAATTTCCCGCCCCGAAATTGTTGAAACCCAGCGAAAAATTCCCACCGCGATCGGTATTCTCACCGGACTTCGCCGCCGCCCCGTTCCCATGTACCAGATTCAATCCCAAACTCGTACAGCTCAAGAGCGGGGGTTAGGAGTCTCTTACTTTTACTATGAAAGTCTCTGGGATGATGCCCCAGAAAGCATAATGGAGCGAATTTCTGGATTTCAATCTTTATTTCCCACCCCGATGATTCGATCGGCATCCAAATGATTAATAGTGGCTGTACTTACACCGATCGGATTAGTAAACCAACAAAAGATCAAACTGTTTTGGATTACTACGTTCAACGCTATGGACATTCGTCTAGACAGGAATGGAACGATCGGATTTGCAGCGGGAAAATCAAGTTGAATGGTAAATCCACCACATCAGAGACAATCATTAAATCAGGTCAAGTTCTGACCTACGATCGCTCACCCTGGGAAGAACCTGATGTGCCACTAGAGTTTAAAATCTACTATGAAGACTCGGATTTGCTGGTGATTGCCAAACCGTCAGGATTGCCCGTGTTGCCCGGTGGCGGGTTTTTAGAAAACACATTACTGCGATTATTGACGCGATCGTACAAAGAGAATCCACCGATTCCTATTCATCGTCTTG
>JAYVUU010000156.1:0-46160 GCA_043787635.1 Synechococcales cyanobacterium | reverse complement strand
GGACGCGAGGCTGCGAGGGGTGTAGAGGTAGGTATTGCATTCTGACTCGATTTAACTGAGGAGTCATGAAAACCTATGTATTGTTTTATACTTAATCCTAGAATGCCGATAAGTGTGAAAATGACTGATATTGACTTAAGAATGGTCATATGTGAATTCAAAATGTAAGATGCACTACAATTTCAACATTTCAGAATTATAGAGACTCCACAGCGAATGGATCATCTATCTGAAGTAGCGTCCTGAAATTGCATCATTTTCAAATTTTGAGTTGCCAGAGATTAACCTGCGGTGACTAGGGCGACATCTTTGGGAGAAAGGTTTGATTCGAGAACTTGACCGTCTTTAAACCAAATGACTCGCCGGGTCCGGCGGGCGACCTCTGCCTCGTGAGTCACCATCACGACCGTCATCCCACTGGCATTGAGTTCGCCGAAAATGTCGAGAATTTCTTCGGTGGTGGTGGAATCTAAGGCTCCGGTGGGTTCGTCTGCCAACAGTACGACGGGTCGGTTGACGATCGCGCGGGCAATCGCGACCCGCTGTTGTTGTCCGCCGGAAAGTTGGGTGGGTTTATTTTGTAGACGCTGCTCTAGCCCAACTCGCACCAAGGCTTCACGGGCACGATCGCGGCGCTCCTGGACTGAAACTCCGGCGTAGATCATGGGCAGCATGACGTTTTCCAAGGCGGTCAACTGTGAGAGCAGGTGAAATTGTTGAAAGACGAAGCCTAATTTTTGATTACGAATCCGGGCCAGTTCGTTGTCGGGAAGCGTATCAACTTCAATGCCGTCTAGGTAATAGCGTCCGGCGGTCGGACGATCGAGGCAGCCGATAATGTTCATCATGGTAGATTTCCCGGATCCGGAAGCGCCCATGATGGAGCAATATTCTCCTGCGCTGACGGTCAAGTCAACTCCGGCCAGGGCGTTTACAATAATGTCGCCGATGCCGTAGATCTTGGTGATGGACTTGAGTTGAACGATCGTAGACATAGGAGTTTTGGAGGTTTAGAGAGCTTGGAGGTTTAGAGTACAGAACACGTCAGATCTTTAAGCACTGCGTAGGGCCACGATCGGATCGAGTCGTGCGGCTTGACGGGCTGGAAACACCCCAAACACCAGACCTATTGTCCCGGAAACCGTCACCGCTAGCGTAATCGCAACGGGCGAGACTACGGCTTGCAGCGGCGAGAAGGCTGCAACTAGCAAAATTCCCCCAATCCCCACGCCTGTTCCCACAATGCCACCCGCTGCCGATAGCATTACGGCTTCGATCATAAATTGCATCAAAATATCTTCCTCCGATGCCCCGATCGCCTTTCGCAGTCCAATTTCTTGGGTGCGTTCAGACACCGACACCAGCATGATATTCATAATGCCAATGCCGCCAACCAAAAGAGAGACGGCGGCGATCGCAGCTAATAGCGCCGTTAATCCGCCCGTAATGGTGCCGACAATGCGGAGAATATCTTTTTGAGTTTGGACCGTAAAATCGTCTTCTAGAATAATTTTGTGGCGGCGACGAATTAGATTGGTAATTTGAAATTCAGCGGCGGGAATACTGGCTTCGTTGACGGCTGACACCGAAATAAAGCTCAGGTCTAATCCAAAGGGCGAGGTGCGTCCGGTGAGCAGTGTTGCTGTGGTGGTTAACGGCACATAAACCGCATCGTCTTGGTTACTGCCTAGAAATGAGCCTTTTGCCTGCAAGACCCCAACGACTTCAAAACTTGTGTTGCGGACTCGAATTTTGCTGCCGATCGGATCCCTACCCTCAAAAAACTGCTCTGCAACCTCAGATCCCAAGACTGCCACGCGGGTGTTGCGTTCGAGGTCCACATTGTTAATGAAGCGACCTTGTGCCACATCGAAGTCTCGGACAATCAGGAATTCGGGGGTCGTTCCCATAACTAATGTGGTGCGATTTTTGCCGCCGTAGGTGACGGAAAGCTGAGATTGTCGCTGAGGGGCCACACTCGCTACGCTAGGCACTTGAGCGGCGATCGCTTTGGCATCATCCCAAACCAAATTACGCGGTAGAAAAGTGGTGCGTTGACGGGCACCTGGGGATCCGGGGGTGACAAATAAAACGTTGGGTCCAAGCGATTCAAATTGCTCTGATGCCAACTTTTGCGCGCCTTGACCAATGCCAATCATGGCGATGACTGAGGCATTGCCGATAATCATGCCTAGCATCGTTAGTCCAGTTCTGAGTTTGTTGGAAGTCAGGGTCTTGACTGCCATGTTGCCACTTTCGAGCCAATCCATATCTAAAGTCCTGCCTACGAGTTGGGATGTTGAACGGGTCGATTGGATCCAATGAGTTGACTAAGGATTACTTTTTGTCTTTCTCGTCCTTGAGCAATTGATCCAGTTTTTGCCCCTCTGGAAGATTAATAAAGACCCGATCGCCTTCATTTAAGCCGTCTTTAATCTGGGTTTTCCCAGCACTGCCCTTGTCTCCAGATTTATCTCCACCGTCAGCCTTGCCGCGACTGCGCCCCGATTGAGTGGTCCCAACCGTGACAGGTTTGAATTTTGGGTTGCCTTTTTCGTCGGGAACCAAAACGCCGGGTCTCCCTTTTTTGGTTACGATCGCCACCGTGGGCACCAACAAGGCTTCAGACTCCGGCCCAGAAAACTCAATGTCAACGTTCATTCCAGACTTGAGTTGACGCTGACCACTCAGCAACTTCAGACGCACCTGGAAAAACCGCACATCCCGTTCTTCGATCGCTTCCGGGGCAATCAAACGAACCGTCGCCTTAAACGTGTTGGTCGGGAACGCATCCACCACCATGTCACCCGAAAGCCCGGATTTGACCTGACCGATATCAATTTCTGGAATCTTTGCCAACACCTCTAACTGACTGGCGATCGCGACAATAGACGTTGAGGTTGCGCCGCCCGTTGCCGAGGCCGAGGCCTGAGTGGTCGGCGTGACGAATGCACCGACTGAGGCATAGCGCTGGGTCACGAGTCCCGAAAATGGCGCACGGACAATGGTGTCTTCGATGCGGGTTTCAATGGCTTTGAGCCTTGCCTGTGCCTCTTCGACTTGGGCTTCCTGTACGGCAATGTCCCCATCGCTTCCAGACTGGCCCTGCTGAGTTAGACCTTCTTGTTTACTGGACACTTGAATTTCGGCTTGGACGCGCCTTGCATTTGCCTGTCGCACTCGTTCTTGGGCTTGATCGCGTTGGGCGATGGTTTGACGAAGGGTTTGCTGTGCGCCTTGGAGTTTGCGCTCAAATTCATCGAGGGCATTAATGGAAATAGCCCCCTCGGCTCGTAGGTCAAGATTACGTTTGTATTGACGTTCTGCTAGAGCAAGTCCAGCCCTAGCGTCTGCAATCAGCCCGTCACTGCGAGTAATTTCACTTTTTGCATTCGAGACTTCACTCCCCGCATTAAAGACATCACCCTTCGATCGGTCTACTTCATTTTCGGCTTGACGGACCAGCTCTGAACGGTTAGGCGACTGGAGTTGTTGGAGTCTTGCCTGTGCCGAAGCGACTGCCGCTAACACCTGATCTCGCTCGCCCTCAAGGTCTGAAGCATCCATGCGGGCGAGTTCCTGACCCTCCACCACGGAATCTCCCTGTTCTACCGACAGTTTGATTACCCGTCCTGCACTCTTTGGGCTGACGTTGACGGTCTGGCGCGGGGTTATGGTGCCGCTGGCCTTCACTTTTGTCGTCAATTTCTCCCGTTTTGCATCCACCGTCAGGTCGGCTAGCGCCTTGTTTCCCGCATTCCCCGGCTTAAGCCAGCCCAACTGTGCCACCCCCACCAGCCCGATCGCCCCAGCCAGCAAGACTCCTCCTGTAATCAGGATGGGAGTGCGGTGATTTTGGAATAACTTATTAGTGAGTGAGGGAAATTTCATCGCACAATCAAAACAGTGGGGCTGTCATTTATCTTAATACATAGCTTCCCCGCTTGTGGACTGGACATTTGGTTAATTGTCTCGTCGGAAAAATAAATATTTTTAGCGATTTGTAGCAAAGTAATCCTAAGTACCCACCGAGAAATCAGTATTGTGTAAAAATAAGTGCGTATCCAATGGGTCGAGTCGCTATTGCTCTGCCCACAGTAGTTTTAAGTCCCGTGTCAAATCAACCTGAGTCTCTCTCATCTAAAGCTTCGGCTGAAGACCTCTTGCTAACTCCCAAGGCAGAGGAAACCCTACCACTTGGTCCGTCTATGAAGTTAGTCCGTCCGCCATCACGGCCCGCACCTGCACCAGTGGAGCAAGCAATTCCTGCTGTCCCACTGGTCCCTGCGGTTGAATCTAAGGTTACTGCTGTTGAGCTAGTTCCGATTGACAGTCGTCAGCGCCCGATTCCGCCCCCTAGCGAACCGACTCAATATCGGGCGATCGGGGTCGTTCGTGGGACTTACCATCCTTCGGATGAACAATTTACGCGGGGCAATATGGTGATGGCGGATGGTTCCCATGTGGAAGCTGTGCTGCTGGGACGGGTGATGAGTTTGGTCCGAAATCATCTTCAACTAGACCAAGAACATGTCTGGGTGGTCTATCCGCGAACCCGCGAACGGGAAGCAACCCTTCACCTGCAAATTGTTGGGGTATGGGAGCCGGAGAATTTGGGCAGTGAGCTTGGTTCGGTGAAGTCGAGTGATGAACTAGCCAGTGACCCGATCGATGATGGGGGCACCGATGAGGCTGTAAAGGGTTCAACTTCATCTGATGATGCTCTTCAGTATGTGCCGTCGTCTGAAGTAGACACCGATGTTTTTTCAATTCGGGGTGAAATCATTGCTCACGAGCCTGAGAACCAGAAAGTTTCGGTAAAAATTCAGCAGGTTCTTCGCAAAAAAGGCGAAAAAGAACCTTCGATGAAGTATTTCAAGCTCAACCTTGAGGGGGATCTGAGCGGGAAGGTTTTGGGGTATTTCTGGGATTTGGATGTCAAACGCGAGGGTCAGGATTTACGAATTCAGAGTGGTACTTCTATTGTCTTAGTCATGCCTAAGAAGTATCCGAAACGGCCCGTAATGGGCGGTCGTCGTCCGATGGGTGATGGAGGGGGAAATCGTCGTCCCGGCGGTGGATCTCCTGGACGAGGTGGCGGTCGTGTTCCTGCGTCTTTGCCCCCCACAAGGCGCGAGGGTGAGGTGGCTCCGCCTAAGCCTGTGACGAAGCGAAAAGAAGATTCTGCGGTGGAGACGGGTACTTCTGAGTAGGCGTTACGAATAGTCTCTGTCCATCAAAATAAGCGCGATCGCTGCTTCTGTGGGTGTATGCCTACCGGAGATCGTGCGATCGCTGAACCCAGAATTCCTGACTTTTTAGACTGCTGTGTACACAATTCTGAAACTCGTCATCCGTTAGACCCGATCCCCCTAAATCCCCCTTGAAAAGGGGGACTATGAACTAAGGGCTGCTCTTGTTCCCCCTTTTTAAGGGGGCTAGGGGGATCGGGTTTCAATGCTAGGAAGAGAGACCAAGTTGTATGTACACCGCAGGACGTTTTAGAGGGGATTATCAAAATTGCGGAACGTTAACTTATGTCTGAAGCCTTAGAGTCTGAAGCCTTGAAAACTCTTGAAATTGCATTGCTTGATGAATCCGAAACCATAGAATTAGCGGTGGAAGGTTTGGGCGGGCGGCTGGATGCCGTTTTGTCTGAACAAATTGAGTACCTATCCCGATCGCGCCTGCAAAAGCTAATCGCTGGGGGGCACGTTACGGTTAACGATCGACTCTGCGACAACAAAAAAACACTTGTTAAAGCTCCCGACTGGATTTCGATCGTTATTCCCCCTACGGAACCGATGACGCTTCCAGCAGAAGATATTCCCTTGGATGTTCTTTACGAAGACAGCAGCCTGATTATTATCAACAAGGCTGCGGGGATGGTTGTCCATCCATCCCCCGGTCACAGCAACGGCACTTTGGTGAATGCGCTTCTGTTTCACTGTGAGGCTAAGGGGGAGACCCTGCCGGGTATCAATGGCATACAGCGCCCCGGCATTGTTCATCGTCTGGATAAGGACACCACGGGGGCGATCGTTGTGGCCAAAACGGAACAGGCATTGCACCATCTGCAAGCCCAATTCAAAACCAAAACCGCCCGTAGATCCTATCGAGGAATTGTGTACGGTGCCCCTCAAGTGGATTCTGGTACGGTCAATCAGCCGATCGGTCGTCATCCCGTCGATCGGCAAAAACAGGCGATCGTGGCTGAAAGTGCGGGGGGACGAGCGGCGATTACGCACTGGAAAGTGCAGGAACGAATTGGGGCGTTCACCAGTATGGAGTATGAGCTTGAGACCGGGCGAACCCACCAGATCCGAGTCCATACGACTCACATCGGCTATCCAATTTTAGGCGATCCGCTCTATGGGGCTGGTCGTAAATTGGTGAATGTGAATCTGACGGGGCAAGCGCTACATGCATGGCGGCTGCGGCTATTGCATCCGGTGACGGAAGAATGGGTCGAGGCGATCGCACCGTTGCCAAAAACCATGGATACGTTGGCGGAAGTGTTGCGGAAACGGGCACGATCGTAAGGCTAACGCCCTATCCTTTTGCGGTGGGGTGGCTCATTGTTTTCGCTCGACTACACGGATCAAACTCGTCCATTCACCGTTTGCATCATAATTCCGAATGATCCGTTGACGGGTGTTGGGTGCTGGCATCCAGCCGCATTCCATAAAAAAGGGAAGCCCTTTCGGAATTTCTATGGGGAAACTCGCGGATGCTTTGTCCGGTAGCATCAGAACTTGGGTTTTTAGGGCTGATTGATCAAAAATTAGACGGTTTCCCTCGATTCGACCCTGCGATCGAATCACCCGATCGCCGAACTGTAGGGCTTGATCCAAGGTCTCTGCATCCGATTGGCTGAGGGTTAATGTGGAGGTGAACTGGGTGGGGGTGCGCCAGTCGGGATAGTAGGTGGTGGCGGTTCCGTTCCAAGTGCCGATTAAGTCGGAGATCTGGAGACGATCGAGGATGGGGGCTTGGGATCCCGATCGGATTTCGCGAATTAGGGTAATGAATTCAGGTTTGTTTTCGGGGGTAAAAAGCTGGACTAGACGCAGACGACGATCGGTCCAAATATGTCCAAACTCAGCTCCGAATTGTGCAAACGGTGCAAACTGCATTGACCCTTGCGAGAATGCTCCACAGTCACAGAATAAGAGTCCTTGGCTGAGGTTTGCGTATTCCTGAACCAATGGATTGGGGTATTGGGGCGATCGGCGAGTGAGGGTGAGTTTGGCGCGATGATTGCCGAGGTCTTCGAGTTTTAAATGGGAAGGAATGGTACTAATTTCGGTGCCATTTAGATCGAATTTAGTAAATGAGCCATCCCATTCACCCACATTTTTTAACATATTCTCCCAAGGCGTAGATTCAGGGTTCATAGGGGGTCAGCTCAGATATGATTGGGTCGATCGCAACTCATCATATAGCAGCGCCCCCAAACCCCCAATTCTGGGGGCTATGATGTTTTTCTCTGACTCCCCCAAACTTGCTGCTGTGTACACACAAGTCTGAAACTGGTCATCCGATAGACCCGATCCCCCTAAATCCCCCTTAAAAAGGGGGACTATGAACTAAGGTTTGCTCTTGTTCCCCCAGAATTGGGGGCTAGGGGGCGGTTCGCCAGAGACTTGGCTTAGATCAAAGTACTTGTGTTAACTAATTGACCCGCACCCGGAATCGGAAGAACCCAACGTTATTTGGACCCTTATTCGTTACGGTGCCCAGTTGGACGATCGCGGCACCATTGGGAATCGCTGGATTACTGCAACCGTTTGGCGTTGGGATTGCGGCCAATAGGGGGGCAAGGAAGGAGCCAGGATCGCCATCGACCGCATTAGTTTGAACGGTGGTTGCACCGTTGGTCCGCAGGGTAATTCCTTGCAGGGCACCATTGGTGGGTACAAAGGTCGTACCTATGGGGATGAGATCGCAAAGGGCGACATTTTGCGCAAAAGACAAACCATCCGAAAGAAAATAGATGGTGTATTCGGTTTCGTCAGCACTGCGCAGTGAGTTGAGGGTGGGTATTCCTGGCAATCCAAGGGGAGTCAGGCCAGCCGCATTAATATCAACATCATCTGCACCCTCTGTGATGTATTGGTTAAAGGCTAGACCTGCGATCGGCACACCGTTACGAGTCGCCCCCGTGACCCGTTTCACCAGTTTAAGTCTTGCCGCACCTGGTGCTTTTACCGTCAATAAATTCGGTTCATCATCGCCCGTCGCTGGACCATTTCCTGTATCGATTCCATCATCTAAAATTTGAGGCTCATCGCCAGGTCCCGAGACAGCATCAGTTAGAGAAGGACTTATGGGACCATTAGAAGCTGCGCTAGCTTGGTTTTTGATGACGGTGTTAGCGGGGGCAATAATAGTGGCGCGGAACTTGATGGTGATAGAAGAATTTGCCTTAAGAGTTCCCACTCCTGTCATTAAGGGATCGGTACTACCGTCGTAAGTGGGTCGATCCGGGACGTTGGTGGCTGGGTCTGACGTGGCAAAGGTATAGCTGCCAGAGACAAAGGTGAGTTTTGTTGTGTCGATCGGATCGGTAATTTGGAAATTGTTGACATCAGTCGAAGGACTGGTATTCCGGTAGATAACGGTGTATTCAACAACATCACCAACTGACACGGACCCGCTGCCATCTTTGTCATCGACCAGACGAACAGATTTTGTTCCCACTGGATTCACTGGAGACACGATGTTGAGAATAGTTGCATCATCGAGGGCGCTGTTGTTGGTTTGAGTTACGTCGCCAGCAGCATTGGGGGTTCCGATAGTCCCTCCGCCGGATCCCGCTACCGCTGGAGCTGTGCTGTCGCTAGCATCCGATCGGATCGCTGTTCCCAAGTCCCCTGTGAAATTTACCAGGGCATTGTTGGCGATCGGGCTAGCTGCACCGGGAAGAATTTTGGCATTAAATGTGACTGTGACAGTCGCTCCGGCAGCAAGGGTTGCGGTATTGGTGAGGGCGATCGGGGTTGTACCATCCCCATTGAAATCAGTTGTAGGTAAGGTCGTTGCGCGGACAAAAGGCGAACCCGTGACCGTGACTAGGTTAGCTGCGTCCGTCAGGAATTTTAATTGAGTGGGAATTGCATCCTTCACGGTGACACCTTGAATCGGGGCGACGGGGTTGGGGTTGCGCAGAACGATCGTGTATTGCACATTGTCGCCGAACGTGAGTGGTGTTCCCACAGGTGGTAAGCGTTTGACGGATTTATTTAAGACGGGCTTGGGGGGAACGACGGTGATGCCTGTGGGGTCAATTAGTGTTCCTATGGGGTAGATGGATTGATCTATAGAGCCAGCGGGGACGCTCGGTGCGGTGGTAGTGTCGCGGGTGTCGGTGAGAACTCCACCTGTGGGATAGCCGGGAGTGGTAGAGGTGCCGTTGGCTTGGTTGAAGATATTGCCTATAGCGGTGCCTTTGATGGTGGCATCGATCGTGACCGTAATTGTTCCGCCTATACCTAGAGTTGCACCTGCATTCAAAAGATTTGGAATCGTTGTGCCGTTGTAACTGGTATTCGCCATTGCCGTAGTTCCAGCTCCAGCAACCGTAACGACAGCAGGTCCAACAAATGTCACATCTGTCGGAAGCGTATCTGTGATTTGAAACCCGGCAGCGGCAGCAGTTCCAGTGTTGTTATAGACGATCGTGTAGCGGATTATGTCTCCGCCTGTCAGCGATCCACTTCCATCTGCATCAGTGATCAGTTTGACAGACTTAATTGCGTTGACTTGGGGGAGAGTGCTGGGAACAATAATGACTTGGGTTCTTTGAGCTGTGCTAGGGAAATAAGTCCAGAGGTCTAGCCCCTTCGCATCCCCAAAGCCGCCAGTACCGCAGACTGTATTAGTGTTGCTGTTGGGTACGGCTGGTGTGACAAAATAAGTCCTTGCTGACGTAGTGGAGTCGTAGCCCGTTATGGTGTTGCTGAAAATAGGACTCGGCAGCGTTCCAGAGTTTGTCGGACAAAGCGAACCATTCAGAGTCCCAACTGCTCTACCGTCTGCTGTGATGTAGCCACGATCGTCATAAAATGCTGTAGTCGGTCCAAACCCTGTCGCATAGGTTCCCGGCGGGTTGAGGAGAGTGACTGACGGACCGCCTTGATCACTATTCTCTGCATCTAGGAGTGGAAAGTGATACTCTCCGCCGCGAAGGGTGGCTTGTACAGGATAGTTAGGCTGAATTGTGTTGACCGGGAAAAACGTCCCGTCATTGCGTTTCCCATCCCAGACAACGGTTTGCGTTCCGAAGCTCGTGAGTTGTCTACGAATCACCCGGTTGAGCGGATTCGTTGGGTCAAAATCTGTGCCATTATTGCTAATCACAAGCTGGTAACTACCGGGCGCATTGGTATTAAACGTGAATGTTCCACCCGTGTTTTCGGTACTGGTGGCGGCGGTAGCAGTTCCGGTAAATGTCAGGCTAGAGACAACGGGCGCGTTGGGGTTTGTGGGGATGCTAAGGGCGGTAAGAGCTGTTATATCTGATCGATTGAAGAAAATAGGAAATTCGGGGCGGGCCATGGTTACGCCCTTGGCAATCGTTTCGAGTTGGCCTGGATTAGTCCCGCCCGCAAGCGCGTCTCGGTAAAGTGGAGTTCCATCGGTATTCAGAAAGCCCGATCGACTGCCAAATGCGACAAATCCATTGGGATCTAATCCCTTAAAGGCAGTTTGGTACCGATAGCCATCTGTGGTGACAGGGTAAATGGTGGAATTTAGAGGTCGTCCATTGTCCCCGGTGAAGGCCGTGAGATAGTAGGTAAAGAGTCGGCCATCTTGGTTTGTTGCCGCATTATTGGGGTCAGTTCGCACCGTAACATCCCAAGTAGATATGCTAGATCCTTGCTGACTATTAAAATTATTTGGGGTATCCGCAACATTGCCTGTGGGATTTCCTTGCGTAATTGCATTCACTCCATCCGGTCCCGTGAAGACCACGTCGTAAACTCCGGTTGTGGGCACGGGATAACGACAGGGCGCATAGCCACCTGCGGGCGGGGTGGGTCCAGCGAGTTCTTCGGCGCGGCTGGCAATGAATCCTTTGACGGCCTGAGTGTTACAGTCCAGTGTCGGAGATGCTGGGATAGTTTCAGCACCTACCGATCCGGTAACAAGCGTAGGTGCATAGAGCAAAATGTCTCCAGTAGTAGCGCCATTACTAACACCAACGGCACTAGAACCGAACAGAATAGTTTCGCCTGCTTTTGCATAAACCTTAAGGAGCGTTCGTCTGATTAATACTCCGCCATAAATTCCGCCACCTGATTTCCGCCATTCAATGTTGGCACGGGAACCTATGTATCCCGATGGGTAAAGATCTTTGCTCCCTTCAGCATAGGCAGAACTTGCAATACCTAGAATGCTGCTGAGAATGGTAATAGAAGCGGCAAGTAGATGTTTTTTGGACTGTGGAATCGATCGGACTTGAACAGGTTTAACAGAAAAACTCATGGGATTCACCTTAGCTTACAGTAAAAATAAAATAGAATCTGAACCACTAACGCCATCACTCCAGTTGAAGATCACTCTCTTCGACTGTGAGTTCAAACCCATCACTATCACGGTAGATAATTTCCACCCTCCGATCGCGAGCGTAATCAATTCTGGAATTACCTTTTGCAATTCGTTTAGTTTCGCCCAACGATCGGAGGGTCATCCGACTAGCGCTAATGCCTTGCCGTAGTAAATAGGTTCGGGCATTGGCTGCACGGCGCATTCCGAGCGCTTGGTTATAGTCATTGTTTGCACGGGGGTCGGTGTGACCTTCGAGTTCAATCCGCACCCCAGGATACTGGTTTAGAACGGTGGCAATCCTGTTGAGAATTGCAGCACTTTCTAGACTAATAAAATCTTGGTCTAGGGCAAAATGAATCCGGGTCGGGGCGTTGAGCTTGATGGGCAGAACAGGAGGAGGAGGGGTGGTGGGAGGATTGGTCGGGGTTGTACAGGCTAGAATTGCGGTAGGATTGCGAGCTGTTTTGACATCCTTCCAAGTTCCGATCGCGGCATTAATCGCAGGTTCTGAGGTTCCTTTTGTTGGGTCGGTGGCAGTTGCACTAATCCGATCGCCCTTGCCCAATCCCGTCAGTTGCGCAGTGAATTTACCGTCAGCATTGACCATAACCTGCCCGATCGGTTGGCTCAAGGGTCCACGATCGTCTTCTGGATTCGATAGGACTCTGTAAATTGAAATTTGACTGTTAGGTTCAGCGGTTCCAGTAATCACGCTAGCATTAGCAAACTCATCCGTTGTAAATTCAGGGGCATCGATCGCAGCGTTGCCCGTTTCGAGATGGCGATAACTCCCCTTACGGTTTGGATTCGGTCCGTCTCCCGTTTGCCAAGCCTGCGCGTAAGTATTGCCTTGGGTGTTGAGATCAATGCTCATTCCTTCAAGGGTATCAAAGCGGTTATTGGTGATGATGTTCCGATCGCTTTGAGGATAAGCCCCAACTACAACCCCAGCTCCCGATTGGTTAGAGATTTGATTGTTCGTCACTTCATGACCCGAACCCGTCAAATAGATGGCCGATCGGCGAAATCTACGACCGTTGTATCGGATTTGATTATCGCTAATTTTTACAGAACCATTCGGTTTAAACAAATACACCCCGGCTCCATCATTTCCGCACATGAGATTGCCACGAATCCGAGACCGATCGATGTTGCCTTCAAGTCTAATTCCATCGGGCATTCCGGCAAGACCATTGTTAACAATAATGTTTTCACTGATGTCAGTATTGGTCGCCGCGACACTCGTGATAATGGCGCTACCATCATGAAATTCAATCCGGTTTCGTCGAATTGTTGTGTTCTCACCATGAAAGATTGATACTCCAAAGGCTGATGGTTTGTCAGTCTTGCCGATCGGAGAAAGACCTAACCAGTTGTTTTCAATGATGATATTTTTAGGCGGAATATCATCGGGATAATAGGGCGCAAAATTTGCAGGCATTTTTTGCTTTTCAATACTGGGGGGTGGGGTTGCATGGCTAATAAAAATATCAGCAGGCGGAGTCATAGCGGTAGATTTGTGGGCGACTGAAAACCCATGAATGCTTAGTCCCCGAATCGTTACCCGATCGCTAACAATAGTCAACCCGCGCAATACCTCCACATTCACCGCCGGAATCAATTCAACAATCGGAATCGCAATACTAATCTCTTGGGTTGCCGATTTTGTTGCATCATAACCGGGCTGAGTGGTGCCGTCGATCGTGGTGCCGGGAATCGCAATGGAGGGTAATTCAGACTTGAGCGCAATTTGAGTTTGTCCTAATGGCAAATTGAACCCGATCGTAGAGGCTTGAGATGTGGGAGTGACCTGCGATCGTTCGGCACTACTCAGCGCTTCAAGTTTCAATTCACCATTAATCAATGCGATCGCTTCTCTAAGCGTTAAGCCACTATCCGGTTTAATCTCGTCAGCATTGCTATTTACAGTAGTTTTGTAAAATAGGACGGGTTGTGAAATAGCGGCTTGAGAGAGTCCTAATAGCAACAGAATTTGAACAGTACTAAATTGATAGATGTATTTTGGGGTTTTCATGATTATTTCTCCATCGCGATCGGTTGAACTTTTGATTCTTGCTGTTGAGGCGGTGCCGTTTTTTGTAGTCCAAACCCATCAAACAATTCATTCAATTTGAACTGTAAGCCCGCGTAGAACCCACCCCGACTCCGATCGCCCACATCGGGGTCACTCGCTCGCCCAAAGCTATAGCCCGCCCCGACTCGCAGGTTGGGCGTTAGATAATAACCCGCTTCAAGTGCCCAACCAATTTCATTAAATCCGGTAGTTGTTTGGGTAATGCTGCGAATCGCTCCCACCACATCCCACCGATCGTTGATATTGTACGTCGTGCGAAACTGGCTAAATAGTATGGTGTTGGAACTGGTTAGATTGTTGGTCAGATAGGACTCAGTGCTCCGTAATCCCACTTTTCCATAGAATTCCCAACGCCAATTTGGGGCATAAATTGCTTCACCAGAAAAGAGATGAATGTTTGAACCTGTCCCGATTCCAAATAAAAGAGTATCTGGAATTGAGCTAGGATTTTTACGATGTTCATACCGCAAAAGCGCATTAAATTTATCACTTTGGGGATCTCGGTAGGCTAGACCTAGCTTCAGATTTGACGTATCGCCCAAGCCCACGACATTACTGTAATTTGCTTGTTGATAGCGAAATAAGGTAGTCAATGCGGGTGAAATTTTTCCATTTGCCGCTGCCGAAAATACCGTGTTAGTTCCAACACTAGAAAAGCGATGTTCAAATCTGGTACTGGCTTTAAAATTTGGATTATCGGTGTAATCTAACCCAATGCTGTAACTATCTCCAGAAGTGCTCGCGAGTGATGCGCCACTTTGCCCGACCGCGTAGGGCGTAATGAGCTGTTGTCCAGTTCCAGTGAAGGTGTAAATATTGCTGAAGATATGCTCATAGGCGATATTCATCCGCAATCCCGGCGCAATAATCATTCGATGATTTAAACCCAGTGCACCTTGTCCCGTCAGACCATTTGCTCCATTTAATAATGAATACCGTCCGGTTACACTGGTGTCGTCAGTTAATCGTTGGTCCACTAAGGTATCTAAGCTCGTAATGGCACCTTGTCGGTAGGCTCCACCTGTAAAAAACTGGTGCGCAAGCCGCATGGTGATTCCCGGCATCACGCTCCAATCTAATCCCACGGTGGTCCGATCGGGATACAAGAAGTCGCTATTACGCGTGAGATTTAATTCATTTTGAGCACGTAGACTCAAAGATTTAGCGATCGGGAATGAGAGGGATGAAACCAATTGACTACTGGAATTGGTCAGCAAACTGGAGCTATTGCGATCGCTCCGGGTTCGGTTGACATAATCAAGGGCAAGTTCGGCGCTCCCCACCGTCTGGCTGAGTCCGGCTCGAAGGGTGGTTAGATTGTTATCAAGTCGGGTTCCTGGAATCGGCTGCGCTTGAGGATTGAATAAATCATTAAATCCAAGTAGGCTCCGATCGGCGGTTGCAATTCCAAAGTTTTCCTCACGATCGAACTGGAGTTTAAGCCTTGTGCCTTTCGCGATAGTGCTAGCAACATCAACGCCATAGCGGGTTTGACCTGGATTAAAACTTAAGGTTCCAGCGTTTGAAAAGCCCTGCCCCACGGTTCGATAATAAGAACGGGCGAGAATTGAGTCGCTAAGTTTGCCATTCACCTCAAACCGATAGGCGGTCCCTGATACCACGCCTTGATAGATTGAATCATTGTTTGATTTTGAGATTTCTGCAATAATTTGACCGCTATCGCCCAAGGGGAAAATTGCATCTGCACCATACAGTTCAAAATTACGGATGCCCTGACTTTCTTTTAAATAGCTAGTCCCCAGCCAGCTTTCACGCCCCAGAGTCCGAGACAGATTGTATTGTAATCGCCCAGCGTATAGACTCGCGTCGTTGCCTTGAGAATCCGATTGATAGGTGACGATAATTTTGCGGACTAACGATCGCCCAAACAAATCAAACTCTGTTCGCAACATCGGTCGCCGGAAGATAAAGGCTCCCCGATCGTAATCAATCTCGTAATCTGCGGTTCGCGCTAAACTTTTACGCTCAATCACCGTGCCGGGACGACCGAGTTCTTCAGTTTCAATGAATACGTTTTCACTGCCCGGTATGACCAATCGCTGCGATAAGAAGTAATAGCCACTCGTGCCATCAGGGGCGATCGCATCTCGGCGGAAACTTTGTAAATTGTTGCCATACATAATCGTGGCTTGCAAATTGCCAAAATTATAGTTAGCTTTCAATCCATGCAATTGCCGCGTCGTTGCACTGTAAAGCTGGGAGGCTGTGGCAAATTCCTGAGAATTATAATCTCCCCACATCGCATAGTCAGTGCCCGCATTGGGAACGGGTGATTGACGTTCGGCTTTAAAGTAGACACTATCAATTGAAGGCGCTAAGTAGTCAACTTTTGAACTATCCCCAAAGACTGGATAAACCTGGTCACAAGCTTGGGTGTCGCGGAATAGTCTAGAATTCCCGTCGCAGGTTTGATTCAAAGGGCGTTGATTATTAAGCGCTCCCGTAATCAGCCAATCACCGACTTTCCCCGTGGCAAAAACTGCCGTATCGACATCTAGCCTTGTGCCTTCTACCAATCGATCGGGATTAAGAAAGTCACGAAAGCTCCCAAAGTAATCGGTCCCGGATCGCCCAATGCGAACGTTTACCACTCCCGCCACAATGGGCGATCGTAAATCAGGAATAAATTCAACTTGAGTATAGGTACTAATATCTTGGAAATTAGTTGAAGCGGCGACAATTGCTTTGGGATTATTTTGAGAACTTGGCGCAATGGTCGAGGAAGTGTCTGGAGCGAGTGGTTTTGGCGTTGGGTCGGCGTTTGAATCAGGGTCTGATAATTGCTTTGCGATCGCGGCCCGAACGCGGACTTTTTTTGCTTCTAAATCTGACTGCAATTCTGCTGTAAATTTCCCACGAATCGCCAAGACCTGAAACCCCGGCAAATCCGTATCTTGGTCTGCACCAATGAATTTCCCGGCGCTACTGGTTAGGGTGACGATCGCCCGAGATGGAACTATTTGCCCTTCTTTATCTAGTAATCGCCCTTCAAACTTCACGGTCGATCGCCCATCAGCCGCAACTTGAGACGATCGAATTGGCAGTAGTTCTAATTGGGTTATTTCTGGTTTTGCAGCCTGACTTATTGTTGTATTCGTCACAGTTGGCGCAACGGTTTCGGCATTAGCGGCTCCGATCGTTAAAGTAGCTGCAATCGTATTTAATATGGCAATTCCAAGCACGATCGCGCTCGTATTCATACCGATTTCGCCACTAGACAAGAGTTGTCTAGCCATTTGTATTTGCATTAAAATTTTCATATTAACTAGCGCACTCCCTCCCGATACGTGGGTGTAACTGCAAAATTCATTCTGGCCATGCCGCCGGGTTCTAGACGCGCCGATCGGGATGTACTGTTTTTGTCAATTCGGTATAAATTCGGAGCTACCGTATATCCCGGTAAGCTAGTCAGATCAAGAGTTCCGGTATGGTAACCAGCCAGCACAAATGGCAATGAATACAGTCCATCCGCATCGGTCATAATGCGATTCCCATCTTCTAAAATGATCACCGCATTAGGAATTCCTGGCTCTCCAGGTTGCTGCTCTCCATCAAAGTTACGATCCTCAAAGACCCGCCCAATCAATGTTCCACAGTCAGAAACAATACCCGCTTGAACTAGAACTCGGTGACTGGCAATGTTGCTATTGACCGGGCCATTGGGCGATAACCCAAATGCGATCGCGCTATTTCGTCCACTGCCCCGCACCGCATCCGGACTGGTTAATGCGGCATAGGCAATAATCAAAGACTGCTGGGGCAGCAATTCTGGATACCTAAAGGTAATGACAGATCCCGACACCGTGGCCGTAATGGGTGACGGATTTGTGACGGGGGTTCCGGCAGCATTGGCAATTGCAGCCACGGGGGACTTGGGCAAAAATTTGAATCCCAGCGGCAAGGTGTCTTTTATACTCAAGTCCGTAATCGTCGCAGACCCGCTGTTCCGAACCTGCAACCGATAACTAATCGCATCACCGGGTTCAATGCTAGCTCGATCGCCAATTTTAATGATTTCCAAGGACGCAGTTCCGCCCTGAACTGGAATTCTTACAGTGTTAGAAGAGACAGCCGTGGGGTCTGCTTGCCCAGGACTATTAAATGCAGCCGTTGCCGTATTTGGAATGATTGTGGAGGAGGATTGAGCAATGGCCGGGGGGACACTTCCGTAAATACTCATGACTAAAAAGCCCCCAAACCAAAACGGGGATCTCATTAATTTCATGCTTGCCATAGAATTTTTTATGTGTTGTCTGACAGCTACAGGATTGCTTAGAAGAAATGATTTAAGTTAGATGCCAGTCCATAATACATAATATACGCAGGAAAATAAACTTTGTATCTATCTGATAAATGAAAAGATAAGTATAAACACGGAGTGTTAAATCTTGTCATCCTCCCCCTGCCTAACAAAGAGACCACGGAGATTCCTAGAAACTCTTACCTTTCTTCTTAGCCTTTAAAGCATCGCCTCCCACGATCGAATCTTCAAATAGTGATTTACTTATTTAGAATATGTTCACTGCTCAACCAGTATTTAGAGTTTGGGAACTCTGACCGCAAATTATGACTACAGATCAATCCAATTCAATTCGAGTTAATACTATTCGTCCGCTATCACTAGATGTAATTCATCGAATGGCCGCAGGAGAGGTCATTGATTCAGCGGCGGCAGTAATTCGGGAATTAGTAGAAAATGCGATCGATGCAAAAGCGACCCGAATTGTTGTGTATGTATGGTTGAAACAATGGAAAATTCACGTTATGGATAATGGCTGTGGTATTGATGTTGAAAATTTAACCACGATCGCCCGTCCCCATACGACTAATAAAATATCAAATCAATCTGATTTATCCAACATCACCACGTTAGGGTTTCGCGGGGAAGCGCTTCATAGCATCGCCCAATTTTCACAAATGGAAATTCTAAGTTGTATTTCAGAGTCTGGTTGGCGTGCACAGTACAGTAAGAACGGTGAACAGACTAAACTAGAAGCCGCTGCGATCGCCTCTGGAACAATCGTTCGGGTGACGGATTTATTTGAAAACTGGGAAACCCGCCGCACAGCCATCGGTTCAATTAAACAACAACTCAAACAAATTCAAACTTGTATTCAATCGATCGCCGTTGTTCACCCACAGCTAACCATTCAAGTGTTCCAAGACGATCGTGAATGGTTAATGTTTGGTCGGACAGCACAATCAATTCAACGGTTGCTGCAAATACTACCCACTGGAAACTTAAATGATTTCAGCATCATTCATACCGATACCCTTGAACTCATAGTAGGATTGCCCGATCGCATTTCAAGACGATCGCCTGATTGGATTAAAGTTGCCGTAAATGGTCGAATTGTTGAACTCCCTACCATCACTCAAACCATAATGACCGCACTCCGAAAAATGCTGCCCCGCGATCGGCATCCCATTGTTTTGGTTCATTTGCAAGTTCCCCCCGCACAGGTCGATTGGAACCGAGATCCCGCTAAATCGTCATTATATTTACAGCATTTAGACGATTGGCAAACCTTAATTACCCAGAGCATCCAACAGGCTCTTCAATTATCAGATCAACTATTATCCGGAACCCGCACCACAAGTTTTCTTCGGGCTGCCGAGCAGCGTGCCGGGTATGGTCTTGCCCGATCGATCGATCCCGCAACCGATCGCCCAGACACCCCGATCGTATCCGATTCCCGATCGTTACCCAGCCCCCTAAAAGCAGTCGGTCAAGTTCGCAATACTTACATCTTGGCCGAACATATCAACGGTATCTATCTAATCGAACAGCACATTGCCCACGAACGGGTTTTATACGAACAGATTTGCGATCGGTGGCAGATTGTTCCTAGTGAACCCGCCATTATCCTGAGTAAGCTTTCTACGCGCCAGTTGGAACAGTTGGAAGGAATCGGTCTGCTAGTAGAAGAATTTGGCGATGAACTGTGGGCAGTCCGGACCATTCCAGAACTCTTACTTCACCGGGAAGATTGTGCAGCGGCCTTACTAGAATTGAGCTGGGGCGGTGATTTACAGACCGCTCAAGTCGCGATCGCCTGTCGCACTGCTATCCGTAATGGCACGCCCCTGTCAAGCTCAGAGCAGCATCACCTGCTTGAACAATGGCAACACACTCGCAATCCTCACACCTGTCCCCATGGTCGTCCAATCTACCTAGTTCTACAGGAAACCGCTTTAGCTCAATTTTTCCGCAGATCCTGGGTCATCGGTAAAAGCCATGGTCTTGAGTAGGAATGCAGACCCTCAAGCAAGAGTCGATCATCCTAGCTAGTAACTCCTAGAGCGTTTTGGTGAGACGTTTCAGAAAGTCAGCCGCAGGCTTAGTAATCCAGTTCAGACCCACCTTGACTTGATGCTCAAACGTCGGCATTCGCATTAGATAAATCATCCGTCTAGCCAGGTGAGCCGAAACACCATTAAGCTGCAATCCAAGCCCTGCCAACGTCGCATCATCCGCACCCAAGGTCATCATTTCGCCAAGATGTTGATATTTAAACGTCAGAAGCGGCCGATCGGTCAAAGAAGCCCAAAGATTCCAGCCTGCATAATCGGATTGTTGGAATGCAGCTTGAGCCGTCGTCGGAATGGTCTGTCCGTCCGCATCCTTACAATCAGCCAGATCCCCCAGCGCATAGACTTCCGGATACCCCTCAACTTGCAGAGTCGTTTGAACTTTGATTTGGCCCCGATCGTTCTTCGGTAACGGTAAATTTTGAATCACGTCAGAAACCCGTGTTCCCACCGTCCACAGCACTAAATCAACAGGCAAGGTTTCAGACTTATCCGCATATTGCAGCGTAATCTCGTCACTGGTCACAGCACTGGTTTTAGTCTGAAGGTCAGTCCAGACCTTCCGATCGGTCAACGCTTTCTCCGCCGCTTTACGATTAAAGTCAGGCGAAAAATTCAAAATCCGATCGCCCAATTCCACAATCCGCAGCCGTCCCCGATCGCCCAACCGTTCCGCCAAGCTACAGGCCAACTCCACTCCACTGTATCCGGCTCCAATAATTGCCACCCGAATCCGGTCCGCAGCGCCCGCTTCCAAATCCCGTAACCGATCGCTAAGACGCATCGCATCATTCAACGTCCGAAATGGCAATGCATGATCCGCCGCACCCGGAACATTTCCAATCACCGATTCGCCACCCATCGCCAACACCAAACGATCGTAAGCAAGCCCTTCAGCTCTACCATTTTGAATAATTTGAACGGTTCGGTCCGCCAGACTTACAGATTCAACCGTAGCCTGAACATAGCGAATCCCAGTCCCTGCCAGAAGTTCGCTGTAGTAGGGGGCCACTTCCCAGCTTTGCAAATCGCCCGTCACCACTTCGTATAGCAATGGCAAAAAGACGAACCGATCGCACTTGTCAACCAACGTAATTTCCGGCTTCTCATGCCCAGTCCACGGCAACTGACTCAGCCGTAGCGCAGTATATAGACCGCCGAAGCCGCCACCTAGAATGCAAATACGAGACATGAGCCGACCAGTGTTAAGGAATGTATATCACTAGTTTACTGCGTTTTTAGACTTCCTGCATTGCTATTCCTAAGCATCAGGAACCCGCGACCACCGCCAAAGCTGATTGAGCGGAAAGTACATCACGGGTGCCCACAGACTGCTCAGAATCGCCGAACTCAAGGCAATAAGCTGATGATGCTTCCAAATATCGATTAGGGTGCGGGTGCCGAGAAAACTGAACTGTAGGGCCATGATTGTCTCAGCCACCACGGCCATTCCAAAGGTGACAAGGGTAATAAAAATAAAATCTTCACGGAGAAATCGTTGCTTCTGAAGGCGTGAAATCAGGTACGCAACGAACATTAGACTAAGAGTATGCGTCGGAGTCTCTTCAGTCATCGCATCTTGCAATAGACCCAAGACCAGCCCTGCACTCATCCCCTGCCATACCGATCGTTTCAAGCTCCAAATCACCACCCAGATCAAGAGCCAATTCGGACCAATTCCGGTCAGCGCCATTCCCGGTAAACGCATGGGAAGCAGCATGAGGCAGATCATTACAGACATCACCGTCAAGGCACCGCTCAAAAACAACCGAAGTTCGGGATTGCGATCGATGGTCTGAACCATCAGCGTCATTCCAGGAAATTGCATTAGGGTTTCTCAGCAGGTAATTTAGGAATCTGAGGATTTTGAGGTTCGGGATCTGGGGTTAGGTTTTCTGTTGCGGGGGGTAAATAAGGATAAATCGCCGTCCATTCCAATGCCGCGATCGGTGCGGTTAGCTGAATAACGGCTTCGGGCGATGGGCTTTTACCCAGATCGACAGATTCCACGCGTCCAATCGGAAGACCCGATGGAAATTTTTTACTAAAAGCAGAGGTGACGAGGGTATCTCCCCGACGAACGTCAACATTTTTGTCGAAAAACTCCATAACCACTTGGCTCCCGGCTTTATCGGCGCTTTGGCCCTTAATGAATCCTGTGGCGCGGGTACGACTCACAGTGACCCCGACTTGATTAAAAGCATCGCTCAAGAGAACCACAACACTGGCACTGTCCGAAACCTTACTCACTCGGCCCACCACCCCACCGGGACTCATGACAATGCTGTTGACTTCGACTCCATCTTTTTTGCCGCGTCCAAGGACAAGATGGGACCACCAGTGATCGGCACTGCGCCCAATCACTGGAGCCGGAATTCCTTTTGTTTTTTGGGTTTGAATGAAGCCGAGGAGGTCTTCAAGTTTCTGATTTTTGTTCTGAAGATCGATCAAGCGCTGCTGAAGTTCTTCGGACTGAGCATTTTTGAGTTCAGCGGTCCGATCGGGACTGTTGTAAAATGGGCGAGCAATTAGTTGATAGCTTTCAAGTAAAAAACTACCCTGGGTCTGACGAATAATTAATGCAACGCCGACAGCCGCGCCAGTCAACAGCGTAGTTGTTCCAAACCGTTCCCACCAGCGACGTACTGACAACATAAATAATAAGATAACGATTACTGAGACTTAGTGTGAAGAATCTTACAGTGACGGCTTAACGAACCGCCATATTACGACTTCACTATTAGTTCATTCACACTCAAATCGATCGGTCCAGGATAATTTCAGTCCCACAGTCCAAAATTATCCACATCCAACACAACATTCAACCTAACGAGGGCGACTGCTGAAGACTCGCTCCAGTTCCTTGAAGTTTTCTAGAACGCGTCCTGTGCCCAATACGACACAGCTCAGGGGATCGGCAGCTACATGAACCACAATCCCGGTCTCATGGCTAATCAAAGCGTCAAGCCCGCGTAGCAAAGCGCCACCCCCTGCCAACATAATGCCCCGATCGATAATGTCCGAAGCCAGCTCAGGCGGAGTTCGCTCCAAGGTGCGTTTGACAGCATCAATAATCACAGCTAACGGTTCAGCCATGCTTTCCCGGATTTCGGGGGTTTTAATCGTGACGATTTGGGGCAAGCCAGACAATAAGTGCAACCCTCTGACTTCCATGGTTTCTTCATCAGTTTCACGGTTTGGATAGGCCGAACCCACCGCGATTTTAATTTCTTCTGAGGTGCGTTCACCGATGATTAAGTTGTGAACCTTTTTCATGTACTGCATAATAGCTTCACTGAGTTCATCGCCCGCCACCCGGACGGATTCACTGAGTACAGTACCCTGCAAGCTTAGAATTGCAACTTCAGTCGTCCCCCCGCCGATGTCGATAATCATATTCCCGGTCGGCTCCTGTACTGGAAGTCCTGCCCCGATCGCCGCTGCCACAGGCTCATCAATCAAAAAAACTTCCCGTGCCCCGGCTTGGGTGGCGGCATCCATCACCGCTCGGCGCTCCACCCCAGTCACGCCGCTGGGAATCCCAATTACCACACGGGGCGAAACCAACTGGCGACCATCATGAACTTTGGTAATGAAGTGCTTCAACATCAGCTCGGCAATATCAAAATCCGCAATCACACCATCTCGCAGCGGACGGGATGCCACAATGTTTCCAGGGGTCCGACCTAACATCCGCTTAGCCTCTTCACCGACTGCAAGAGGAACCCCTTCGCGCTGATCCATGGCCACTACGGATGGCTCTTGCAGAACGATTCCTTTCCCAGAAACATAGACCAAGGTATTGGCAGTACCTAGGTCAATTCCCATGTCTCGGGAGGCAGAGAAGCGGCTAAAAAAATTCACGACAGTAGCCTCAGCAACTTTAGTCTAACAGAATAAAAATGACTGGTCGCAGGAATTCATATGAACCCTAAGTCAATCAATGTTGAATCTTATTATGTTTCATCCCCCTCGTCTAGCCAAATGGAATACTGTCAGTCTCAATCTGGCTCCAAATATTACAGGATTCTCCGATGCTAGCGCTAGAATACCCCTACCAATTGAAATGAGCGATCGAAAATCATGAGTTTAAACGTTGTGACTTTGGTGGGACGTGTGGGCGGAGAGCCAGATGTTCGTCATTTTGAGTCGGGGAGTGTGAAATGTCGCCTGACGCTAGCGGTACGTCGTACTAAAGATGTTACCGACTGGTTTAATCTGGAAATCTGGGGCAAAACAGCGGGGATTGCAGAGCAGTATGTGAATAAAGGGTCGTTGATTGGGGTGAAGGGCGTGCTGAAGTTTGATACTTGGGTCGATCGAAACACAGGGGCAAACCGAATGTCTCCGGTGGTGGTGGTGGATCAACTCAATTTACTAGGCTCTCGTCGAGACAATGAAGCCAGCCAACAATCGGGGAATGGAGGCTATTCAGACGATTTCTAGGCTGGATTTGGATGGATTGCTGCGGGTGCGAACCTATTAGCCTGAAAGTGAAAGACCAAAACGGGAGACAACGCACTACAATTCATCACATTGTTCAAGGCATTATTGGCCTCAAGAGTCAGATATGGGTGATTTAGTGCGGGTTCCGGTTGGTATTGTGGGCGCTTCTGGCTATGGCGGGGTACAGTTGGTGCGCCTGCTTCAGGACCATCCCCATTTGGAACTGACATATATTGCAGGCGACAGTACGGTGGGGAAAGATTTCGGGGCGCTGTATCCTTACCTAGCTCATGCAGTGGTGCAGACTATCGAGGCGGTGGATGTTGACCGGATTGCGGAACGGGCAAAAGTTGTATTTCTGTCGTTGCCCAATGGGATTGCTTGTAATTTAGCTCCACAGCTTCTGGAGAAAGGGTGTCAGGTCTTGGATCTGTCGGCGGATTATCGGTTTAAAGATTTAGCGACTTATAAGACCTGGTACAACACCGATCGGACCGATGATGAGGTGAATCATCAGGCGGTGTATGGGTTGCCGGAGCTGTACCGCGATCGGATCCGCAATGCGACGTTAATTGGTTGTCCGGGGTGTTACCCGACGGCGAGTTTGTTGGCGTTGGCTCCGTTGATGAAGCAGGGGTTGATTGTGCCGGAGACTGCCATTATTGATGCAAAGTCAGGAGCATCGGGCGGCGGACGAGCGGCAAAAGTGGGCATGTTGTTAGCTGAGGCGGATAATGCGATCGCGCCTTATGGTGTGGCAAGGCATCGACATACACCAGAAATTGAGCAGATTTGTAGTGATTTGGCGGGTCGTGAGGTTTGTGTGCAATTTACGCCGCATTTGGTTCCGATGGTGCGGGGGATCTTAGCGACGGTGTATGCAAATCTGCGAGATCCTGGGTTGGTTCGAGAGGATTTGATCACTATATATAAGGCGTTTTATCGGAATTCGCCTTGGGTGAAAATTTTGCCAGCGGGCGTATATCCTCAGACGAAATGGGCGGCGGGGACGAATCTTTGCTATATCAGTATTGAGGTGGATCCGAGGACCGATCGGGTGATTGTGATGTCGGTAATTGACAATTTGCTCAAGGGTCAGGCGGGTCAAGCGATTCAGTGTCTGAATATTATGCAGGGTTGGGATGAGATGTTGGGCTTACCAAAGTTGGCGTTTTATCCGTAGGAACGATCGTGCGAATTCTCCTACCCAACGAATACACTGGAAGCCCCCCAGCCCCCAATTCTGGGGGAGTAAGAGATTCCGAAGCCCCCCAGAATTGGGGGTTGGGGGCATAACTTAGGTTATCGGCTTCGCTTTGGAGCTACATATCTGTAGTTCCCTTCCCCCACGCTCCGATCGAGGATAGCGATGATCTTACCGGGGAAGTCACTCGGACCTGGAATAAATAAAGGCTTGCCGTCGGAATCTCCACACCAAATGCTTAATTTCTGATCCCAAAGTCCAAGGTGAGATTTTGCGGTTTCGGTAAAATCTAGATGGGGAGATAACTCTAAGCCATCGGCATAAGACAGAGTGCTAAGAACGATCGCTTGGGCTTGTTCTATGGTGATCATCTTTGAGTGATTATCGAAAGCTTGAAAACATTTTTCCCTGAATTTAGGGTATTCAGATTCAAGGATTTGTCTAGGTCCAATTACATCTTTAATTCCCAAGCAGTAATAGTCCACCAGATAGCTACAGACTATCAATTTCCCAGGGCGGCTATTTCGGGCCACAACCACGATCGTCGTTCCCCTAGTTTCGTCGATGCTGTCGGATGGTTCAGGGCGTTGTTGTCCGAGCGTGAGAAATCGATCGTCTGGAAAGTTTGCGCTGACTAAACATTCGTAAATCGGTGCCATTTCTCCACGATCGAAACGGTCTTGGGTCGCTTTTTCACCCTCCGATCGGATGATGGCAGTAACATCAGCAGGTCGAAGTCCCAATTTACGGGCAATCTCTTTGGGCGTAAAGTTTTGAACTCGCAGGACCAAAATCTCTTGGGCTTGTTCGGGTGTCATTAGTTTCTTCATCGATCGAGAATAAATTAAAAAGCCCCTGCTCTTTGAAAACAGGGGCATAAGAGCAGAATTACTCTACAAGTTTGATGATCTACACCGTAGCCGTAGCTTTTAAGCGATCGCCATCTTTGACCAAGAATGCCTGCAATTCAGCAAGATCCTCGTCTTCGATTTTGGTTTGCATCGGGCAGAACTTCGGTCCACACATGGAACAGAATTCTGCGGTTTTGTAGACATCTTCAGGAAGCGTCTCGTCATGGTATTCGCGAGCGCGCTCAGGATCCAAGGACAATTCAAATTGACGATTCCAGTCAAAGTTATACCGAGCGCGGGACAGTTCATCATCCCGATCGCGGGCACCCGGACGGTGACGGGCAATATCCGCTGCATGGGCTGCAATTTTGTAGGCAATCAAACCATTGCGAACATCTTCAGCATTCGGTAGACCCAAATGTTCTTTTGGAGTCACATAGCAAAGCATTGCTGTACCATACCAACCCGCCATCGCCGCACCGATCGCACTGGTAATGTGGTCATAACCGGGCGCAATATCTGTGACCAATGGACCCAAAACATAGAAAGGCGCTTCGGAGCATTCTTCCATCTGTTTTTTGACGTTGAATTCGATTTGATCCATAGGCACATGTCCCGGACCTTCAACCATGACCTGCAAATCATCTTCCCAAGCCCGACGGGTCAAGTTGCCGAGGGTTTTGAGTTCTGCCAATTGAGCCGCATCTGTCGCATCATGACTACAACCCGGACGCAAGGAGTCGCCCAAGCTGAAGGTGACATCATATTTTTTGAAAATATTCATGATGTCGGTGTAGCGCGTATACAAAGGATTTTGGCGCTTGTGGTGAAGCATCCATTTCGCAATGATTCCGCCGCCACGAGACACGATTCCGGTGAGACGAGTACGGGTTAGGGGCAAGTGTTCAATCAACAATCCGGCATGGATTGTCATGTAATCTACGCCTTGCTGAGCGTGCTTCTCGATGATGTGAAGAAAATCGTCTTCAGTGAAATTATCAAAATTTCCGTGGACGCTTTCTAAGGCTTGATAGATGGGAACAGTGCCGATCGGAATTGGAGACGCATTAATAATGGCCGTCCGAATTTCGTCTAGGTTGCCGCCGCCTGTGGAAAGATCCATCAGCGTATCTGCACCATATTTCACAGCTAGGGTGAGTTTGGCGATTTCTTCGCTGATGTCAGATGAGTTGGGTGATGCGCCGATGTTTGCATTCACCTTACAGGTCGAAGCAATGCCGATCGCCATCGGTTCGAGATTGGGGTGGTTGATGTTGGCTGGAATCACCATGCGGCCCCGTGCCACTTCATCCCGAATTAAGATTGGAGAAAGTTTTTCCCGTTTTGCAACGTAATCCATTTCTTCCGTAATCAACCCCTGACGGGCATAGTGCATCTGTGAAGTATTGCCATGTCCTGCACGTTTCGCAATCCAATCTGAACGCAACATATGACTCTTCCTTAAAATAAACAGCTTCCCTTCGCTGGTATTACCCAGAGACAACAGACCGATGAAATTTCTCGTAATCCGTAGCCCGTTTCAGGTTCTAAGGGTGGTTTCTCAGCCGATCGTTTTTCGGCACCCCTAGCTATATGAAAATCCTACACTGTTTCTAGGAGTACTGTCCCACATCACATTCAAGTTCAACTTCAAGAAAGGCGGGCATCTCTAAGGGCTGACTGTGCAAAACCATGGTTGTGGTCTGATTTTCTGTGAACCCAATCCGTTCATAAAAGGCTTGCTGATTGGTCGTCATCAGATAAATGCGTTCGACTCGACTAAGGCGCGGATGGGTGATTAGGGTTTGTACGAGTTTGCGGCCAATGCCTGCCCCTTGATAGCTGGAATCAACGACTACATCCCAAATTGTGGCGCGGTAAACTCCATCAGATGTGGCGCGGGCAAAGCCAATGAGTGTTGTGTTGTCCCAGGCGGTAACGATCGGATCGCTATGATCAAGAGCCGTCTGAAGATCCTCAAGAGTTCGATCTTTGGCCCAAAATGCAACGAGATTAAACAGGGCTTGAAGCGATCGTAGCTCGACAAATTCAGGCCCAACCCGCAACTGAACGGTTCGACAATCCACGTTCTTAGTAATATCGTTGATACTGTCTACGGTCTGATGTTGGGTGGAATAATGATTCGTTCCAATGTTCGACTCAGATTTTGGCTCCCGCTTCGACTGTCCCATCCAATGCGCCTACATAATGTTGTGATTATCATTGTGGGGACAAGTTCCCGGATTTGTGAAGGGGCTGTCGAAAATACCTTGTAGCTGTTGTTCTTATTTTTGATGGTTTCCCATGTCCCGATCGCGCACTCGCCGAACAACTCGCCGTCAATCTGGTCCTGCTGTGGTTGGATTGGTGATGCTGTTGATTTTGTTTACATTAATGATGGGAATTGGTCTTGCCCAAGCGCTGGAACCCAAAAATAATCCATTGCTGCAAAGTCCTAATATTCAACGCAGCCCTAGTATTCAGAGTGCAGAGATTGGAACGGTAGACCCGGTGAGCGATCGCGATCGGTTAGGTCAAGAGCTTTACCTAGAGTCTTGCCGAGGCTGCCACATTGGAATCCCACCCGCTGTCATGCCTACTCAAACCTGGCAGGTATTGCTTCAAGATCCGCAACATTATGGCGTAACAATCGATATTCCCCAAGGTTCAGAAAAGCGGATTATCTGGAATTATGTCAAAAATGCATCGCGTCCGGTGGCTAGCACAGATGAACGAGTGCCTTACCGAATTTCAGAATCGAGATATTTTAAAGCGCTCCATCCAAAAGTAAAATTTGCGATGAAGCCGACGCTAACTACTTGTATTGCTTGTCATCCGAGTGCACAGGCATTTAATTTCCGTAAGCTGTCGGCAGACGCTGAGGCACAGCCAGAGAAGTAGTTATGGCAACTAGAATTGGGCTACTGCGTACGCACAACTTGATCTATTCCTGCTGGCATTGAAACCCGATCCCCCTAGCCCCCTTGAAAAGGGGGAACAAGAGCAGGTCTTTTTTCATGGTGCCCGTTTTTTCTTTTTTCATAGTCCCCCTTTTTAAGGGGGATTTAGGGGGATCGGGTCTAGCTGATGACAGGTTTCAGATTTTTGTGTGGATCTTGGACTACAGACTCTTTAAAAACTCGATCGCCCCCGCCCGATCGTTCACTATTTGATCCAAAGTCGCCGCCCGTAATTGCGTCAAAATCAGCTTCAACCCCTTTCCCGGTTTAAATCCTAATTCCTGTAAATCTTTACCCGATAGCATCGGTTTAACTTGGGCGTACTCCGTCAAATATTTCCAAATCTGACACCGCCAAGGGTCATCACTTCGCGCTGCAATCAACAACAATGTCACCCGATCGAACGCACTTAATACTTGGTCTACTCGACTCGGACGATCGCCCCGGTTTAGCAATTGATGGATCTGGACTTCAACGGTGCTCAAAGCTGATAGACGATCGATCGCAGTTTTTGGCAGTTGCAACTGTGCCCCAATGATTGCAGGTTCATCGGCCATTGTCAGAATCAACTCCAACATCGTTTGCCATCGCTGTAGACCCGGATTGAGCCGATCGTCCTTCAGCCACAGATCCATCCGACACAGCGATCGCCACAGCCGCCGCCAACCAAAACCATCCAAATTCTGCGAAATCGATAAACTCGGATGCAAACAATAAAACGCATTCACCGATCGCAAACTCCGCAACGCACTTTTCCATGTTGACGATGAAAACAAATATTTAAATTCAGATCTAAGTCGAGTTTGCAGGGCCGGAGCCGAACCGAATTCCTGACGAGATTGTTCATAAACTCCCGACGCGATCGCCGACGCAAACTGAGTTTTGGTCTCCTGCTCAAACTCAAACTCAAACCGCGCCGCAAACCGTGCCCCCCGGAATATACGCGTCGGGTCATCCAACACACTCCGATCGTGCAAAACTCGCAAAACCCGCGCCGTCAAATCCTCCGCGCCCTGATGTAAATCCAAAACAGTCCCCGCCCCCGGACTCGTCAATCTCAGCGCCATCGCATTCACTGAAAAATCACGGCGAAACAAATCCAATTCAATAGAACTCGCTACAACAGTTGGGTTTGCCGCCGGATAGGCATAACTCTCCGTTCGCGCCGTCGCTAAATCCATAGACAAATCCCCCAAAATTGGATCGCCGTGCCAAGTCAGCGCCGCCGTCTGAAACTTGCCGTGGACTTCCAGCACCACATCGGGATAGCGCGATCGTAATGCCTCTGCCAACTTCACCCCAGCCCCCACAGCCCCCTCTACCACCAAATCCAGATCCGATAGCATCACCGGACCATCTCCGCCCTTCCGCATCAAATCACGCACCCCGCCGCCCACTAGATATAGGTGCCATCCTTCTGCTTCTGCTGCGGTCACGGCGATCGCTAAAATCTCTTGTAAAGGAAGCGCCAGTCGTTCGATCGTCACCATCAAAGACCTCGTGCCTGAGAGACAGCTTTACAAAACGTTACGGTACATCTCGATTCCATAGAATCAAAACCAGTTTTCTGATACGGTACAAACGTGAGAAATACAGCGCATGACCTGTGCATTTTAGTGCCTTGGGGCGGCCTGTTTATTCTCACTTATAATTGCTGAGATCGCTAAACTTGCTGTCCATAGGGAGAAAGTCATGACCGTCGTATTCCAATTGCTACTTGCCGCATTAGTGTTTTTCTCATTCGCGATGATCATCTACGTACCCGTCGCCTACGCATCGCCCCAAAACTGGGACCAGTCCAAACGTCTAATTTTGCTAGGGTCAATCATCTGGGGCGGCTTGGTGGTTGCTGTGGGTGCATTGAACTTCTTGGTCGCATAGACTTAGCGCTAAGTATTTTTTATAAAAGGGCTGACCGTATCATTCGATCGGCCTTTTTATTTGGATTAAAACTCAGCTTTAAAACACATCTGGTGAGACTGAATCTGGACTAACAAGGTAATCTAGATGAAGTCACTGCATCCCATACATTGCGTTAACGGTAGAAAATATTAATGGCTGTTTTTGAAGGAACGTTTGCACATTCCAATACCTATCGATATGCGATCGTGATTGGGCGTTTTAACGATTTGGTGACGACGAGACTCCTAGAGGGGTGTCAAGATTGTTTAAAACGTCATGGAGTCGATGTAGATCCCCAAGGAACTCAAGTCGATTACGCTTGGGCACCGGGTTGTTTTGAATTGCCTCTGCTTGCCCGTCAGTTGGCTATGTCGGGGCGCTATGACGCAATCATTTGTATCGGAGCCGTAATTCGGGGCAGTACTCCCCATTTTGATTATGTTGCAGGCGAAGTCTCGAAAGGAATCGCAGCAGCGGCATTCCAAACGGGGGTTCCGGTGGTCTTTGGTGTGCTGACCACAGATACGATGCAGCAAGCCTTAGAACGCGCGGGCATTAAGAGCAATAAGGGTTGGGATTTTGCCATGAGCGCTCTCGAAATGGCCAGTCTGATGCAGTCTATCCGATCGGTCCCACCCGCCCATCAAGGTTCCATCAGTGCTTCCGGCGCACTCCCAACCCTGAGTTATGCCCAGGCAGATGCGATCGCCGAATAGATTATGAATCTACAATTTTGAACCCCGTCATCCGCTAGACTCGATCCCCCTAAATCCCCCTTGAAAAGGGGGACTATGAAATAAGATTTGATCTTGTTCCCCCTTTTCAAGGGGGCTAGGGGGATCGGGTTGCAATGCAAATAGAGCAATCCATCAAACATAGGAAGGCAGGTTTGAAAGCTAAACTTCGAGGCACAGAAATCTTTTTCGATGTGGAAGGAGCCTCTATTGTCTGTGAAGGTTCGCGCTTTCGAGAAAAACCCGTTGCCTTTCTGCTCCATGGCGGACCGGGTGCTGACCATACTGGATATAAACCAACCTTTAGCGCTCTAGCCGATCGGCTCCAACTGGTCTATGTCGATCATCGGGGGCAAGGTCGATCGGCACGCGGACCGCAATCGAGCTACACCCTGGATAACAATGTTGAAGATATTGAAGCGCTCCGAATTCACCTAGGATTAGAGCAAATTATTGTGCTGGGTGGATCCTATGGCGGCATGGTGGCGATGGCCTATGCGGCGCGCTATCCCACAGCCGTCTCCCACCTGATTGTCTATGCGACTGCTGCAAGTTACGAATTTTTAGCCAAGGCTCAACGGACCCTAAACAATCGGGGTACCCCAGAACAAATCCAAATCGCTCAAATGCTCTGGGATGGTAATTTTACATCCGTTCAAGCCTTGCAGACTTACTTTGAGTTACTAGCGCCGTTGTATAGTTACCAGCCAACATCATCAGACCCGATCGACTGGACCGATCGTATTTTGTCTGTTGAAGCAATTAATCAAGCCTTCGGTGGTTTCTTACGATCCTATGATTTACGATCGGAGTTAAAAAACATCACCGCACCTAGCCTAGTTTTAGCAGGTCGACACGACTGGATTTGTGCCCCAGAGTTTAGCGAAGAGATTGCAGCACTCATTTCCCGATCGGACTTACGCATTTTTGAACAGAGCGGCCATTCAATCCGCAGCGACGAACCTCAAAAATTGTTAGATGCGATCGCGGGATTTCTCGTATATCAACCGTCACGATAGCTTTAAATTGAAAGATACATTTAGTGAAAAAAGCTTAAGTTTTCCCCTAAACGTTACCCTTGGACATCTTTCCCCTGCAACTGTTAGTATCGTTTCCATTAGAATAATCTGTGACTATTCCCTCTGACTATTAGTGATTGGACGAACCCTTGTGAAATTCTCGAACTACGATCCTGGGCAATTCTACGACGAACTATTTGAGAGTCAAGGCATTCCTCGGGCTGACGCTCAGACCTTAATCGATCGCATTGAGTCTCTCACTATGCCCGAATTACAGCGTCGTCAGCGAGCCGCCCAGTCCGCACTGTTTAAAATGGGCGTAACGTTTAACGTCTACAGTGATGATGAAGGAACCGAGAAAATTTTTCCATTTGATATCGTGCCTCGCATCGTCTCGGCATCAGAATGGAAAACTCTAGACAAGGGGTTGAAGCAGCGCATTGAGGCATTGAACCAATTTTTGGCGGATATTTACAGCGATCAGAAGATTGTAAAAGATGGAATCATCCCGGCAGAACTCATTGAATCGGCCAGTGGTTTTCACAAAGTCTGTATGGGACTCAAGCCACCCAAAGGAATTTGGTGTCACATTACAGGCAGTGACTTAGTGCGCGATCGGGAGGGAAATTGGCTAGTTTTAGAAGATAACCTGCGCTGTCCATCGGGTGTTTCCTATGTACTCGAAAATCGGCGCGTGATGAAGAGTACTTTTCCACAGGTTTTCGAGAAAGTCCCCATCCGTTCAGTCGAAGAATATCCCTGTAGGTTGCTCGATACCCTAACTAATCTAGTGCCGGACCATATTACAGATCCGACGGTCGCACTATTGTCTCCAGGCATTTATAATTCCGCCTATTTCGAACATTCATTTCTAGCACAGCAAATGGGTGTGGAATTAGTCGAGGGCCGTGACTTGGTTGTTGTCGATGACTTTTTGCAAATGCGCACAACCAAAGGACTACGACGGGTCGATGTGCTGTATCGTCGCATTGATGACGATTTTATTGACCCAACCGCCTTCCGATCGGACTCTCTATTGGGAATTCCTGGATTGATGGACGTATATCGTCGGGGGCATTTGGGATTAGCCAATGCATTAGGGACAGGAGTTGCAGACGATAAGGTCATCTATGCCTATGTGCCGGAGATGATTCGGTACTATTTGAATGAAGAACCGCTGTTGTCCAATGTGCCGACTTATCTATGTTGGGATTCCAAACAACAAGATCATGTATTGCAAAACCTAGATAAATTAGTAGTTAAAGCGGCGAATGAATCTGGTGGTTATGGAATGCTAATTGGTCCCCATTCAACTCCAGAAGAACAAGCAGAATTCGCCTTAAAAATTAAAGCGAACCCCCGGAATTATATTGCTCAGCCAACATTGGATCTTTCTCGCGTTCCGACATTGATTGATGATGAGTTCCAGGGATGCCATGTGGATTTACGACCTTACGTTTTGTATGGTAAGGATATTTTTGTAAATCCCGGTGGGCTAACCCGAGTGGCGCTGAAGAAGGGATCACTGGTTGTAAATTCGTCTCAAGGCGGCGGCAGTAAAGATACGTGGGTAATTTCTGATTGATGAGTTATGAATCATAGTTTCTGAATTGTTCTAGTTTTGGACCCATTATTTCTGCTTAAATTATGCTTAGTCGTGTTGCAAATTCTGTTTATTGGCTAAATCGGTACATTGAACGAGCAGAAAATATTGCGCGTTTTAGTGATGTAAATTTCGATATGTCTTTAGATATGCCCATGGGCATGGTCCAGCAGTGGGAACCATTGATCATGACATCGGGCGATCGTGATCTGTTTTTTAAGCGCTACGGTAAGGTCACACCAAAGAATGTGATTCATTTTTTGACCTTCGATGAAGCCTATCCCAATTCGATTCTGTCCTGTTTGAATAGTGCGCGGGAGAATGCACGATCGGTGCGGGAAATAATTTCATCAGAAATGTGGGAGCAGGTCAATAACTTCTACCACTTTGTTAAAGATGCCTCAAAATTAGATTTAGTCCCCAACTGGCCCAGCTTCTTCAAGCGCGTGAAGCTGGAAAGTCATCTATTTGTGGGCATTACCAATGTGACGATGACCCACAATGAAGCGTGGCATTTTGGACAGTTGGGGCGTTTTCTAGAACGAGCAGAGAAGACGACGCGCATTTTAGATGTGAAGTATTTCATTCTGCTGCCATCTGTTCGAGATATTGGCAGTACGTTAGATGAATTGCAGTGGGCCGCGCTGTTACGATCGACGAGTGCCTATGAGATGTATCGGAAACAAGATTTACAGCGGATCAATCCGATGGCTGTCGCCAAGTTTTTGTTACTTGATCCATCATTCCCTCGATCGATTCGGTTTTGTATTCACCGGGCTGAACGATCGCTGCACCACATTACGGGAACGCCCAAGGGCACTTGGTGTAATCCCGTGGAACGGAACCTGGGAAAATTACGATCGGACTTGGATTATTTAATGATTGATGAAGTTGTAGATACGGGATTACACGAATTTTTAGATGCATTACAGGGGCGAATTAATAATGTGGATAGCTGCATTTTTGAGATGTTCTTTGATTTAAAACTATTAGATGTCGCATAGAGGTAGTCATAACGTTTTTTGCCTGACTTTGATCTGATAGGAGAGACAATCGACATCACCCACAATGACCCACGATCGCCTCTCCTATTTTCAATCCGACAATGTTCACAATCAAAAAGATTCTATCGCTATAAATGCTGGCTAAGCAGGCTTCCGGGCCGATTTAATCATACGAACCAGCGTCGTATGGGCATCTTCAGAATGCTCTAAGGTATGGTCAAATAAAATCCGCAGCGGCGTAGCTGTACCGTTTACATCGGCCGTTAAATCCATACCAACCGGATCGATCGCAACCATAGTTGCAGAGGTCGCAGCAGCAGACTGTCCATAGACCTTGGCATAAAGCAGCACGGCTTCTGCATGGTCATCATTCATGTGGGCACAAATTCGATCGCTGATAGTAGGGGTAATTGGGTCGGCAGCCATTATTAAGATCCTAGGTTTGATTGCATCTGTTTCTAGTTTACCAAAGTCTGAGTTAAGCAAAATCTGACTTAAGAATTTCGCGATCGGCCCAACTTTGGCGCTATTGTCTGAAGATACTGCCCAATCATTTGGTTTTACCATGGCCCAAACCTACAAGCTCCACCCAGATACCCCACAACAACGAACGATCGACGCTATTGTGACTGCACTACGATCGGGGGCTGTGATGCTGTACCCCACGGATACGGTGTATGCGATCGGCTGCGACCTCAATTCAAAAACTGCCGTCGATCGCGTTCGCCAAATCAAAAAAATGTCCAATGACAAACCCTTAACTTTTCTCTGTCACTCGTTGTCTGATATTGCTCAATATGCCGACGTGAGCGACAGTGCTTATCGGTTGATGCGAAAATTGGTACCGGGTCCCTATACGTTTGTCATGCCTGCAACAAAACTCGTCCCAAAACTTGTCCAGCATTCCAAACGTAAAACCACGGGCATTCGGGTTCCTGACCATAGCATTTGTTTGGCGATTATGGCGGCTTTAGGAAATCCAATTATTTCCACAAGTGCCTATGCACTAGCCCTTGAGGAAGAGTTTGAATCACCTCATTTTGCAGATTCCCGCTTTGAATTGTTTGATTGTTATGAAAAAATGGTGGATATAATTATTGATAGCGACACTGAACCATCCGGTCATCTATCTACCATGGTCGATTTGACTGGGAATAGCCCCGAAATCATTCGTCAAGGCAGCGACTGGGAGTCTGTGGAGCGCTTGATTTAAAGTCCGGCAAACCATTCGTAACCTCTATCTTCCCAATAGCCTTGTTCTGGCATCAATTGTTTAGTCAATATTACGTCCGTCACCCACTTACTTTGTTTATAGCCAAGTTTAATCGGCGAGGCGAGGCGAAGTGGGGCACCATTATCTTGAGGAAGTGGGGCACCATTTTTTTGATAGGCTAGTAATGTTTGCGAATGAAGTGAAGCCGCAAGATCCCAGCTTTCATAGTAGCCGTCTGCTGATTTAAAATAAACATACCGGACATTATCCTTGGGTTGGGCTAGTTTGATTAAATCCCTTAACCGAATCCCGCCCCATTGAACGATCGCCGCCCACCCTTCTACACAAATATGGCGAATGATCATAGAGGTCATCGGTAGCGCTTGAATTTCACCTAAGCTAAGCTGAATCGGATTATTGACTTCGCCTGAAATTTTCAGGCGATAGGCCTGAAAATCAATATCTGGCACCCCATTGAAGCTGTTAATCAATAGAGAATTCGGTTCAATTTGATTTGCTGTGAATTCAGGAATGGGGCGCTGTGACACCATTAGCTGCTGAATGGTTTGGTTTAATGGCTCAGTCCATTGATTCACTTGAGAAACGCCCCAAGATGAGCTACAGCCATTCAGTAAAAAGCTTCCACCGACAAAGCCTGACCATTGTAGTAATCTACGACGAGACAGCGTGTTTTTTGTTAATATTAGACTCACAATAATCTCCCTCTGGGCTTATACAAACAGAATTTAAGCAAATAGAATTCATACAAACATTGATTTAACCAATCGTATCCCACCAAATCTTAAGGCTAAAAATGAATGGACAAATGTAAATCCTAATACGATCGGAATCGTCAAGAAATGGACCGTTCGTAATACTTGCCAACTGCCAAAAAGATTCGCCGCCCAAGCCAATTGTGCAGGTTTGTACATCACTACACCAGAGACGATCGCAAGCAACAATATGGGAATGATTACGGTATACACAATCCTGTGTCCTGCAAAAATCTTCCGTTTTGCATTGGCACTAACTCGGAGCGCTTTGATATCATTGGAGGCAGCAAAGCGATTTTTCCAGCGTTTTGTTATGAAAATATAGAGTCCGTAGATTAGCAGATTAATGGCATAAACCCACATCGCCGCGAAGTGCCAAACTCGCCCATCCGCTAGCCCATCACCCAACAAGAAAGTGCCTGGAAAGTTCATTCCCTCTCGCCCACCAAAAACGGGATTTGCATTATAAATCTGTAATCCACTGCTAGTCATAATTAATAGACTAAGGATATTAGTCCAATGAAACACCTTAGCCAACAAATCCTGCTTAGGGGCTTTAGGGGTTTTGGTTGATTTCTTAGTTTCTGCCATGGCCGATCGTTCTCTCATTATTAAACTAAATGTAAAACTAAAGTGTTTCCTGTAGAAATCAAGGCTCCAGTGATAATTAAATTTCTATGTCCCAGCCCAGCAAAATCGCGATCGCTTATCCATTCACAATGGATAGATAATGGTAAAACCCTTTCCTAAAGCCCGTCTTATTTGCTAGAGTCTCTAATGTCGATGGTCACTGAATCGATCGAAAAATTGCTCATTCTAGAATTTATTCTTGCGTGATCGAACTTCTGTGTACGTTTCAACATCACTAATTGTCCCAAGCCTCGATCGAATCACTTCCGCATCCCATCTCAAAAATGGATTAGTGCGTTTCTCAAATCCTAGCTCTGTTGGAATCGTAGATTGCAATGCCGATCGGAGTGCCTGAACTTCAACCATGCGGGATTGTAATTCTAAATTTTCGGGATCAATCGTCAAGGCAAAGGTCAAATTATCCAGAGTATATTCATGGGCACACCAGAGTTTAGTGCTGTCAGGGAGCGATCGTAACCTAGCTAAAGACTGCTGCATTTGTAGATGAGTGCAATCTTTAACCCGCCCCGATCCTGCGGAGAAAATGACATCCCCACAGAACAAATCGAATGATTCTGGGAAATAATATGCGATGTGACCTTGGCGATGACCGGGAACAGATAATACATGGGCAACGGAGACCCCAACCGTAAGCCGATCGTTATCCTTTAAAAACACCGTTTGCCCCGGAATTCGCCCCCGATCTATCGCACTTCCATAGACTGGGATGCCTGGATACGCGCTCAACAATGCGCGATTTCCTGCAACATGGTCGCCATCATAGTGAGTATTCAGAATCATCGAAAGTGGAAGATCCTGCGATCGTAAGAAATCCAAGACCACACGAGCATCGCCCGGATCGACAACTGCAACCTGCTCGCTATCTGCCAAAATAAAAATATAATTATCGGACAAGGCGGGCAAACGGTACACTTGCATAGTTTAAAAAAGACTGATTCAGAGGAAATGATGGGAGATTCTTAATCGAAGTTGTCTTCTTCTTAGAAAAACCTGTCGATAATCAAAGTGTAGCGCAAAGATAGGTAGTTATTTTTGCGTACACTTAGGGTTGCACAAGAGATTACTGACCATACATTTGTAGGATCTAAGGAAATGGCACTTCTACGAAATCGAAATCAAATTTCGATCGCCGACCAGCTTGCAAAAATCAAACTAACCCAAGTCATCTCACCAGAAGACTACCGCCAAATCATTACCAATCTCCTATCTTCAAAATCATTGCCCCCTGATACTCGTCAACAGATGATAATTTTGCTAGACGGTATCAAATTGGGATCTATCAAAATTATTCCTGACCAGCCAAAGTTAAAAAATGATTTAAAGATTTAAATCCTGAGATTTTTCTCTAATGTTTGAGGCTAAATACTCAGAATTGCATAGTTTATGGATCCGGCCATTTGTCGCACCCTAAAACAGCAGGCAGGGAACCCAGGGAAATTTGGAAATCGATCGCGGGGGGTAACTTTTCCGATCGCACGACTACCTGGTCTACACAATCCAAATTCGCCATCCACTCCGCCACAGAAACATCACACTCCACCAAGATCCGAGCCGGGTTCCGCAACTTCAACAACGGTAAACAGCGGGCAAACATCATCGAAGCCGTCACATCGTTTTCAGCCCAGGCTAAAATTGTTTTTCCCTTCAAATTCTCAGTGGTCCAACCTGCCAGCTTACGATGGCGGGGCAATTGCTGGACCAAATAGCTGGGAGCCAACCACCGCCATTCCGACTCCCGCCAGCCCCGCGCCCATTGTTCTAACTGCAACAGCGTCTGCGCCAATGCCCAATGAGCCTCTGCAAAATCAGGAGCTAACGCGATCGCCTGTTCAAAACAAGCCACTCCGCCGTCTAAAGCGCCCGTTTCGCACCACAGCATCCCCAGCGTGTGATAGGCCGTCGGGTCATTGGGATTATAGGAGAGAGACTGCTGAAGGTGGCTGATAGCGAGCTGAGTGTCGCCTAATTGCTGCAATACTGCGCCTAGTTTGTGGTGGGTGATGGCCGATCGGCTATTTAATTGCAATGCCAAAAGATAATGCACCTTTGCCGCTGACCAATCGCCCTGCTGTTCGTAAAGCAAGCCGAGATTGTGGGCCAAAATCGGATCGTAGGGCGAAAGATTGAGGGCAGTTTGGTAATGCAGCAGCGCGGCCTCGGTTTGGCCCTGCATTTGCAACACATTGCCCAGATTCAAATGGGCGTTGCCAGAGTTCGGCGAGAGATTCACAACCTTACGAAAGAGGGCGAGAGCAGGCGTGAGTTGATCTGTGGCTTGCAGGAGACGCGCTAGGTTTGTGCAAGCGCTGAGGTAGTCAGGATTTAATTCGATCGCTTTTTGATAGGCCGCGATCGCCACCTCCGTTTCGCCTTGCTGACCTGCGAGATTTCCTAGATTAAAAAAGGCCTGGGGAAAATCAGGTTGCAATACGATCGCCCGATGCACCGCCAACCGGGCTTGTTCAAAATCGCCTAGGGACTGCCAAAGTACGGCGCTATTATTCCAAGCTTCGGCATCTTGCGAATCGAGTTCGATGGCGGCAAGGTAACACACCAGAGATTCACGAAAGTCCGATCGGGTAGAATAGACCGCGCCGAGCAGTTTTGTCATTTCAATGTTGTTGGGATCTTTCTCCAACACCTGACGGGCCATCCACTCAGCCCGATCGACATTACCGCCCTTAAAGGCTACGAAAGCTTCAGTTATTGCATTCGATCGGGTCAACATAGAAATAACAGATAGAATTTGTACAGACTTGCCCTTTAACTTGCCCCGATTTCCCATGTTGCGTTCTTTGAAAATCGAGAATTTTGCCCTTATCGATCATCTAGAGCTTGACTTTAGCGCAGGACTCAACGTTCTCACGGGGGAGACCGGAGCCGGGAAGTCTATTATTCTAGACGCGATCGATGCGTTGCTGGGTGGAAAAACATCAGGTCGGGTCGTGCGCACTGGAGAAGCTAAGGCATGGCTGGAAGGTCAGTTTAATTTGACGGAGCCTCTCAAAGCTTGGTGCGATCGGGAAAAAATCCAACGTCTCGACGACCATAATTTCCTAGTGTGTGTGCGCGAAATTTCGGCCAGCAGCGGCTCCCGGAATAAATCTCGCATCAATGGAACCAACGTCACTAAACAACAGCTTGAATCCCTGCGAGATGCCCTAGTCGAAATTACGGCCCAAGGTCAAACCGTACAAATTGGTCAACCGGGAGTCCAACGCGACTGGCTCGATAGTTTTGGGGGCGCGAAACTTTTAAAACAACGGGAAACGGTGGCAGAACGATTTAGCTTGTATCAGCAGGCCGATCGCAATCTCCAACAACGACGACAATCGGAAGCCCAACGCCTACAGCAATTAGATTTATTTGAATTTCAGCTCAAAGAACTCAACATTTCCAATCTGACGGAAGCCGACGAATTAGAATCCCTAGAGAATGAAAGAAACCGACTCAGTCATAGTGTCGGACTACAAAAACAAAGTTATGAAGTCTACGAAATGCTCTACCAAAACGAAACGGGAGAATTTCGCGCCTGTGCGGATTTACTGGGTCATGCGGAAGGGATTTTGTTGGATATGGTCACGATCGACCATCAAGTTCAATCCATTTTAGATGCGGTCGTGGATGCATTAGCGCAAATTGAACAAGCGGGTCGTGATATTAATTTCTATGGTGCAAACATTGAAGCCGATCCGGTTCGGCTGCAAGACGTTCAAGAACGAATCACTGAACTCAAAGCCATTTGTCGCAAATATGGTCCAACCCTGGGCGATGCGATCGAACTTCGCGACAAACTTCACTCTGAACTGGAGTCCCTCACCAGCGGCGGACAATCGTTGGCGGATCTCGAAGCCAAAACGTTAGCCTGCAAGACAGAATTGATTGAGGCTTGCAATGCTCTGAGCAAACTTCGTCAACAGTCTGCTGAAAAATTAGAAACCCAATTGGTTAAAGAACTGAAACCTCTAGCTATGGAAAAAGTTCAATTTCAAGTGGGAATTACGCATATTGCCCCGACGACCGCCGGAAGCGATCGGATTACTTATTTAATTAGCCCCAACCCTGGTGAACCGTTACAGCCGCTGACGGATATTGCTTCAGGCGGTGAAATGAGTCGCTTTCTCCTGGCATTACAATCTTGTTTCTCAAATGTGGATTCAGCCGGAACGTTGATATTTGATGAAATTGATGCGGGGGTTTCTGGCCGTGTGGCGGGGGCGATCGCCCAAAAACTATTTCAACTCAGCGAAGATCACCAGGTGCTTTGTGTGACCCATCAACCGATCGTGGCGGCGATGGCAGACCAGCATTATCGAGTCAGTAAGGAAGTGATTGATCCCAGCGGTAAGAAGTCCAAGACCGTTGATGAATCGACCCTTCGTACTGTCGTGAGAATTCATTTGTTGAATGCAGAAGAACGCAAAGTTGAACTTGCACAAATTGCGAGCGGTGAAGTTGTCACCAATGAAGCCGAATCGGCAAAAGCGGCTAAAGATTTTGCAGAATCCTTACTGCAACAGGCCACAAACATGCGATGGGCGACGACTGAAAAGACAGCAGGGAAAGCGATCGAACTCTCTGAAGCCGCCAGTAGTAAACGTGCTAAATCTGCTTCAAAATCGCCCCGAAAAGCTACGAAAGTGAAGTAACGCTTGGGAACACCACGGCATACAAATCTGAAACCCGTCATCCGTTAAGCCCGATCCCCCTAGCCCCCTTGAAAAGGGGGAACCAGAACAAACCTTATTTTATAGTCCCCCTTTTTAAGGGGGATTTAGGGGGATCGGGTTTCAATGCCAATAGGATCAAACTACTACTACGATCGTTTTTGATAGTTTCTAGACCTTTAAACTCATTTAAACCGATGTCGTCAACGGTTCCAAAACGATCGCCGTTCGTTGTCCAGGCTTTGGTTCTAGGACGCGGGTTTTCAAGGATTTGGAGATTAACTGGTCTTGTAATTGTGATGGACCGCCGTCTGCTTTTAAAATTTTAATTAGCAATCCTTCAAAATTAATATCGCCGCCCGCTGCTGTCGGGAGCATCACCTGTGGTGTCACCCATTGCGCCAATTCTAATGCGCTTGATGAGCCTTTAATGAATGCACCAATTAAAGGTAATTTCAAATCAACCATAGGTGTTAACACCACGTCGATCGCCCCGATTTGCTTCAATTTTAATGAATGATACCCATGGGGTTCGTAATACAACGTTGTGCCTTGCACTAAATCCTTAATCACGTAGGCATTCTCTTTTGTACCCGGACCGACGGTCGATCCTTCAAGAGCTTGAATTTTGACTTTGCCATCTAAGGTAAAAACCCGATCGTGTTTGAGTTCAGTTACCTGAGTAAAGCCTAACGCTGTCGCGACTTTGGCCGCAGAGGGAGAACCCACGATCGGAATTGATTTGTCTAAAGCTTTAAGCGTCGCTGGATGGGCATGATCCTCTAAACCCTGAGATAGCAGAATTAAATCAATGTTTTCTGGAATCGATCGGTCTTGTTTACGAAATCCACGGAAAAACCATTTCGCACTACCAAACATCAAATCCCCCACCAGCCAAGGATCCATCAAAATTCGGGTTGTTTTCTCGCCATCACCCAGTTCAATCAACCAAGAATTGCTGTCTAACCAAGTGAGATACATGAGAAATGCTCCAAAGGAAAAATACTCGCGCTCAACCACAGATTAGTTCAACGTCTTTCCAGGTTATCATTTTGGGCTGGATAACCGATCGTAGAATCATCCGATCGGTTAGTACGGATTACATCTAAATCCAGGCTGAGATTGCGATCGTAGACCACACTCAAATACTACCCCCAGAATCAAGCCCAAGCATCATCATCGGTGGTCAGTTCCACCGCATACCCTTCTCCAAACGCTTCCACCACATCTCCATTGCGAAGCTTCCGACCTCGACGGGTTTCAATGGTCCCATTCACTCGTATTTCGCCCGATTGAATCAACACTTTTCCTTGGCCGCCTGTGCCCACCATGCCCACCACTTTTAGAAATTGATCCAGCTTAATAAAATCGCCTGCTTGCTCACCATGGGCATTCTCATAAAACTCTTCCTGACTCTCCGGCAACATGTCACTCATGGCTTGCATCACTCATCTTCTAGTTTAATCTCGGCATCCATACTCCCACAAATTCAATGTATTCCACGGTCTCGATCGCTGTAGGGTTCGATCGTCTTATCAAATATCTACAACACCCGAATCAAATTCTGTGATCACAGTGGTGTAGTTCGAGTACACTACAGGTCTTGTATAAGAATTAATTTATACCCTACATTTAGCGTTTGTCATGAACTTTCTCTCCTTGACCTATGCCCTCTTTCTGTTAGGGACATTGGGTATTTATTGGTCAGTCTCTGGCACCCATCTCAAAATGTGGGTTCTAGTCGTTGCGAGTTTGTTGTTTTATGCGTCGCTTCAGCCGCAATATATTCCATTGCTGTTGGTTATAACCTGGATTACCTTTCAACTGGGACGGGCGATCGGGGCACCCCCAGATTGGCGGATTGAGGACTGGCAGTTTGCCCAACAAGATTGGAACCGTCGTCGCCTTCAACTGCTGATGTTGGGGGTATTTATTCAGCTTTTTTTACTGTTTAGCTTCAAATCGATCGCACTCCTGCTCCTATCAAGCATTGCCGTTCTATTCCATTTGAATCTCGCACCCATGGAAACCGCGATCAAAACCCTAAATGCTTTAGCGCCCGTAGGGTTGAGCTTCTTTACGTTTGAATGTGTTGCCTATCTAGTGGATATTTACCGGGGAGCGCCTGCGTCGAGAAGCTTTCCTCGGTTTGCCAGCTACAAACTCTTTTTCCCAAAGGCTATCTCTGGACCAATTACCCGCTATCCACAGTTCATTACTCAAATTCAAAGCGCAACCTTTCCCCGTGCAGACCAAATCACCGAAGGACTTTGGTTGATTGCCTGTGGTGCCGTTAAAAAAGGGATTTTTGCAGACCATCTAGGTACGTTTACGACCCTGAGTTTTGAGAATATTCCTCGGGCAGGGAGCAGCGATCTCTGGCTCGCCTTGATTGCCTATGGATTCCAGATTTATTTAGACTTTAGTGGCTATGTGGATGTAGCTCGTGGGAGTGCCATGCTGCTAGGGATTCAGTTACCGCAGAATTTTGATTTCCCGTATTTCAGTACAAATTTGGCTGACTTTTGGCGACGCTGGCACATGACGCTTGGGGATTGGCTACGGAATTATTTGTATTTTCCGCTGGGTGGATCTCGGCGTGGGCTACTGCGGACTTGCGCAAACTTAATGATTATCATGTTGGTGTGCGGGCTGTGGCATGGTGCGACTTGGGGCTTTCTGCTGTGGGGAATGGTGCATGGATTGGGATTGGTTGTGCATCGGTTGGTCGATGATTGGAGCGATCGGATCCCGGTTCTGGCTAAATTTTGGGCGAGTTTACCTGGAATCGTCGTGGCGTGGTTCTTTACGCAGGCGCTGGTGATGTTGAGTTGGGTTCCCTTTCGGGTGGCACAGTTTAAGGACGTGGGACTGTTTTTTAGCAGTCTGTGGGGCAAGGCGGCAGATCCACAGTTTTTGAGTAAAGTCTATGGTGATACCTTGAAGCTAACACCGGGTCAACTCAGTATCGGGCTGGGTTTACTATTTTTGGGTATGGCGATCGCGTATTTGTTCCACCGGGGTTTAAAAGTCCAGATAAACTGGTATCTCAAGCTTCTTCTCGTCCCAATTTGGCTTTATGCCGTGTATTTACTTGCACCACAAGGTGTGACCCGGTACATCTATTTTGACTTTTAGCTGTTAATATACCC
>JAYVUU010000155.1:0-4787 GCA_043787635.1 Synechococcales cyanobacterium | reverse complement strand
TCTCCCTCTAGCCGACCCATCTGCCAAGATTGCCGCAGAACTCGAACATTCACACTAGTCTGAGGCAATCCTCTAGTCACAAGCCCCTACTCTCCCGCCACACGGTTGTTAAATAAATTCATTGCCTTTTCCACTCCGTCGCGCACACTCACCTCGATCGCACTCACCGCAAACTGGTTTACCTCATGAATTAGTTTCTTTTCAGGAGGTGAAAAACTTCCCAGCACGTGGGTAATCGCATCGCTATTCTTCGAGCCAATCCCTACCCGAAGTCGAGGGAATTTCTGGGTTCCCAGATGGGCGATCGCCGACTTCATGCCATTTTGTCCGCCCGCCGAACCCATAGTGCGTAATCGTAAGCGTCCGACGGGTAAATCCATGTCGTCATAGACCACCATCACAGACTCAGGGGCTAGTTTGTACCAGTCCAGCACCGATCGAATTGACTGCCCTGAGTTATTCATAAAGGTCAGCGGCTTTAATAATCGGACCTTCTTACCCGCTATTGTTCCTTCACCAAATAAGCCTTGAAATTTTTTTGTGTCGGTTAGAGAGATCTGCCACGATCGGGCCAATTCCTCCAACACCACAAATCCAATATTGTGGCGGGTGCCATCATACTTTGCACCCGGATTTCCTAAGCCAACAATCAACTGTGGGATCTCAATCAACGGCGCAGTCGCTACATCTGTCATGAAATGCAATAAATAAAACAGAGTTCACATCCTATCGCATTCCCGGTGTCTAGACAGATTCTTCAGGACTCACGATCTCTTTGTCGATCGGCTCAATCACCGTGACCTCCGCACTTTGCACCGAACGCGGCTCTTCCTCCGCAGCGGGTAGACTTGGCTGTAGAGAACCAGATGGCTCCTCAAGTTTAGCTGTCATCGATTGAGTAGGTGGCTGAGAAAATGCGGTCTCCAGCACCTCAGCTTCTTTTTTAAACTCATTTTGAAATTCATTAGAGGCATCCTGAAACCCACGCAGCGCCTTCCCAAAACTCTTCCCGATTTCGGGTAGTTTCTTCGGTCCAAATACCAACAGCGCTAACACAAAAATTAGTGCCATCTCCGGCAACCCAATCCCAAACACATTCATACGTCACGTGCCTCCACTAAAACACTGCTTTTCGTCTAACTCTAACAGCAAAAAACCCCAGCATAGCTAGGGTCTAAGTTGAAAAGAAGTAATGGTAGTACAATCGGGCAAATCTAGGATCCAAAGCATCACCTTCGACCCAAAGCCGCCCAGTTTGTCCTAGTTTCCTAAGCTCTTCCAGCCCACTGAGAAATCATCCAACAGTAGAGAATTGTTGTAAATCTGCAAAATAATCAGCAGAAAAACAAGAAACAGGGCCATGAAGACACCCATAACAACCGTTGTACCCCAACCAGGGACGACCTTTCCGTATTCTGAGTTCAAAGGACGGAGAATGTCTCCAAGACGAGTTCGCTGTGCCATAACTTACCTAGTCGTACGTTTTCGACAGAAATTGTTAATTCTGCGTTACATTATAGGGGAAAGATCCTCATAATTCGAGAATAAATATGGAAGCTGCAATGGCTCTTAACGTTTCAATTTGCGCATCCCTTGTTGGGTTAGCTGGATACGCGATTTATACAGCATTTGGTCCTCCTGCAAAAGAACTGAACGATCCCTTTGAAGATCACGAAGATTAAGGTAAGCGAGTTAATTTTACGATCGCCTGAAAATTCAACCCGACTTGGACATAAAAGTAAGCGCTGACATGTTGTGTGTTTAGCGCTATTTTTTGTGAAAAATAGTAAATAATAACGATAAGGAATTGTTCGATCAAGCTGAGATCACCCTATTTTACATTCAATCTATTCCCAAAGTTGTCAGGGTAAGAATATCTTCTCTCTTTAGGAAGATGGTCGGATAAATCGGGGATCGATTTAATTGGGGATATAACGACTTCAATGGTTTAAACCGTTAAAAAACGAGGATTATGGAATTTAAGGTGCATCAGGGTTTACACAATTTTTCTGACCATACAAATAGTGTCTCTGACGATATCTCCATTGCCAATTTCGAACCGAAATTAGTTGAATATCGTAGTATCCCACCTGAACGGATTGGACTTAATGGTGAATACGACCATGATGGACTCGCTTCAAGAGTCAGGCTTCTCCTATCGGAACAGTTGGCAAATTCTGCGGAGGCTCTTCGAGTTTCGCAGCGTGGTCGAGTGGTGGTGGTGATTGGATCTTGGGTGACGGAGGAGATGGCGCAAAAAATTGTGACTCTGAGTCTTCAAGTGGAGGGGGCTACGTCGGTTGAACTTAATGGCATCCATTGGGGCTTCCGATCGCGCCCGATCGCTTACATTGAACCCAACCAATATTTACTAAATGCGTCCTAGCTCTGAACGCCTCTGAGGTTTGGTTAGGCCATCGTCGGCACTGGATGCTGGCCGTAGGTCGGTAGGACTGTAGACCAACTGCTCCGATCGCCCGCTAGATATGCCGCTTGAGACAATGCTAAAATATGCTCCACATAGGGTCCTTGGTGAACGATCGCCTCGATGATCATGGGGTTAGGTTGAAAATTTTGGAGTTCCTCATTCCACTGTTCTAGGCTCATTACCCGATCGATCGTCTTCTCTCCTGTTGTAGTCACAGGTTGCAGATCGCCGGGATGATAGACTCCAACATGATATTCTCCACGTTGAGCTAAAAGCTGAATCGCACAGATTTTTCCCTGGGTTGCGGCGATCGCCGCCAAGCTCGAAATCCCAAATAGTGGAATATTGAGTTGTTGAGCTAAAGTCCGCGCCGTAACGACCCCCATGCGAGTTCCGGTGAAGCTACCCGGTCCATGGGCGACAGCAATATAATCCAGGGATTCCCAGACAACATCGCCCAAGAAATCAGCCAGTTTTAAATGTAGCAACGCCGACAAGTCACGACCTAGGTCCCAAACCTGTACCCGAGGGCTGCCATCACGCCCGATCGCCAGCCCCAAATCGGGACTACTAGTATGAATGGCGAGGCCCAGGGGAACGGGAATAGGGGATGGCATCATGAGAAAAGAATTATGAGGACTTGGATGAACTAGAAAATTTGCTTGTCTAGCCTACCATTGAAGAATGGATCTCTAAACTCGCGTATGGTCCATTCCGCCCTATCGACTTCTTGAGCATTGTCATGACTGTTTCACCTGTTTTATCTACCACTCAAAACCTGTCCACCCCCCCCAAACTTCAGTATGCCTACTTCCCCGGCTGCGTCGCTCAGGGAGCTTGTCGTGAATTAGATCAATCAACCAAGGCATTGACTCGGGCTCTGGGTATTGATCTGATTGAGCTTAAAAAAGCATCCTGCTGTGGATCTGGCACCTTTAAAGAAGATTCACAGCTTTTAGAAGACACGGTTAATGCTCGAAATATTGCCTTAGCTGAACAGTTGGGGTTGCCGTTGTTGACCCATTGCAGCACTTGTCAGGGCGTGATTGGTCATGTGGATGAACGGCTGAAAACTGCAAAGACGGAGGATCCAGCTTATTTTGATCAAGTCAATGAATTTTTAACGAAACAGAGCTGTTCACCCTACCAAGGCAGTACAGATGTTAAACATATTTTGTGGGCGTTAGTGGGGGATTATGGATTAGAGGCGATCGCGGCTAAGGTAACGAAAAAATTATCGGGCTTAAAGTGTGCGGCGTTCTATGGCTGCTATTTATTACGATCGCAAACGAATGGGTTTGATGATCCAGTGAATCCACAGTCCATGGAAAACGTATTCAAAACCGTGGGCGCAGACGTGGTGATGTATGACGGCCGAACTCAATGTTGCGGGTGGCCTTTGTCGAGTTATGCCAGCGATCAATCATTCACCATGGCGGGTGGGCATCTTCAATCTGCTCTGGCTGCCGGGGCTGATTGTATTGTGACTCCTTGTCCCCTTTGTCATATGCAATTAGATTCTCGGCAAAGTGAGATTGAAAAAGTAATTGGTCAACCGCTTGGGCTACCTATTTTGCATTTGCCTCAGCTTGTGGCGTTGGCGTTGGGGGTGAGTCCAAAAGAACTAGGTCTCGATCGGCATTTGGTTTCGACTCGATCGGTTTTAGAAAAAATTGGATTTATAGATTAGCTGCTCCATCCATTAATTCTGAAATTGACGGGGCTTGGATCTCACTGTGGGTTTTCTGTGGGTGGCGTAATTTGTAATAACTAATCAATTACAATAAGAGACCGAATTCATATCAGTTTAAACAGCGAACCCTCCCATGGTAGAGAATCGTAAGAGTCAAGTCGTTACCCAAGGTGCTGCACGATCGCCAAACCGCGCCATGTTGCGTGCTGTCGGGTTTCAGGATGCCGATTTTGTGAAGCCGATCGTTGGACTTGCCAATGGATATAGCACCATCACGCCCTGCAATATGGGCATTAATGCCCTCGCACTTCGAGCTGAAAAAGCAATGCGCGAAGCGGGTGGAATGCCGCAAATGTTTGGAACTATCACGATTAGTGACGGGATTTCCATGGGAACTGAAGGAATGAAATATTCCTTAGTGTCTCGTGATGTGATTGCAGACTCCATTGAAACGGCGGTCACTGGACAAAGTATGGATGGGGTGTTGGCGATCGGCGGCTGTGATAAAAATATGCCGGGTGCCATGATTGCTATGGCGCGAATGAATGTGCCTGCAATCTTTGTCTATGGGGGAACCATCAAACCCGGACATCACGATGGCAAAGACCTGACGGTTGTGAGTTCCTTTGAAGCGGTGGGTCAATTCAGCGCAGGCAAAATCACCGA
>JAYVUU010000154.1:0-3900 GCA_043787635.1 Synechococcales cyanobacterium | reverse complement strand
CAATCTTCCGTGCAATCATCAGCGTCACCCGCGCCAACTCCACCGCAAACTCATTCGTATCCATCCCAAAAAACTGCAACGGTGTCACAAAACCCATTGAACTTTGTTCACTACTTCCCTTGCGCTTAGAATCAATCTTATCTAACAACATTCGCTCAATTCGTTTCAATTCCAAATACGCCAAATACAAAAAGTTTCCGCTCCCACAAGCCGGATCAAGCACCCGATAACCCTGTAATTCCAACTGCAACCCATTCAACTCCCCGATCGTCCCCGCCGCTTCAATTCGCTCCTCCCAAAATCGACTAATTGTAGGACGCACAATTTTCATAATATCCACCTCCGACGTATAGTGCATCCCATGCTTATGGCGATCGATCGCACTCGCCGTCCCCTCAAAAATGCTCCCAAAAATAGCAGGCCGTACCCGACTCCAATCCTCCAACGTCGCCACGTCCAAAATCTTCAATTCCTGCTCAGTCAGTTCAATTTGATGCACTCGTTCAAACAACCCACCATTAAAATATTCCACACCCTTATACCGACCCGCAGGCGTAATCCCCGGCGTATTCATCGCCAAAAACAATCCCCCCAACACATCATAGGAACTTGCCCCACCCAAACACTCTTGAACACAAGCCACAAACAAATCTTTCGGTAACAATCCCCGGTCCTCCGCAAACATCGCCAACACACATTGCAATACAAACCGCTGCGCCACTAGCTCACTAAATCCTTCCTTTTTCCCGCGTTCCTTTAAAATCTGGCACAACTCCCCCATACGCTTTCCAGCCTTCTCCGTAATCTCCTGTTGATTATTCCGAAACACAGGTTTACGAACATTTGACTCCATGAATGCAAACGCACTGGACGCACGATCGACAAACTGATCCAACCGCACCCTATCCACAGGCGTATCCACCTGAATATTAAAATCGTAAATCCAAAACTCATCAAAATTGCACAACACCACATACTGCGATCGGGGAATCTGATAGGTCCAATACTGCAACGCCTGCGAATAATGCTTACTCAGATCCTCACCCTTCTTCTTCATCTCAATCAACACCCCCGGCAGATTCCCCGGCACCCACACCAAATCCGCAAAGCCCATTTTTCCCGATTTATTGCCCTTCTTAATCCGCTTTTCCATCACCGCCCCCGCCGCGATCGCATCCGCATACCCAAATGCCTGAAAAAATCGATTCAAAAACGTCTGCAAATCACTCTTTTCATCCTTCAACTCCTGACAAGACAACACAAATAGTTCAAGAGATTCAGGAGTCGCAGGCATAATACATCACTCGTGTATAAAACGATCGTAAGCTCGTTATACCTCACTTAGAGCGACACCCCACTTAGATCGCAACAGGATCTGGCTTACCCAGACGTGAGGCCACGGTAGCCGCCTGATTGATATTATCGATCGGACGATCGGCTATAGTTCTAGAATGCAGGTTTAAAAAATAGTACTGGAGTGTAGGTTGTGGATATTACGTCAGTCTTGAAGGCAATCTGGATGATTGCTGCTGCCGGGTTGACGGTATTGGTTCTGTTACACAGTCCGAAGGGAGATGGCCTGGGGTTGGGAGGTCAGACTCAGCTATTCACCAGTGCCAAGAGTGCAGAAGTCACACTAAATCGAGTGACTTGGACACTGTTTGCGGTATTCATGGGAATGACAATCGTGTTGAGCAAAATGGCCAAATGATTAGCTTTATAGTGCGATCGACAATTCAAGTTCGCCGACTCATGGGACGATTGCTCGGAATGGCGATCGTCTTCGTTTGCATGTTGACCTTAACGTTACAAACGGGCTGGGCGCAGTCGTTACCATCGGCTCAAGCACATCCGATTCCGGCGATGTTGACCCAGGCAGTACAACGATTAGATCCTCAGGTTGGACCGGGGGATTATTTTGATGCGATCGAGCGCAAGGGTGTGGGCTATTTGATTTGGTCGAAGTTTCCGGTGACGGTGGCAATCGATGAGTTGGGGGGCGATCGATGGAAAGCACAGGTGACGGCGGCGGTTGTGGAATGGCAGCGCTATTTTCCACTCAAAATTGTCTCGACTTCCGAAATCGCAGACATTCGCATTCAATCGAAACGCCTCGCCTTGAAGCCTGATCCAAAAACGGGAACATTACCCAGGTTCCGATCGGCAGAAACGCATTACGATGTTTTTGTGGACAAACTTGGGGCTGCTGCTGATGTCAACCAATTAAACCATCGAATGACTATAAGTCTAGCGTCCGGTCAAGCCGATGGCGTAATGCTGTCAGTGGCGCGTCATGAAATAGGTCATGCGATCGGGCTTTGGGGCCACAGTCCAGATCCGAATGACATCATGTACTTCTCCCAGGTAAGGGAAGCGCCGCTAATTTCATCGCGAGATTTACGAACTTTACATCGGGTGTATGGTCAGCCGACGCGCCTAGGTTGGGCGGTCAAGAAGACCTAGTCTAACTGCCCAACTTCAATGCATCTAAGAACAGCGCATAGATAAATCCAACCTTCAACATATTGGCACTTTCTAGCCATAGCGGTCGGGCTACAAGCACCTTCCCTCGATAAGCAATCCAACTTACCGCCTCAACGGATATCACCAACACCAATCCGACAACACCGTCATATTGAGCCGATTGCCCGGTGGTTGTGGTGACGATATTGCCCAAGAAGAATCCACCGAGCAACATAATTACAACTAAAACAAATCGTTGCCAAGGATTTTTGAACCAGGTTTCAAGGCGAGTCCCTGATTCTGTCAAAATTCGATCGAGGCGAGTGTCTTGCATGGCAGGGGAGTAGGTCTAGACTAGGACTCTATACTAACCGCTCAAGTTAACCCAGATTGGACCGATGAGGACATTGTGAAAAAACGTGTCACCCTAACGTTTCCCCGCCGATCGGTCCAAATGCCGATCACCTATAGACTGGCAAAAGATTTCAATGTGGCGGCTAATATCATTCGTGCCCAAGTTGCGCCCAACCAAATCGGTAAGCTGGTGGTTGAGCTTGCGGGGGACATTGACGCGCTTGATGCGGCGATCGACTGGATGCGAACCCAAGATGTTAATGTTTCGTTTGCTAGCCGTGAAATCTCGATTGATGAAGAGGTCTGTGTTCATTGCGGTCTTTGTACCGGGGTCTGTCCGACGGAGGCGCTGACGTTAGACCCGCAGACGGCGATGTTGGTATTTACCCGATCGCGTTGTGTAGTCTGTGAACAATGTATTCCGACTTGCCCAGTCAATGCGATCGCAACTAGCTTCTAACGATACAAATATATAGATCGAAATTCGGGCACTCTACTGAGTTGTATACAGGTCTTGTATAATCCAAGCTAATCTATACAAACCCTGTCATGCTCAATCCGTTAAAGTCTGTCTATCGAATGATTTGGAACTTGACACTGCTAACTTCCGTTGGATTGCTTGCTCATGGATGCAGTAATACGACCCCCGATTCCGCCACGAGTCCAGCCCCAATTGTAGAAAAGCCGACGGCAACCACCGCGCCTCAAACCACTCAAGCTCCAACAGCAACATCAGCCCAAAAAACAATCACCAAAAAACAGACAGAAATCGCTGCTGTACCAACGACAACGCCCGCTAGCGCCAAACCAAAGCTGAGGGCTAAAGGGGCAGTTAGTTGTCCAAAGGCAACCCCCGTAGCTTATTTTGAAACAAAGTCGATGCAGATTTCAATTTGTATGGGACAGGATAGGAAGCTATTTTATCGAGAGGTTGCAATGTCCACTCCTTCAGAAGGTAGAAATTTCCCTAATGCAAAAGAGCAGGGAGAAGGAAACTTCGTTGCTGGTTATGAAGATACAACCTATCGAATCAATGCAAGGTCTTTGAAAGTAACTCAAAATTCATCTGTCCTCTCGGAACAA
>JAYVUU010000153.1:0-2802 GCA_043787635.1 Synechococcales cyanobacterium | reverse complement strand
GCCGTGTCAGTCTGTGGAGCGACCGTAAGACCTGAACAGAGTAAATCTGTGAAGGCGGGTGCTAAGAAGCAGAAACCCTAAGAAGTGATTCTTAGAATCCCCGTCTCTTTAGAGCGGGGAGTAGTCAAAACTAACTTCTTTTTAAAGTCCCGCTGTGTTCAAAATTTTCTCAAAGTCTAGCCAAGACAATCCACGATCGATGTAGCGGGGAGAGTTGGGATTGTATGGACCTTCCAGCCGATCGATTGCCTTAATTTCCGCATTCCCTGGAATCATGGGCACCTCAGGATCAAAGGCAGTCGGACACATCAAGGAGCTTGAAAACCCTTTAAAAATAGCAATTTGGTCAGGTTCTCCCTGAACCTCGATCGTCACCAGAAGCACCTCCCGTGGATATTTCACGGTGTACTCTTCTAACCGGAGACCTACTGAAACCATGATGTTTTCATCCCTGAAGATCACAATGCCGTTTCATTCGTATCAAAAGACCTATTCCTAGCATTGAACCTCGATCCCCCTAGCCCCCTTGAAAAGGGGGAACAAGAATGAATCTTATTTCATAGTCCCCCTTGAAAAGGGGGATTTAGGGGGATCGAGTCTAGCTGATGACGCTTTCGAGCATTCTCTTAGCTCAATGCCGATCGCTTGCGTTTATTGAATCTAACCAACAAAAAGTAGGCCAAATAAGCAGCATAAATTCCAAGTCCGACCATCCCAACACCGCCTAGGAACCAAGCCGTTGTTGTCGGATGGAGTAGCTCCTTAAACCCGAAGGGCGGCTGCATGAATAAGTAACACAACGGCTCACTGCTTGGGTTCAACACACTGACGCTGGGTAGAAAGGCACATCGCAACACCGGAAGTTGGGCGATCGCCCCAATCACACAATAGGCACTCACAGACCATCGCCAGCTCAACAGACTAAACTTAAGTGGATTACTGGCTTGGTCTTCTAGGGATTCATTGATATCCACCCAGAACCAAAGGGAAATCACAATCAGTAACCGAGCCAACCAGCCCGTCACGAATCCAACGGGCATCGCCGCAATCAACAAATACGTACTAATGGCCAATAAGCTAGATACTCGCCAATAGATCACCATCAACGCCGCAATGGGTTCATTTTGCTTGATGAATGCACTGGCTAAAAGCCCTAACGGAACCAAGACGGTCAGCAGGACAGCTAACCGATAGTCAGTCCAGACTAGTGAAGAAATCCAGGGTGGCATGGTGGGAGATGTCAGCATAAAGTACGTGTAACATAGCATTGTTAGGCAGTACAGACGGCGTGTTCAACCGATCGCAACACTCTGATACAATCAGTCAAAAAATTAGTCAAGTCGGTTAGTCAAGTCGATCGCGATGCCGTCAGAGATGAAATACAGCCAAAAACAAAACACACCCAAAGCGCATCATCGTTGAATCGATGTAACTTTGGGTGTGCTCACTATTGGCGTTGCAATAAATCAGGCAAAACGCAGAAATCAGGCTAAAACAGACTAGCTCTCGTAGACTCGGCACTCAACAGCATCTGGATTGGTGTCACAGTACACGTTGAATTCAGTCCCTGTTTCATTTTCCCGTTGGTGAGAGGCTTCGGCTTGCAGTTCTTCAACGGCATCCCAAGCGGCTGCACATTTCGGCGAAGTCGCACCATCAATGCCGCAGGTCTCGCGAGCATTCTCGCGTTCTGCTTCAATTTTCTTCTCTAGCTGCTCATTCTTGCTCATAGCGGTTGTTTCCTTCACTCTTCTAAATACTGTATTGTCGGGTGTCGGTTCTTGACGACCTCCTTAGTGTACCCCGCCTTCTCTAAATCCGTAGATCAGGGAAACCCCTCCAACGATCGGTAGGGCAATCCCTTACACTAACTGCTGACGACTCTAGATGAATAAATGGCGACGTGGTGAGTGATTTAAATCTGAGGTTCTCCCTGGATACTCTTGGGGAGTTCTGGTGAGGCAGAACTCCTTTAAATCAAGGATTTTGACTGATGGTAGCCGTCATCTCTGGTGCGATCTCAAGCCGAACTCACGCGATGTTGAAACGTGATCCCTGACCATAGCTACTAGTATTTTCCGTCGTAATTAGGGGAACGATCGCGTTAAAATTCTTAAGACCTTCTTAAACTCTGTAATCCCTTTTATTACTGATTCTGTTGGATCTCTTGATGCGAATTCTTCAAGTAATTGTTCAAAACATCGTAATGACCCTACAAAATTTCTGATTGTACTGTTTCTCCTTTCCCCCTCCTTTTTGGATTCTACCCGCTATGGACTCTGTGACTATCTCTTCTCAATGGGTCAGCAGCCTCTCGAATAAAGTCTCCCTAGAGGCTGCACTTGAGGATGTTGTTGATCAAGCCCGCGACCAGCTAGACGCTCCGGCAACTCTGGGGTTCATTTATGTATCATCCGCTTTTACCAGCGAATACTCGCGCTTGATGCCATTGCTAACGGAATTGTTGCCGAATGTTCCAGTGATTGGATGTAGTGGCGGCGGGATTATTGGAACCCAGGCCGATCGGAATATTCAAGAAGCCGAGGATGAAGTAGCTATTAGCTTAGTGTTGGCCTATCTGCCGGAGGTGACAGTTCAGCCCTTTCACGTCGATACCGATCGACTGCCGGATCTCGATGGGTCGCCCGGAGCTTGGTCGCGATTAATTGGCGCAGATCCATCTGAATCCCCTTGTTTTGTGTTGCTATCAGATCCCTTTTCTCGAGGCATTAAAGACTTTTTGGCAGGTCTCGACTATGCCTATCCCGGTACTCCAAAAATTGGCGGCGTGGCTAGTTCTGG
>JAYVUU010000152.1:0-14553 GCA_043787635.1 Synechococcales cyanobacterium | reverse complement strand
CTTCATCCGCTGATGGGGGTTCTGAGGGTGCCGTCTGGGCGGCAGGTTTTTTTATGCCTCGCATTGAAACTGAGTCTCTAGTGACTTGAATGTCGAGATCATCAGGTTCAAATCCAGGCAGCTCTGCACGTAGGATTAGGGCGTTTTCGGTGCCCGTGAGTTCGATCGCGGGAACTCTAACAGCGCGGCTCACGGTGGTGGTGAATGATTCTCGGGTGAGGGGAACCATTTCCTCAAACAATTGATCCAATTGCTGACGAACGGTTTCTATTTCTTGCCAAGGTTGCCAACGGACGCAGGAGATAGACATGATGATTCTCTCTTGATTTAGAAGGGTGAATTAAGAACTAAGAACGGTTTGACTGTTGATTATTTCTTAGGTGTCGGTACCATTCTTCTGGGTTTGTTTTTCCATGCACTCAATGTACGACGAATGGTTGAGAGATGACATTGAGGGCGACCGAATGGATAGGGTGAAGTAACCGCCGATCGGCTTTTACGTTTTTATCGAGATTGCTTTCAAATTGAAATTGGTCTAACACGGTTGCTAATACTAATTTCATTTCAAATAATGAGAGCGCCATCCCCACACAACTTCGGCTGCCGCCGCCAAAGGGTAGAAATTCAGAGGGTGAGAATTTTCGCTCTAAAAACCGATCGGGATTGAATTGCTCCGGATTGGGATAGGTGGCTTCTCGTTGGTGGGCGGTTTGAATACAGGGAATGAGTACGGTACCTTCGGGATAGGTCCGATCGGCCCAAGTGACGGCTTCTTTGACTCGGCGAGGCTGTGCAATTAGGGCGATGGGCTGTAGTCGTAGGGACTCTTTGCAAACGGCGGTTAATAAGGGTTGTTCTGAAAGGGGAATGGGGTCGTGATGGAGTGGGGCAATTTCCGATCGTAGTCTTGTCAAAATTATGGGATCTCGATGAACCCAATAAAAGGCCCAGGAGAGTGATGAGGCTGTTGTTTCATGACCCAAAAGTAGTAGCGTAATTAATTGATCTCGCAGTTCAACATCAGGCATTGCATTGCCGTCAGTATCTTTCGCTAGCATCAGCATCGATAAAATATCAGTGCGCTCTTCTAGGCTTGTCTCTGAACGGCCTAATTCCGATCGTCTATCATTGATTTCTGCATAGATCAATTGATCAATCTCTGCCATCTGCACCTGAAACCGTCCCCAAGGACTCCAAGTGCCTAAGTTTTGTTGTAGGGGCGGTAGAAAAAATTGAATTGAATTGAGTGGATCAGTAATTTGGTCTAGCAAAACACAACTTCTAAAATCACGCGCAGTGAAATTTGAGACATTTCCTGACGAATGTTGATCCGATCGCCCGGTTTCCAAGCTGCCATTTGATCGCGGGTCAAACTACAAATCAATTCACCTTGACGCAGTAAACTTTCCCGATGGAATGCGGGCATTAACAATTGCCGTTGTCGCTGATGCCGATCGCCCTGCTGCATAATTAACGACTGACTCCCAACCAATGGCAAAAACACCTGCGTTACCTTGCCAAACTCTAACGAGCTGGCCCATGGCCCAAACACGGCCCCAATCTCATCGGGATTACTTAGAAAAACTAAGGGCGGTGACTTTGGTCCCAATATTCGCAGTGTAAACCGATCGCCATACCGCGTCCCACAGTCGGTTAGAAAGCCGATCGGATTTGCGATCAACTGCCCCAACTGCACCCACCAAGGCGACTTCGGCCCAACAAAATCACTCACCTTAACTAAATCATTCATGCCTATAAATCATCCTAAATGCATCATTCTTACGGCCTCAATTCGTATATTCTACGGTCTCAATTCCAACCTCATCGGGTTTTGAGTACCCAGAAAAAACGGCTAACAAATAAAGCCGATGCTGTGGCAATTCCGATCGATTGCCCCATCCACAATCCCACCCCGCCCAAGCCCACCCCAAAGGCCAGCCAATAGCCGAAGGAAAGTCCCACCATCCAAAATCCAACAAAACTCAGCACCATCGGCACCGTTGTATCCTGCAATCCGCGCAGTGCCCCTGCCACAGTAGTTTGGACACCATCGAGGATTTGAGCGATCGCCCCTACCGTTAACATCCCCGTTGCGATCGGGACTAATGCTTGATTGGCTGGAAGGGATAGATCGACATACAGCCCGATAACAAGTTTCGGAAATACAATCAGCACAAACGCCGAAATCGCCATGATTCCACCCCCGAGGACCATTCCCACAAAGGCCGATCGTCGAACGGCAGGAATATCATTTTTACCGAGCCACTGTCCTACCCGAATCGTCGTCGAATAGGATACGCCCAACGGCAGCATAAAAATCATCGCGATCGTTTGAAATACAATCTGATGGGCGGCTAAGACTAGAACGCCAAATCGTCCCATTAATACCGTTGTGACACTGAACAATCCCACTTCTGCTGTAAACGAAATTCCAATGGGAAGACCAAGTTTGAACAATTGCCAAAGCATCAATCGATCGATTTGTGGAAATTGAGAAAGCAATCGAAAGCCCCGCATTCTGGGGCTAAAGCACATATAAATTAGAATAGAAATCAACATAAACCAATGGGTCATAGCCGTCGCAACCGCTAATCCTGACAACCCCATGACCGGAAAGCCAAATTTCCCAAACCCAAGACCATAATTCCCGATCGCATTCAATGCCAGCCCCACGATCGCAATCACCATCGTAATTCGGGGCGCATTCATCGACGACACCACGCCCCGCAACATAACAAATGCGATCGCCGGGAAGTATCCAAGAGCGATCGAACTCAAATAGGTCTGAGCATCACGAGCAATCTCGACAGGTTGTCCGCTAAGTTGCATTAACGTACCCGCTTGGGTCAGCAACACCATTGCAGGCAATGAAATTAAGAAGGCTAGAAGAATACCTTGAGCCGTAACGTTTTGAATCCGATCGATATCCTGACGACCATAGGCTTCAGCCGCTAGCGCCGTCACACCGTTTGTCAGCCCCAGACCGCTTACCCACAGCGCCATAAACAAAGCCGCCGCCAATCCACCCGCCGCCAAGCTGTTCGGTCCCATCCACCCCATCATCACGGTATCCACAAATCCCGTCGCAGACTGGGCTAGTTGAGAAGCGGCTAGGGGAATCGCCAGTGCAATTGATTCTCGAATTTCAGTTCTAAGCGTATCGGGTTTATTCTGGCAGTGCATCATCATCTAAACGGCCCACGATCGCGGCACAGCCCGCAAATCCTAGCACCCCGGCAATCGGCTCAGCCGTCATGACGCTAATGGCTAATCCAGTCAGTAGCGTCGCGATCGCTAAGAGACACCATTGTTTTTCATCCAGACTCAGCCCTTCTTCGACTTTAATGCTTCTCAATACTTGGATTGGAATGGGAGTCGGCATAACGGCTTGGGGTGGAAATGCCCAATAGGACGACTGTTGTTTAAAATAATCCGTCCAGCCATTCTGTTTGCACCAATCGGAAATCCATTGCTCACAGTAGTGATTCATCTTAAAGGAATAATTCATAGCCTGGGATACTGCTTAGATTATCAAGGGAAAACTCGTATCTTTTTATTCTTGAAATTCAGAATTGCCTAGATACTAGCAACTCAACTTCCGTTCCCATCCTTGATGACACTATTGTTTACGTGATGATAGAGAAATAAACTGATTTATTTAATCTAATTTAACTGGATTTATGATTTGGCTGGAGTTAGTCTCAGACGATACCGATACAACGCCACAGGTGATCCGATCGCCTGAAAATAGTCTGGGTCTTGTGGCGAGAGATAAATAGCGGTGTATTGATCCGCAACGATCGTAGATGCTTCGTTACGATCGTCCTCCACAGGATTAGCCTCTAGATTTGAATGGGCTGATGTTAGGTCTGATTTAGGCAAGTAGCTGTATTTTGTTGTTGTTTCAACTTGATTTAAAAAAGGTTGAGCCGAGGACCGGAATATCTGCTGAAAGAATTCACTGGTTAGAAACACGTTTGGGTCAGGCAATTCACTTTGATGTCCGGTCGTGACGGATAGCAACTGCAATCCATCTTTTAGCGTCGTGAGTTGTTCATTGGGTGAATTGGGATTAATTTTCACCGATTCAACCACACCATCCCCAAGATAAGCGCGGGAAATACTTAGGGCATTGAAGACCCGATCGACGACGACTTTTTCCTGTGAAAACGAGAAATTCATGATTGTTGGAAACCCAAACGTTCGCTTGGCTTTAGTCGTCGTTGGTCCAAATCGCACGTCGAATTGTACGGGTTGATTTAAATATTTTCGATTGCCTTCAAATCCGGGCGTTGTTACCTTTGGAGCCAAGGGCGCAACCATATCGATCAACGTACTCTCGCAGGTCCATGTCCCCGCCATCCAGTTAGGATAAGCCACCTCTTCAAAGGTTGAATTAAGTTCAGGTTTGCTGCGCCAGTCAGGATAAGCACTCAGCCGATCGGTCAGACTCTGTGCTTGGGCCGGAAGTACCACGAACCCCAGAAGTAAAACAAAAGTCAACAGAAGACGGAAAGGAGCGCGGGCTGCGATCGAAAAGATGAACTGGAGCATCAAAAACCAAAGATCGCAATAAATTTTCTCCAATTTAACCCAGTTCACAATTCTCTTGTTAAATACTTTTGATTGGTCGATCGGGCGCATTGATCGATCGAACGCCGTCGTTAGTGATGATTTTTGAGCCGAAATTGACTTTCCCCTTGCTTGGAACTCGCTTTGTTGGAACAATGACAACAGCGTTTTTTAAAGTGGTGTCTCGAATAGTGAAGACCATCCCTCCCTTCGACCTGTCCCGACAATTTGAGCAAATCGGGGCCGAAATCAATCAAGCGGCACTTCAGGTCTTGGCCTCTGGTCGCTACATCGGAGGTCGTTTTGTTGAAGAGTTTGAACAGCAACTAGCCAACTATGTCGGAACGGCTGAATGCGTTGCCTGCAACTCCGGGACTGATGCACTGTACATGGCATTGCGGGCGATCGACATTAGCCAAAATGATGAAGTGATCACCACCCCCTTTACCTTCATCGCCACGGCTGAAACCATCAGTAGCGCCGGGGGAACGCCCATTTTTGTAGATATTGACCCGGCTACTTACAATCTAGATCTGTCCCAAGTCGAAGCGGCTATTACTCCAAATACTAGGGCGATTATTCCCGTCCATCTTTTTGGCCATCCCGTGGATATGACGGCGCTAATGGCGATCGCCACCCGACATAATCTGATGGTCATCGAAGACTGCGCCCAGTCTAGTGGCACTCAATGGGATAACCAGCAAGTGGGAAGCATTGGTCATATTGGCTGTTTTAGCTTTTACCCGACTAAAAATCTGGGGGCTTGCGGAGACGGTGGGGCGATTACCACCAACGATCCAACGATCGCAAAACGGCTGCGGGTCTTACGCGATCATGGACGCACCGATGTCTATTACCATGAAGAACCTGGACTCAATAGTCGCCTTGATGGGATCCAAGCGGCCATTCTCAGTGTCAAGCTGCCCTACCTGAACCAATGGATTGAGCAACGTCGGACCATTGCCAACAGGTATCAAGAGCTTTTGGGTGCGGTGAAGGGAATTGTTTTGCCGCAGTCGGTGAAAGGCTGTACTTGGAATCAATACACAATTCGGGTTGAAGGCGAAGGTGCCCGCGATCGATTACGAGAGGATCTAAAATCAAAAGGCGTTCTCTGTAATGTCTACTATCCGTTGCCGCTGCACCTCCAGCCTATTTACCGATCGGGCTACAAACCGGGACAATTTCCCCACTCAGAAAAGGCTGCGATCGAAGTTCTATCCTTACCGATGTTCCCAGAACTGACCTTGGAACAACAACAAGACGTAGCTGCCGCTGTCAAAGCGTGTCTAGCCTAGGATTGATTAGCTTTGCTGTGAAGGATCTATTATTTCCCTTCAGGAGTGTTTTCTTGAACCGTCCTACTACCGGAAAATCTAACAAGCTATCGGCTTCTTCCTTTGACGATTTGCCGGAAGCAGTGCGGGAGATAGATGTTGCCAGTCCTAAATCTCCCCGCCCTGCACGGTGGATAGTTACGGCTGTTGCGATCGTGAGTCTTGTGGGGGTTAGTTTAGGCATTCGCGCCCTTCAAAGTTCAGCCCCGACCGTAGCCGTCCCCCCCAATCTCATCACCTCGCCCTCGCCCTCACCCAACACCGATCAAGTTTTAGGACACTACGGTTATGCAGAAGCCCCAGAAAAAGAACTGGAGTCTATCAGCGCAGATGGTGGCATTAAGTTACGCAAACCAGCAGCACGGGCTTATACCGACATGGTTGCTGCGGCTCAAGCCAATGGGGTAAGTATCGGGGCATTGTCTGGGTTTCGATCGATTAAGGAACAGGAGGGCGTTTTTTTTGAGGTGAAACAAGAACGATCGCAATCTGTCACCGATCGGGCGAATGTCAGTGCACCCCCAGGTCACAGCGAACACCATACGGGCTATGCGATTGATATTGGCGATGGCAATGTCCCGGCGACGAATTTGAGTCCAGAGTTTGAAAATACGGCTGCGTTTAAATGGTTAGAAACCAATGCAACCAAATACAATTTTGAGCTATCGTTTCCTAAAAATAATACTCAAGGGGTCACCTATGAACCTTGGCATTGGCGATTTGTGGGCGATCGTACAAGTTTAGAAACATTCTTTAAGGCACGGGGAAAATAGATCAAATGAATGAGTTGACATTGAATTTATGTGCGATCGGCATTTTTGCCATGACGCTATCGGTCTTACTCGGTCCATTATTAAATATCTCCAGCGCGTTTCCTGCGATCGTCGTCTCAACGGTTCTAATCTTTGCGACCGTTGATGTTTTGAGTTTTGAGGGCAAAGGCGGCAACCTTTTTCTAGATTGGGTCGCAGGCTTTTCGTCGTTACATCGTGAGCGCGTAATTCGCCATGAAGCGGGTCATTTTTTGGTGGCGCAACTCTTGGGAATTTCCGTCACAGACTATTCAGTGAGTGCTTGGGAAGCCATTCGTAAAGGGTTCTCAGGGCTGGGCGGCGTTCAGTTTGATACGTCTGTTTTAGATGATGAATTGAGAGCAGGACGGATTTCAGGTCAATGGCTCGATCGGTTCTGTACGGTATGGATGGCGGGAATTGCAGCGGAACAATTGATTTATCCCATGGCAGAAGGCGGGGGCGACGATCGATCGAAGTTTCGATTAATTTTGAGCCAGATTCCAGGAATTGATTCAGTTAAAAAAGAACGATCGGCATTGCTTCAAGCTAAATCATTGATTGAAGAGAACCAAGAGGCTTTCGATCGGCTAGTAGTGGCAATGGGTAGCCGATCGGCGGTAGAAGATTGTATTGCAGTTATCGGCACAACCGCTGAGTAGAGTGAACGACGGGTTAAGTCCGATCGCTCATCTACAGATTATTATTGCGCTTGAAGTTGCCATTTCACATAGGGTAATGATTCAGCCTTCGCACGGGTTGCGTTAGCCTGAGCCACTAATTGACCCGTCGCATCCCAATGTCCCGTGACAAACATTTGCCGTGCCCCTTCATTCATTACAATTGGCGCAATCAAATCTCCGCAACTTACTGTCATTTCTACCAAATTCAAACAAATATCTAACCTCGGATTTGCCGTGATTAAAGCTTGAATTTGAGTCGAGATTTCGTGGGTCACAATGACGCAAGGAATACCCAACGCAATACAATTACCAAAGAAGATTTCGGCAAAACTTTCACCAATAATTCCCTTAATTCCCCACTTGGAAATTGCCTGAGGTGCATGTTCACGGGATGATCCACAGCCGAAATTATTGTTTGCCACTAGAATGCTGGACCCTTGATATTGAGGTAAATCAAAGGAATGCTGACCCGCTAGCGCTGCCCGATCGTCCGCAAAAGCATGGGCACCTAAGCCATCAAACGTGACACATTTCAAAAATCGCGCTGGAATAATCCGATCGGTATCAATGTCATTCCCCACCACCGGAACCCCACGCCCCACGATCGATTTAACTTCACTCAACATATAACCCTCCTAAGTTCAAAGCTTGTATTCATTCAGACAAACAGTATAGGAGAATTAAGCTAGGTGTGTGGCACAGCGAGCCATCCCCTACGATTTCTGAAACCTAGATCTGTAGGGACATGGCTTGCCGTGTCCCAAACCCAACGCGATATTCTTAAACCTCAAAATTGTTAAATCTCAAACTCTCAAACCCGTAAATCACGCTCCCCAGTTAGAATGCCTACTTTTGACGCTTATCTCGTTGTCGATCTCGAAGCCACCTGCGGTGACACTATTGCCCATCACCGCAGAGAAATTATCGAAATTGGAGCCGTCATGGTTAATCGTCAGTTTCAAATTGAAAGCGAATTCCAAACTTTTGTAAAACCTGTCGCCAATCCCCAACTCACTGACTTCTGCACTCAACTCACCAGCATTTCCCAAACGATCGTAGACCAAGCGCCCGATTTCCCCCTAGCCATATCTCAATTTTCCCAGTGGATGACCGCCTACCCGAATCGTGTGTTTTGCGCGTGGGGAGATTTCGATCGTAGACAAATTCAACGCGATTGCAAACGGCATCAGCTCAAAAATCCCCTCAATATCACCTGCTTCAATCTCAAAACCATGTTTGCCCGATCGCAACAACTGCCCGGAACCTATGCGCTAAAAAACGCCATGGAGCTAGCAAAACTAAGCTTCACCGGAACCCCACATCGGGGCATCGACGACGCTCGAAATTTAGCAAAATTACTGCCCTTTGCTCTAGGACTTCAACGAATCGATCGCAACCCGTAAATTCCCCTCATGATTTGCCAACAGAACCGCGCAATCATCCGCCGATTTACCACTCCAATGCATCGCCAACGAAAGTTTCACCGATTGCCCACTTTGGGTCAGCAACTGGTCAGCCGCAGCCCGATCGATCCCCGTCAAATCGCACAGAATTCGCAATGCCCGATCGTGCAATTTAATATTCGTCACCGCCACATCGATCATCCGATTGCCGTAAACCTTGCCCAAGCGCACCATGGTTCCAGTCGAAAGGATGTTCAATGCCATCTTGGTCACCGTGCCAGACTTGAGCCGCGTAGACCCCGCCAAAATTTCTGGACCCACCGGGAGCCGAATATCCACATCAACCGCGATCGTTACCTGATCTTTCGGCACACATGCCATAAAAATTGTTACCGCACCTAGCGATCGGGCCGCAGCCAACGCGCCATGAACATAGGGGGTCGTGCCACCCGCTGCAATTCCCACCAAGACATCTTTCGCCGTAATCCCATAGTCAACCACGGCATCCGCGCCGCCTTGAGCGCTGTCTTCGAGTCCTTCAGAGCTTTTCACCAGTGCAGGCAAGCCCCCCGCATTAATTCCCTGAACGAGTTCTGGCGGCGTACAAAAGGTAGGAGGACATTCAGAGGCATCTAAAACGCCCAAACGCCCCGACGTACCCGCCCCGATGTAGAACAACCGCCCGCCCGATCGCAGTGCCGTGGTAGTGCGATCGATCGCTTGGGCCAAATCAGTCCGAGCATTATGAATCGCCTCGATCGTGCAATTATCTTCCTGATTGAAGAGATCCACAATTTCCAAGCTCGAAAGCCGATCGAGTTGGGCACTGTTCGGATTAGTTTGCTCCGTTAACAAATGCCCACGAGATGCCGTCATAGCAAACCTTCCAGTCGGCGACGCATAGCTTCTAGATCGGAGACCGACATATCCGACGGTTCGTCGTCTAGGGGACGTTGTGGAGAAGGGTTTGAGGGTCGTTTTTCCGATTTATCCCAATCGAGATTTTCGCGATTTGATTCGGGGGGCGCAATCAACAAGCGATCGTAGTCGGTCTCAGGCCGGAAATTGGGAGGAATGAGTTCGCAGTCGTAGCCAAATTCGTCACAAAATTCTTCGATTTCAGATCGATCTAAAGACTCAGCAGACGGCTCTGGAAAATCCTGTGCCTCCAGAAGCATCGCATAGCGCAATGCGTCATCTTCGTCCTCAAACATAAGAACAATGTTCCGATCGCCAATTTCGATCGTGTGAATGCCCTCATTGTCAGTTCCGGCATTGAATAGTAAAACGAAGACGTGCATAGGAACCGATGGAATACCAACAAATAAATGAGCCAAAATCTGGCTCACTAACAGAGTATCTTATTCCACCTTGTCTCAATTGGAAGAGTTTGACGGTTCCTAATTAAGTCAATAATTCGTGATGTCATTCCTCTAAAAGGTCAGAACTTAAAGCAGAATCCAAGTCGACATTCGCACTGAGCAAGCGGTTTTCATAACGACGATTACGACGACGGCCGTTTGAGCTAGTCGCGCGTTTCTGCGATCGTTTATCTCGAACGAGGTGGGGCAAGTCTGGCGCATCAGCAAGATCAGACAACGTTTCGTTTGAGGTACGTTTCATAGTTAATAGCGGGCGTATTCAGATATGTTAAATTTTACAACAATAAAGTCTAAGGCTATGAATTATGGAAAGTCCTGTTGAATTTTTAACCGTTGAAGAATGTCATCAGGTTGATGCGGCGCTCCTGACCTCGCGGGAGAAGTTCACGTCACGGGTGGCAATTTACGCATTACGATCGCTCAAAACTATTGCCGCCCAGCAAAACTGCACCATCAAAAATCTATCTCAGGAAACCATTGCTGACTGGATTCACAGCGATCCTAGCTTACAAGAAAGTCAAGATGGCAGTTTCAAACGTTTTTTTTCGCAGATTGTTCTAGGCGCAATTCGACCCTTGCAGGCCATCGCCAATGATCATGAAAATGACGGGGCGATCGAAAATGTGACGGTCGCACAAGTCATTGCCCACTATGAAGCTCAAGCAAAAAACAGTCTGTAGACCGATCGCCATAGCCCAGACTAGGGTGCATTGACCCAAACGATTTCTAGGTCAATGCAGTCTGAATCTAGGACGGATTCGGGAGTAGGGCTAGATAATCATACCGTCAGGAATAATCGCATTCTTGACAACCACGACAATGCCACTGCGGATGATAAAGCCCAAGTGTTCACGATCGGCATCTTCAACGCGATCTTTATTGACAATTTGGACATCACAACCGATGTGAGCATTTTTATCAATGATGGCCCGACGGATCGTTGTGTTACGACCAATTCCGAGCGGAACATAGTCAACTGAGTTATCGCCCGTCAATTTATCGTTGGCCGTACTTTCGTAAAAATCTGCCCCCATCAACAAGCTGTCTTCAATCACAGAGCCTTCGTCAATTCGCGATCGGACCCCCAAAACGGAGTGATTAATCCGACATTTTTTCAGAATGCACCCTTCACCAATAATCGACTCGGTGACATGGGCATCAAGGAATTTGCTAGGCGGCAAGAAGCGATGACGGGTGTAAATGGGAGAGTCTTCTTCGTAGAAACTAAAGTCAGGACGCGGCTGATGGGTCAGGGCGAGGTTCGCGTCATAGAACGATTCGATCGTCCCAATGTCTTCCCAATACCCCTTGAAGAGATAGGCCTGAATGTTGTTATCTTTTGCAGCATCGGGAATGATTTCTTTGCCGAAATCGGTGAAGTCAGGATTTTTGAGGAGAAGCTTGATTAGGGCTTCTTTTTTGAATACGTAGATTCCCATCGACGCGATATAGGGTGACTGGGCCGCCTCATCCGCATTCAGGCCGAGCACCGTCGTATCGACCTGCATGGCCTTCAGTTCGTCGCCTTTGGGTTTCTCACAAAAATCGATGACCCGACCTGAGGCATCGATTTTCATCAAGCCAAAATCGGACGCGCGTTTTTCGTCCATCGGAACAACCGAAAGGGTGATGTCCGCCCCAGTTTCGCGGTGACGTTCGACAAATTTTCGGTAGTCCATCCGATATAAATGATCCCCAGACAGGATGACATACTCATCCACATCCCATTCCTGAAGCATCCAAATGTACTGACGAACCGCATCGGCTGTCCCTTGGAACCAGTTGGGATTCTCAGGAGTTTGCTGGGCGGCCAAGACTTCGACAAAACTATCGCTAGCGCCAAGACCCGTACCGTTGTAAGTCCGGGAGATGTGGCGGTTGAGCGATGCCGAATTAAATTGGGTTAGGACGTAAATCTTGTAGATTTCTGAATTGATGCAATTACTGACAGGAATATCAATCAGGCGATATTTTCCCGCTAATGGGACGGCTGGCTTGGCGCGTCGCTTTGTCAGGGGATAAAGTCTTGTCCCCGCGCCGCCGCCTAGAATAATGCCTAGAACTTTTTTCACAACTCGCAACCTCTTGCCGTGTTAACGCTGACTGATTTATCACCTTAGGGTACTAGTTTCCGGCTACAGGGATCACGGTGCAAGAGGAATGGACTACATTTTTTTGATTTTTTTTGAGGTTGGGGGAATTGGGGAAAATCCCAGGGGACAATTTCAGTGATGGACCTTTAGGGAAGTTCGTGACCATCGAGTTCTCCTAGGTCTTGTCGTTCTCGCTTGAGGTCCACCTCTAGCGCCTGAAGCTGTTCGCGACGGGCTTCCAATTCTAGGGCACGCCGATCGAGTTCCTGGCTCTGGAGCGTGAGGGATTGTCGCCACTGCTCGGCTCGCTCCGTTTCTTTCCGAAGAAATTCTGGGGTTACGCCAAAGGTTAAGTAATTCTGGATCAAGGCAATGATCCAAGGTTTAGCGTCGTCTACTTCTAATATTTCTTTACGATCGCTGGTCTTGACAATGACCCAAGCACCAGGTGGATGATCAAAAACCCGATCGCTCTGAAGCTTGGAGCTTTTGCTTCCCGCATCTATTAATCCCCAAACTTCCTCTGATTCTTGAACGGCGATTAACAGAAGATCAGGTAATCCTAGAGTGTTTTTGTCATCATCAACCTGAGCTAGGTACAACATTCCGAATTCCCTCGGTTTAACTTAAAACTTGATCTATTCGTATTGGCATTGAAACTCGATCCCCCTAGCCCCCTTGAAAAGGGGGAACAAGAGTAGATCTTATTTTATAGTCTCCCTCTTAAGGGGATTTAGGGCGATCGGGTCTAGGGGGGAACAAGAGCAAGCCTTATGTCTGTTGATGGGAGATTTCCTTCACGATCGACGACATTTTATATTGGGAATCCAAACTAGATCCGAAATCCATCAAATAGATTTTAGAGGAGTGACAGCCGAGCCTCAATGAGTTCGGCTTGTTTCTCAGCTTCAGCCAGGGCATTTTTTGCACCTTGAACCACGTCTTCAGGCGCTTGCGCCACAAATTTTTGGTTGCTTAGGCGATTCCTTACCCCTTGGGCATCGGCTTGAGCACGGGCTAAATCTTTTTCGAGTTTAGCTCTAAGGGCGTTGATGTCTACAAGACCAGACAGGGGGATGAGGACTTGGACGGTACAAACCATTGCGGTAAACATTTGACCGTCAGAACGAGTTGGACGATCGGCGATCGGGTTGAATGCGGTCACTTCAGCAACGATCGGGATTTCTAAGGGTGGGGCATCGATCGTGGATGCACCGCCGAAAAAGTCTATTTTGAGCTGCTTGAGTTTCGCAAAACTGCGGACACGGGCTTCAGGCGTTAGAAGATTGTCCTTGGTGTAGAAAATCGTGCAGAGGAACCCAACGACTTCAAGAAGATCCGGCAACAATGGCAGGTTATGAATACTGTTAAAGGTGACTCGGACCACATTAAAACCGATCCAGAGTAACGCTAGATTCCAAAAAACCATAACCAAACTGCTGTAGTCAGAAAGTAAATCTAGGAGATCGTCGGAGAGGTCACGAATATCAAGTTTTTCCAGCCAAGTCCGATCGGTCCAAGCTTTACGGTCCTGAACTGATTTTGTTGGGTCTGCGATCGGGGGTTGAATGATCGAGATCGGCGGGGCTACTTCAACGATCGCCGTCGGATCCGTAATGGTCAGGGTTTTGATTCGGGCGAGGTTTTGAATGTAAATCTGTCCAGCGGTGAGAATGGTGCGCTCGCGATCGTTTTCGGATTGCAGCATGGCTTCGATTTTTTCACCGGGCTTGATTCCCGCTTCAGTCCGCAGGTTGCGAACAGTGCGGATGGTGCCGATGAGCAATTCAAATTGGCTTTCAAGGTCGGGATTCATTAGGCTCTCGTCGGCGATCGGATAGGCTTCCAGAGCGAGACTAATTTGACCTGTTGCTTCTTTTTGCACCACAGTATGCCAAATTTCTTCGGTGATGTGGGGCATAAACGGATGGAGTAATTTGAGCGTGCCTTCTAGAACTAGCGCCAACGTTTGTTGAGCAACTAGTTTTGATGCCGCATCTTCGCCTTGCAGACGATATTTAACAAGTTCGATGTAAAGATCGCAAAAATCGCCCCAGATGAATTCGTAGAGCTGTTTTGCGCCTTCGCCGAGGGAGAAATTGTCTAGATTGTTCCGCAAGGATTTTGTCACTTGGTGGTAGCGGGAGAGAATCCACCGATCGCACAATTCCAGCATTTCGTTATCAGGAGAACCCAACTGTTCCGGCGTTTTGCCCTCCAAATTCATCAATACAAACCGGGAGGCATTCCAAAGTTTATTGGTGAAATTTCGAGACCCTTCAACAGACTCAG
>JAYVUU010000151.1:0-12839 GCA_043787635.1 Synechococcales cyanobacterium | reverse complement strand
CCTCTCTCTTTCGAGAGAAAGCCTTTTAAAACTCCGACCGCTGATATTCAGCGACGGAGGCTGCCGCAGGTCGAGCACGTTGGCGTGCCCAATCTCTGAGAGCAGTGACTTGCTCAGTCATGGTCTTGGACAGCGGCATGGTAGCGCGGCACGCTGCAATAATGTCCAACTGGGTGAACTCCCGTTCCTGAGCAAACGCTTCATACATGGCAGCGACAAGCGCTTGTTCAATTTCTGCGCCTGAAAAGCCATCGCAGACATTGGCAAGCTGGGTGAGATCAAACCGATCGATCTCACGTCGTCGCTTCATGAGGTGAATTTTAAATATGTCTCCTCGTTCTTCTGCGGTGGGCAGATCTACGAAGAATATTTCGTCAAATCGTCCCTTACGAAGAAATTCACTGGGGAGACGTTCGACTCGGTTAGCAGTCGCCATCACAAAAACAGGAGAGGTTTTCTCTTGCATCCAAGTGAGGAATGAGCCAAAGATTCGGCTTGAGGTACCCCCGTCTGAATCAGAGGATCCACCTGCACCCCCAAAGGCTTTGTCAAGTTCGTCGATGAACAAGATGGCCGGAGAGATTGATTCAGCGGTTTTCAAGGCAGCCCGTAGGTTAGCTTCAGATTTACCTACGGTAGATCCGTCGTAGACCCGACCCATGTCTAGACGCAGCAACGGTAAACCCCATAGACGGGCTGTGGTCTTGGCAATCAATGACTTTCCGCAACCAGGGACACCTAGGATAAGCATTCCTTTCGGTTGGGGCAACCCATAGTCACGAGCACGTTCAGTGAATGCATTCGATCGTTGGGTCAGCCAATGTTTGAGTTCTTCGAGTCCACCGACAGATGCCAGGGTCTCGTCATCCTCAATGTATTCCAAGATTCCGTTGCGTTTGATGAGTTGCTTCTTTTCAGAAAGGACAATCTCAACTTCAGCTTCAGTGAGCTTGTTAGCGGTCACTTGAGCTTTGCGATAGACCTTTTCAGCTTCATCCTTTGTTAACCCAAGAGCAGCTTTGACTAGCTTTTCTCTGGTTTCATCCGTTAGAGCTTTTCCCCTGGTTGAGGCAAGCTGACGATTAAGAACGCTTTCAAGCTCCTTCATGGAGGGTAAAGCGAAGTCAAGGACCGCTACTTCTTTTTCCAGTTCGATCGGAATCTGCTGAAACGGAGACATGAGGATGATGGTCTTCTGGGTTCCTTTGAAAGCTGCGATCGCATCTCGTATGTAACGAACAACTTCTGCACTGTCAAAGAAAGGATGCAGATCTTTGAAAACAAAGATAGAAGCATCAGGCTGGCGAATCGCAAAGTCGATGGCTTGTTGGGGCGGTTTTGTAGAGTTCTGGATTGAACCGGATCCACCGTACTCAAGAATCCCCCCAGTCAGAGTCCAAACAAATAGCTTCTTTTCAGGCTTTTGTTCGGCGATCAAGGCGATCGCTTGCTCTGCACGTTCTTCCTCAGATGTGACGAGGTAGATTAGAGGATATTGAGCTTGGATTAAGATACTTAGCTCTTCTTGCATAGTGCGATCCACCTCAATTAAAACGTCTTTAACAGCAACTCAGAGCGTTGGTCATGTTGGTCGCTCTAGCAGGGTACTAGAAGTTCCTCACTAGGGAATCCAATCAGATCATCTGTGACGGTAGCAGCATGTTGACCAAGAGCAAGCATTGCGCCTTCCTGCACAACCACTAGGGTTTCACACTCAGGACAGCTATAAATGCGATGGGTCGCACCATGGTTCTCCGCTTGTTCTACTACATCCCCGTGGGATAAATAAAACCCGATCGCCCGCTCTGCTAAAGAGGACATCGGCTCCGCTTCGACCGCCGCCCGGATTTTAAGTTGGCGATGGAGTTCGGAGGGGAGATACAACGTAACTTTCTGCTTATCTTGCATACAACTTTTATTTGATTGACCCGGGTTGAATATACACTAGCTTGACCGATCGGAAACTGTCAAGCCGTTAAGCCGCTTTAGCGTCAAAATAGTTGCAAAACTTTATGATATAGGTCATGTCTCAAAATTTCTTGGATGGCGGGCATTAGCTTGGGTGAATCAAGGAGTCCGATCGGACTAGGCATTCGAGATTTAGATTTCCAGTACAAAAGAGAACGGTCTTCACTTCATCAATCAGAATCTCGGTAAGGGTTTGGAGCTTCGTTTCTGATTCGTGAGCTGCTTTTAAAAATGGCAGTGCCAAGCCCACCAGATCTGCACCTAAGGCCAAACATTTGGCGACTTCGAGTCCATTGCGAATTCCGCCGGACGCAATCAGGGGGATGGTTTGGGAGATGCTGCGAACTTGCAACAGGCTGGTCACTGTGGGAATTCCCCAGTCGCTGAAGGTTTCTGCCAGTCGCTTTTGGCGCGGATCTGTCGCACGTCCGCCTTCCACCTTGGCCCAAGAGGTTCCGCCTGCGCCCGCCACATCAATGGCTTGTACTCCGCAGTCGATTAAGCGTTGAGCCAATTTTCCCGAAATCCCATTCCCAACCTCCTTGGCAATCACTGGAACCTGAAGAGTGCTGCAAAGACGTTCAATTTTGTTTAATAAGTCTTTAAAGTTACGATCGCCCCGAGTTTGAACAGCTTCTTGGAGTGGATTCAGATGGAGAATCAGGGCATCCGCTTCGAGAAGGTCGATCGCTTGCTTACACTGATCTAGCCCGTAGCCATAACTAAGCTGAACAGCTCCAATATTGGCAAACAATAGTGCTGTCGGGGCAACCTTGCGAAGTTTAAAAGCATCACTTAACTCAGGCCGCTCGATCGCTACCCGCTGAGACCCGACTCCCATGGCCAGTCCATAGGTTTGAGCAATTTCGGCGAGGCGAATATTAATGGTTTTAGCGAGTTCAGTGCCGCCCGTCATGGATGAGATGAGAAAGGGCGCATTCAGTTTTTTGTTGAGAAACTGGGTGGCGATCGATAGATCATTCCAGTCCAATTCTGGGAGCGCGTTGTGGTCAAATCGGTAGGATTCAAGCCCAGTGGTGATATGGCTTTGCACATCTTCTTCTAGGCATACTTTGAGATGATCGGCTTTCCGATTTTGGGTCTGATCCTCAGCAATTTTCCCAAGCTCTAGCGACATTCGGAGTTCTCCTTAATAAAATTGCTTTTTGGCACGAAATAAAGAACGTCTAGCCTTTCAGAATTTCCACACCATCGCGTCCGTGCATTTCAGATAGATAAACCCTAACAATTTCTTCTTTGGAAGTCGGTAAAACTTTCCCAATAAAATCCGGCTGAATCGGCACTTCTCGATGGCCGCGATCGATGAGAACCGCCAGTCTGATTATGCTGGGTCTACCGTAATCGTTCATGGCATCAAGAGCCGCTCGCACCGTCCGCCCTTTGTAGATCACATCATCGACTAGTACAACCTGTTTGCCCGCTAAGTCAAAGGGCAAATTCGTTTTTTCGGGCGTGCGGGCACCGATGCGATCGAGATCATCACGGTAAAATGTGATGTCCAGTGAGCCAAATGGAATAGCAATGCCTTCAAGGTGCTGAATTTGACCTGCTAGGCGCTTGGCGAGGGGAACACCGCAGCTATGAATGCCGATTAGGACTAATGTGGATAAATCGCCTGCTCGCTCGACAATTTGAGAGGCGAGGCGGGTAATGGTGCGGCGGGATTCTTCAGGGGTGAGGATTTCGATCGCTTCTGATGCCATGATTGAAAAATTCCGACTTGTCGATAGTGGAACCGAGAGAAACTTATCCTAAGGTCAAATGACCCAGTTTAATGCTTTTGATATGGACCTTCTGATTGACTGCGATCCGGGTGTTGATGATGCGATCGCGCTCCTCTTAGCATTTGCCTCACCTGAGCTACATCTGCGGGGCATCACGACTGTCGGCGGAAATGTGCCTTTAGTTCATACCCAAACCAATGCGCGCAAGGTTTGTCAATTCGCTCAAGTGTTGAATGTGCCCGTGTTTGCGGGGTGTGGTCGTCCGATCCTACGATCGCTCGTTACCGCTGAATATATTCACGGGGCTACCGGATTGGGCCAAGTAGATTTACCGGAACCAACGATTGAACTGCAAGCGCAACATGGCGTAGATTTTTTGATTGAAACGCTGTTGAACTCGCTACACCCGATGGAAATTGCGACGCTGGGACCGTTGACCAATTTGGCGATCGCATTAGTAAAATCTCCAGAAATTATCGAAAAAATTGCGCGGGTGGTGATGATGGGCGGTGCAACGACTCACGGAAATGTCACGCCCTCAGCAGAATTTAATATCTATTGCGACCCCCATGCCGCGCAAATAGTCATGACTTCGGGGGTGCCGATCGTGATGATGGGCTTAGATGTGACGCATCAGACGATCGCAACTCCCAACCGATTGGCAAAACTACGACAAATTGGAGACTCGATCGGTCCATTGGTTGCGACGCTTCTAAAGGACTATAGCCATCACGATATTCAGCACTATGGCTTCGAGGGACCACCGCTCCATGATCCTTGTGTGATTGCTTACTTGGTTAATCCAACCCTGTTTGAAACACGCAGGTGTTTTGTCGAGGTAGAAATTCATAGCGAAGTGACGATCGGGCGGACTATTGTGGATTGGTATGGGGCATCCGGTCGGGTGCCGAATGTGGAGGTGGTTTGTTCTGTGGACAGTGATGGCTTTTATGCGCTGCTGTGCGATCGGTTAACGGCTTTAAACGATCGGCTTCATCCCTAGTCTGTCTTCACGTATGTTTCAAAGCATTAAGAATGCTGCACAAAGATTGAGGAAACCTACAAATCCACACAAATCTCTTAAGCTAAATCATTACCGATCAATAACCATCTAATTGTTGAATCGAATTTTGAGGTTTTTATGAATAGCCCTATCAAAAGTTTAGATGTTCTGCGTCGATACAAACTAATCTGTACGCTGTCCTTTGGGGATGTGTATGGTCAAATCATTGTTTGGTTACTCGTTATTTTTATCAGCCTAGCCACAGCAATGGGATTAATGGGGGCAAGCCGTCCGGTGTTTGCACTAGGGGTCGTGGGGTTGATTTTGGTGTTATCTCTGCCATTTTTGCTCTTTGCCTTTGTTTCGACATTGTTGAACCATATCGAAATATGCGAAGTCCAACCAAAACCGCAGCTACAAACCACTGCGGAACCTCTTGTGGTCAGTAGAATGCAAAGCCCTGTCTTGAGCTAATACTGAGCCATTAGCGCGGAAAATCCGATCGTTCTCATTCGGTCGGATTCTGTACTTTGCGGTACAATCGCTGGGCAGTTGACCCCAGAGATTTTGTCATGGCAGAAGAAACAAAGCGCAACCGATGGCTCCCCAGAATTGTCCTAGCGTTTTCTGCTGTTGCACTACTAGGCGTTTCGGTTCTTCCCTACCTAAATGCGCCGCAAAATGCGCCGGTCTCAGTCAACTCTCCGTCACCGGATGTTCAACGGAAGCAGTTTGAAGACCAAGTACGGGGCTATGAGTCTGTGCTTCAGCGAGAGCCGGAGAATCCCAATGCGTTGCGGGGAATTGTGGACGCAAAACGTGGGCTGAATGATATTAAGGGGACCGTTGAACCCTTGGAAAAATTGGTTAAGCTGAATCCAACGGTTCCTGACTATGCGGTACTGTTGGCCCGAACCAAGCAGTATTTAAAAGATGATGAAGGCGCGATTCAGGTGTATCGAGAGGCGCTCAAGCTGAAACCTGCTGATTTGAAGATTTTGAGCGAATTGTCCCAACTTTTAGTTAAACAAGCCCGCCCTGAAGCCGCGATCGGGTTGCTGCAAGACACGTTGCGGGATGCACCAAAGGCAAACCAAGCCACTCCGGGGGCTGTCGATACAACAGCTATCGAAGTATTGCTGGGTCGGACCTTTGCGAATCAGAAGCGATTTGATGAGGCGGTTCGCGTCTTTGATTCGGCGATTAAGGCAAAGCCTGGAGATTTCCAGGCGTATCTTGGCAAGGCGCTGACGTTGCAGGAGCAAGGCAAAAAAGATGAGGCGAAGGGATTCTTTGATAAAGCTTTAAGCGTTGCACCGCCTGAGGTTAAGGATCAAATTAGTCGCTTAGCCGCAGGTCCGATCGCGAGTCCAAGTCCGGCAGCGGCTGGCGTTAAACCCAATGATTCGCAACCGACAGAAAAGCCCAACGACAAACCAACGGAGACAAAACCTGACGCACTGCCTGCGGAAACTCCCCCCGCTAAACCCTAACCGAGTTGAGTGTACAAGGGTATGATGGATGAAGCTCGTACAAGGATAGATATTGTTGTGTTGTCGCCTCTCCTAACCGTTCGAGATATTTTGGTCCGGTGGTGGTCTGACTTTACACTTCAGACCAAGTTAATGGCGATCGCGACCCTTGTAGTCTCACTGGTGATGAGCGGTTTGACGTTTTGGGCCGTTGACACCATTCAATCTGATGCACAGGTGAACGATACTCGGTTTGGCAGTGACTTAGGCTTGTTGCTGGCGGCCAATGTTGCGCCCTTGGTTGGGGAAGACAAAAAAAGCGAACTGGCGAGTTTTTCCCAGCGTTTTTATAGCAGTACCGCCAGTGTTCGTTACATGATTTATGCCAATCCTCAAGGCGAAATCTATTTCGGAATCCCCTTTAGCGATGTCGAAGTCCAAAACTCTCTGATCATCAAACGCCGGATTCAGCTTCCCGAAAATTTTTCTGAGCGCATGGATTTACCCATGGTTCGGCAACATCTTACGCCTGATGGTGAAGTGACTGACGTGTTTGTGCCACTGCTCTACGAAGGAAAATATCTGGGTGTTTTGGCGATCGGCACTAATCCAAACCCTGCCACGATCGCATCGTCAAACCTGACCCGTGATGTGACGACCGCTGTATTTGTATCGATTTGGGCCATGGTGATTTTGGGTGCAGTATTCAATGCCTTAACCATTACAAAACCGATTCGTGAATTGCTGAATGGGGTGAAAAATATTGCAAAAGGGAACTTTCAGCAGCGGGTTGATTTACCCTTGGGTGGGGAATTCCTTGGGCTAATGTCTAGCTTCAATGAAATGGCCGAGCGGCTTGAACGGTATCAAGAACAAAATATTGATGAACTAACCTCCGAAAAAGCCAAACTCGAAACCCTAGTGTCTACGATCGCAGATGGCGCGATTTTGCTAGACACCGATTTTCAGATCTTGCTGGCTAATTCTACCGCCAAGCGAATTTTTGGATGGGATGGGTCGATCGAAGGTGAAAATGCTTTATATGCCTTACCCAGTGCGGTCCAATCCGAACTCACTCGCCCGTTATATCAAATAGTGCGTGGGGAACTTAAAGAGGGTGCTGAGTTCACCATTACGCTACCGGAGCCGATTTATTGCACCATTCGGATTTTGTTGAATACGGTCCTTGATGGCACCAAAGAAAACCTTCGAGGCATTGCCATGACGGTGCAGGACATCACTCGTGAAACCGAGTTAAATGCGGCTAAAAGTCAATTTATTAGCAATGTTTCCCATGAATTGAGAACGCCATTGTTCAATATCAAATCATTCATTGAAACGTTGTATGAATATGGTGATGAGCTTGAACCCGCGCAACGGCAGGAATTTCTCGAAACCGCAAACCGTGAAACCGATCGGCTGACTCGACTGGTCAATGATGTCTTAGATCTAACCCGGCTTGAATCGTCTCGAACTTATACGCTGGATCCCTTGGACCTCAGTCCGGCTGTTGAACAAACGCTTCGGACTTATCAATTGAATGCGAAGGATAAAAATATTGAATTGGTTCAGGACATTGAAGCCGACTTACCCATAGTGACTGGGAATTATGATCTGATTGTGCAAGTCTTGGCAAACTTGGTGGGTAACGCCATGAAGTTCACGAAGTCCGGCGGACGAATTGCGATTCGGACCTATCTGACGGATGAACATGATTTGGAAAACAATGCAAAGCTGGTGAGAATAGAGATTTCGGATACAGGAATTGGCATTGAACCCGACGCTCAGGCTAATATTTTTGAACGTTTTTTCCGCGTCGAGAATCAGGTTCATACTCTAGAAGGTACGGGGCTTGGGCTATCCATTGTTCGCAATATCATCCAAGAAAAACATCGCAGTAAGGTGAATTTGATTAGTGAAGTGGGAGTTGGAACGACGTTCTGGTTTGATTTGAATGTGTACGAAAGTCAGCCTTTGGATGTGGTTATTTCCGATCGTCAAGCTCCTGATGAATCTCCTGTGTTGCAATTGAGTTAGGAGAGAGGATTTAATGAGAGCAGTCTATTTAATTAAGACTTTGAATATTTAAAATCTTTGCGTTGGGTTTAGGACACGGCAAGCCATGTCCCTACAGATTTGGGGTTTGAGCCTTGGGCGCATGACTTTTTCTAGGCAGTAGCTGGTTCAAAGTTGTAGACCAATTGGGTTTCTAATGGTCCTTCTAAGGTCGATCGTACGTCTGCCATGTTCAACGATCGGCGGTCAATCTGAGCCTGTAATTATTGACCAATATAATGCCCCATTTTCTCCGCTTTAGTCGCGAGATAGCTGGCATTGTAATCCGTCGCCTCAATTAACAACGGTACCCGATCGACCATCTCAAGCCCATAGCCCTTCAACCCTGCAATCTTGCGAGGATTATTGGTGATCAACCGCAGCTTACTAATCCCCAGATCATTCAAAATCTGTGCGCCTACGCCATAATCCCGCAGATCCGCCGGAAACCCCAGCCGCTCGTTCGCTTCAACAGTGTCTAAACCAATATCCTGCAACGAGTACGCTCGTAGCTTATTGATCAAACCAATTCCACGCCCTTCCTGACGTAGATAAACAATCACGCCCTGACCTTCTAGTTCAATCATTTTCATCGCGGTTTGGAGCTGCATTTGACAGTCACACCGCAAAGAACCTAAAGCATCGCCCGTTAGACATTCAGAATGAACCCGGACCATCACCGCAGAATCAGCAAATTGTTCAAGGTTCCCCTTGACGATCGCCACATGTTCCGTATTATCTAAGGAATTTCGATAGCCATAGATTTGGAATTGACCATATTGGGACGGTAGATTTGCCACAGTTTCGCGCTGGACAAACCGTTCATGTCGTAAACGATAGCTAATCAAATCTGCAATACTAATCAGCTTCAGATTTTTGGCTTTGGCATAGATAATCAGATCGGGCAATCGTGACATCGAGCCATCAGGATTTTGAATTTCACAAATTACGCCCGCTGGATACAACCCCGCGAGTCGGGATAAATCTACAGCTGCTTCGGTGTGACCCGCCCGCTTTAGCACCCCGCCATCCCGTGCGCGCAACGGAAAAATATGACCAGGACGACGTAAATCATTCGGTTTGGTTTTTGGGTCAATGCTGACTTGAATGGTGCGGGAACGATCGTCCGCCGAAATTCCGGTCGTCACTCCTACTTCGGGGGATGCATCAATGCTGACGGTGAAGGCAGTTTGATTACTATCCGTATTTTCACGGACCATCAACGGCAAATCCAACGCATCCAACCGATCGCCCGTCATGGCAAGGCAAATCAACCCGCGTGCCTCCACCGCCATAAAATTAACCATATCAGCAGTGGCAAACTGCGCCGCACAGATCAGATCGCCTTCGTTCTCACGATTTTCGTCATCGACAACAACAACAGATTTGCCAATTTTCAGGTCAGCTAAAGCAGATTCAATAGAGTCAAACACAACGTTAGGGACGGGGTTAGATTGGGGTAGCTGGACTAAGTAGTTCAAAAGAGGACACCGTGGAGAGTTAAATCTACGAGGAATATAATGGGCAGTGTAGGGAATTTTGGGTTCGTCCAGCGTGATTATCAGCAGTCAACCCATTAAGCTCTATGCTTATCAATGGTAATTGGTGGGACCAAGATTCCGCCTTAAATTTTCCCTTTGCCATGCCTACGACCGATCGTAAACCGATTCTCCTTGATTTTGAAAAACCCCTTGCTGAGCTTGAAGAGCAAATCAAGCAAGTGCGAGATCTTGCCGCTGAAACCGAAGTGGATGTGGCGGGGCAAATCTTACAGCTAGAAGAACGAGCCTGTCAGCTCCGGAAGGAAATCTTTAGTAGCCTAACACCTCAGCAGCGCCTGCAAGTAGCCAGACATCCTCGCCGTCCGACCACATTGGATTACATTCAAGCCATTAGCGACGACTGGCTGGAAATGCATGGCGATCGGGCTGGGTTTGATGACTTGGCCATGGTGGGCGGTGTAGGCCGAATTGAGGGTCGTGCGGTTGTAATGTTAGGGCAGCAAAAGGGCCGAAATACTAAGGACAATATTCAACGAAATTTTGGTCAAGCCTCGCCCAGTGGCTACCGCAAGGCGATTCGATTGATGGAACACGCCAATCGGTTTGGAATGCCGATTCTCACCTTTATCGACACCCCGGCGGCTTGGGCTGGCATTGAGGCCGAGGAGTATGGTCAAGGAGAGGCGATCGCCTTTAACCTGCGAGAAATGTTCAAGTTTGATGTGCCGATTATTTGCACGGTCGTGGGCGAAGGTGGATCCGGTGGTGCTTTGGGGATTGGTGTGGGCGATTGGTTGATGATGATGGAACATTCCGTCTACAGCGTTGCCCCTCCAGAAGCCTGTGCTGCTATCCTATGGCGCGATGCCGGGAAGTCGTCAAAAGCCGCAGAGGCCTTAAAAATAACATCTGAAGATCTGATGGGATTAGGTATTATTGATGAGGTGATCACCGAACCCACGGGAGCGGCCCATGCCGATCCCGTATTGGCCACCGAGCAAGTCAAAGCCGCCATTCTTGCCAACCTAGTCCATCTCGACAGCATGACTAGTCAGGAGCGCCGTAATCTCCGATACAGCAAGTTTCGGAATATCGGCAAATTCTCTGAGAGCTTGGGTTAAACGCTTTCGACTTTAGGGCAGTTGCTCTGATGGAAATGCGGTCTGTAGTGCTACAATGCAATTCTGTAACATTTGTTTACACATTCTGTTCACCCGATCGCCCTCTGCTGAGGTGAAATCCTAGAGTCCATTCCTAGCAACGTGGTCTAGTGATTCATCAACAGTGACGCAGCGATCGGGTCTAGATTTTAAATCATTAGTTCGTTGCGAGAGTATGACTTTGACTCAAACACAGTGCGCCTTGATTACTGGGGCGAGTAGTGGTATTGGCAAGGCGACGGCGATCGCGTTTGCTAAGGCTGGAATTAACCTGGTTTTAGTAGGACGAAATCAGCAGAAGCTGGATGAAGTAGCGCTCCAGACCCGATCATTTGGGGTTGAGGTGGCGGTTTTCATCGTTGACTTATCGGATCTATCACAGGTTCACGACAAGATTAGCGCCCTTGTTGAGACGTTACCCCGGCTTGATATTGTGATTAACAATGCGGGAATGGGGTACACCAATGGTTTGCTAGAAACGCCCTTAGCAGACTGGCAGCGGGTGATTGATCTGAATGTGACTAGCGTTTTTCAGGTGATTCAAGCGGTGTTACCCAAGCTACGATCGCAGAAGTTCGGAACTATCATCAATCTATCTTCTGTTGCGGCCCATCAAACCTTTCCCAATTGGGGACTGTATTGCGTCAGTAAGTTTGGCCTTTTAGCCTTGACCAAAACTCTGGCCGCAGAAGAACGTAGCTATGGCATTCGGGCGATTTCTATGTCTCCAGGTTCGGTTAACACTGAGCTATGGGATACAGACACCGTTCAAGCTGATTTCGATCGGAGCGCCATGCTTACCCCTGAGGTTGTGGCGGCCTCGATTTTATACGCGGCTCAAATGCCTCAGGGTGCGACCATTGAAGAAATGATCTTGCTGCCAACGGGCGGAACGTTCTAAGTATTTCCAATTTAACGTTTTTCATTTTCAACTCTTAAGGACTTAACTCATGACTCTTGTGAATGATTCTGCTCTAAATTCTTCTTTAGAGACCGAACTAATGCGTAATGCAAACCGGGCCGATGGCGGTGCTGATTATTTTGCATCCATGGAAGCGGCGGTGCGCGAAATGATTATTGGGGTTGGGGAAGATCCCGATCGTGAGGGTCTGTTGAAGACTCCAAAGCGCGTGGCTAAGTCAATGCAATATTTGACGGGTGGCTATTCTCAATCTCTGGAAGAGTTGCTAAATGGAGCAATTTTTGACGAAGGCCATAATGAGATGGTGCTAGTTCGCGATATTAATTTTTTCAGTATGTGCGAGCACCACATGTTGCCCTTCATGGGACGGGCGCACGTCGCTTATATTCCGAATCAAAAAGTTGTGGGCTTGAGCAAGCTAGCCCGGATTGTGGACATGTATGCTCGGCGGATGCAGGTCCAAGAGCGGTTGACGAGCCAAGTGGCTAAAGCATTACAAGAAGCGCTCCAGCCTCGTGGGGTTGCGGTGGTTTTGGAAGCGTCGCACATGTGTATGGTGATGCGCGGCGTTCAGAAGCCCGGTTCTTGGACGGTAACGAGTTCTATGGTGGGCTGCTTCCAAGAAGATTTGCGGACCCGTGAGGAGTTCTTGAATCTGATTCGTCACCAGCCTTCGTTCTGGTGATTTTCGCTGTCAACTGAATCAAGGAAAACGCGATCGGACTAATTTATCAGAGGTCCGATCGCTTTACGCATTGCTTAGATTGGTATTGTCAACTTAATCCAAAGGCGGAATGAGTGTACTGGTTCCACTTTGTTCACGGGGTATTGTCAGGCTCAAGTTGGCAGCGTTCAGGTCGGCACCACTCAGGTCAGCAGCGCTCAGGTCACAGCCTAAGCAGCTTTTTGTTGCTTTCACTTTATAAAAGAAACCCGGAAAGCGGAAAACCCTGTCTCTTTAGAGCTGGGATGTAAGCGACTCGTGGGACTTCAGTCCCCTTCTCCAATCTAT
>JAYVUU010000150.1:0-2640 GCA_043787635.1 Synechococcales cyanobacterium | reverse complement strand
CCGGAATGCCCGCCGATTGCAGTTTGTCCACCACTTCCGTCATTCGGTCGATCGGTCCCGCAATGTCCAACCCGCCCTCCGTCGTCACTTCTTCTCGCCGCTCCGGCACAAGCGTTACATAGTCAGGTTTGATTTCTAGAGCAATTTTCACCATCTCATCTGTCGCCGCCATTTCTAGATTGAGATGGGTCCGAACCGTCTCCCGCAACAGCCGCACGTCTCGGTCCTGCATGTGGCGACGGTCCTCCCGTAGATGCACCGTAATCCCCTCCGCACCCGCTAACTCGGCCAACACTGCCGCCGCGATCGGATCTGGCTCAACAGTCCGGCGAGCTTGGCGAATGGTGGCAACGTGGTCGATGTTGACTCCCAACGTAGGCATGGTGACTCCTTAAAATTTCTAAATCCTTCCTAGGGTGATCATTCTAGCGCCCACAGATCTAAAACCTTGAAATTCGGTCCTGTGAGGTTCAACACTTTATGACAAAATGTGAAGTAGAAATTCACCTTCAGTCTAGCTTGAGTAAGCCACTATGACTTCTACTCCATCCATCCTCAATCTTATTCGTCAAACCCTTGACCGATCGGTTGCAACAATAATTGCGATCGGTCTTTTGTTGTGCTTAAGTCAGCCCGCTCTGGCGATGGGAGGCAAGCTTCCACCGTTAGATCAACCTGCGCCTGCATTTACATTGCCGACGAATACGGGTCAGGGCAAAGTTAGCCTCTCGGATTATCAGGGGAAATGGTTAGTGGCTTATTTCTATCCTAAGGATTTCACGTCGGGCTGTACGTTGGAAGCACAGCGCTTTCAGAAGGATTTGCAGAAGTACCACGATCGCAATACAGAAGTCATTGGCATCAGTGCAGATTCGGTGGATTCCCACGCGGAGTTTTGCGATTCGGAAGGCTTGAAGTTTCCCTTGTTGGCAGATGAGGATGGTTCGGTGAGTAAGGCATACGGATCTTGGTTGGGTGTTGTGTCATCACGCCATACGTTTATTGTTGACCCAGAAGGCATATTACGATCGACTTTTCTGGGAGTAAATCCAAGTGTTCATAGCCGCGAAGTGTTGGCGAAATTGGCTGAGTTACAGGGTTAACAAAATGATGCGCGATCGGGTGCAGGATTTCCAACTTAGAGATAGTCTGAACGGTTCCTAGCCGATCGGTGTCCCCCGAGAAAACGTCTGAAGTTAGCTCAAATCTAAAGAGGAAATTGAGTAGAGACGTTGGACCAAAACGTGAAGTATCCACAGGCAGTGTGGTGTAGGCATCCCAATTCATAAGCAACAGTCTGAGAAGTAGGCTTATTCTCTACTTTTTTGATCTTAATATTGCCTCCAAGGGCATTTTGCGATGACTGGTATTTTTGTATTTTGACCCAGGATAGATAATGCGGTAAATTTTATTGGCTGCACTTGAGGGAGTGGGGATTCCCGCCGACTTAGCTAAATTACTAGAAATTACTGAGAAAAGTAACTGGTTTAGTAGGTATTCATAGATAGAGTTTCCGAATCACGTGGATCTTTTCTGGAGAGTGCGTAACTCCACCAGTCTAAGTCAGGCAACTTCACCAATTCTTTATAAATTTTTACTGATGTAAATATTTTGTCTTTCTGCAACGATAGGTGTAGAGCTTGGAAAGCAAAAAACTTTTAAGTCTCTGGTGGCATGTTTTAATAATTTTTAGTCGTAGACTGGTTTTTACCGATGCTAAGCACAATAAATCTTCGTTCGCTTTCTTTCCTGGGTCTGTTTGTTTCAGCGGCTGGTCTACTGATTTCTCACACTCAAACTGCGATTGCTGGCGTAATCGGTTCAGATGATCGGTCTCGACCCTCTTACTCATGGATGCTTCAGAATAATCGTCATGCAGTGGGGCAGTTGGAAGTACGGAAAGGAGATGGTCTGTACTATATCTGTACGTTCACAGCCATTGGGCCGAATATTGGACTGACCAATACCCATTGCTTACTGGACAAACAAGGTCGCCGACCAATGCAGATCAAAGCTTTTGCTGTTAAGCATGGTACTACTGTATACGCGGCATCAAATGTTCAGACCTTCTGGACTGGGCGAGACTCGATTCCTACTACCTTGGGGGATTATGCGACTGATTGGGCTGTCATCCGATTCAGTGACAGCAACTTCACACAACGGACTGGTTGGTTTGGAAACCTTGGGTACTTTAACAGTGTGAATAATGCTGGCGCGACTGTTATGGGACAGAGGACCAATCTCATTGGCTACTCAGGAGATATTCAAAATGGCAATGTTCCCAGCGCACACATGAGTTGTTTACTCCAGATGATGAACTCCGGTGCTGTCTTGCACAATTGCGATAGTACGGGTGGTTCTTCAGGCACAGGCATGCACAATACAACACGTCAGATGCAATCGCTACATGCTGGAGAACGCAGACTAAATGGGGTAACGACTCATAACATTGCAGTTCCCCTAGAGCGTTTTATGCCTGCTGTCGAGGCTCTCCGTCGCACTCAAGGTTCCCCAAACACCCGCGTGCCAAGAGTTTAGTTATTTCACTTTATAAAAGAAACCCGGAAAGCGGAAAACCCTGTCTCTTTAGAGCTGGGATGTAAGCGACTCGTGGGACTTCAGTCCCCTTCTCCAATCTAT
>JAYVUU010000149.1:0-17593 GCA_043787635.1 Synechococcales cyanobacterium | reverse complement strand
GCAAGCAGAAGAAGCATTGTTACAGATTTTTTACGAAATCGATGCGCAGGTCAAGCATAATCTTCAAAGAGTTTTGACGGCTTTCCGCACCCATCGCGTCGGAACCCATCATTTTGCAGGGGTTTCAGGCTACGGACATGGCGATTTGGGACGTGAAATCTTAGACAAGGTTTTCTCAGAAATCGTCGGAGCAGAGTCTGCAGCGGTCCGAGTCCAGTTTGTCTCGGGAACCCATGCGATCGCCTCTTGCTTTTACGGAATCTTGCGACCTAGTGATGAGCTACTCTCCGTCGTGGGTGCGCCTTATGACACGTTAGAAGAAGTGATCGGGACAAGAGGAACAGGTCAAGGCTCGCTCGCGGAGTTTGGCATTACCTATCGCCAATTAGAGCTAACGTCTGACGGGAAAATAGATTGGGAGGCGCTGAAAACCGCTGTGAGACCGGAAACTAAGATGGTGACGATCCAACGATCGTGCGGTTATGCGTGGCGATCGAGCTTGTCTATTGCGGAAATTGAAGAAATTTGTAGAATTGTACATGCCCAGAACCCGGATACGGTGTGCTTTGTAGATAATTGTTACGGAGAATTCATAGAGCGCCAAGAGCCGACAATGGTGGGCGCGGACTTGATGGCGGGGTCTCTGATTAAAAATCCGGGGGGGACTATTGTAACGGCGGGCGGCTATGTGGCGGGGCGGGCTGATTTGGTGGAAAAAGCCTGTTGTCGTCTAACGGCTCCCGGCATCGGAAGCTATGGGGGAGCGACGTTTGACCAGAATCGATTGCTATATCAGGGGTTGTTTTTAGCACCACAGATGGTGGGTGAGGCGATGAAGGGAAATCACTTGACGGCCTATGTTTTTGACAAGATCGGATATCCCGTTAAGCCTGGGCCATTTGAGGCTCGGCGGGATGTGATTCAAGCCGTCAAACTGGGCGAGGCTAAAAAAGTGATCGCCTTCTGTAAAGCGGTGCAGCAATGGTCGCCGATCGGTTCCTATCTTGAACCCGTCCCGTCAGGAATGCACGGTTACGAGAGTGAGCTAGTGATGGCAGGCGGCACCTTCATCGATGGCAGCACTTCGGAATTTTCGGCAGATGGCCCATTGCGGGAACCCTACACGGTGTTTTGCCAAGGTGGAACGCACTGGACCCATGTGGCGATCGCATTAGAGGCGGCGATCGAGGCGGTTGGAGCAGCGTCTTAATCTCAGCAGTTCCAATTTAAAAGTGCATTTTAACGGCAGGCTCTAGGGAAAACGAGACAAGACAAGTAAAAATCACCTCGTTGGGTTTAGGACACGGCAAGCCGTGTCCCTACAGATCCGGGTTCCAAGACTCGTAGGGGCATGGCTCGCCGTGCCCCAAGCACAACGAAAAAATCAAATAAACTTTACGACTTATTTAATCCCTATTCCTGAAAGATCCCTGTGAATGGGATTGCATCCATCCTTACCGATTAGACACTACCCTTTCCTACAACCAAGTCGAAGCCGATCGTAATAGTTCAGGAATTTCATCATCGGGTTCAAACTCAAGCTGAGTTTCTCGCAACCCTAAATATCCAGACTCCGTGAATGAATTCAACATTCTAGCCAAAGCAAACCAAACCTCCGACTCGAATTCCCAATCTTTTTCTCGGTACGCCCGACATGATATGGAATTCATCGCCCAAAAATAACTATTACGCACAATAGAACCGCCCTTTTTAAAAGGCGGCACATCGTCTTTGTGAATATACAAAATGCTATCGCTGACTCTAGCCCGCATGATGTCTAAACCCGCACATCTTATTCAACCTATTCTAACGTCGCTGGAAGCTGCCACCATCATTGCCACGATCGGACCAGCCATCACTCCGATCGACCCAATTTCGAGCCGGACGATCCGTCGCAGGACGATCGGCAGGCTTTACCGGGCGAGCACCAGGGTTCATAACGGGCGTAGTTGCCTCCTTGGGTTTAGCTTTACTGGCTCGCAGTTCACGACCCATCCATTCAGCTTCGTTCAGCTCTTCGATCGCTTTATCTTCCTGCTCATCAGATTCCATTTCCACAAAAGCAAACCCTCGAGCCTGTCCTGTTTCGCGATCCATTGGAAGCTGAACCCGTTTGACCACGCCGTACTGGTTAAACACCTGAGTTAATTCGTCACTCGTAACGGTGTAAGACAAATTACCGATATAAACAGACATAACAAAAACTCTTAAAACGACTAAATCTAGCGATTCCGGGTGTGCATTATAACCCGTGGAATACCGTACCATAGGGAAAATTATAACCCATCGAATAGTCTGGATTCTAACCCTATGGCAGTGGCAGTGACAAAAGCAGTGACAAAGACAGTGGCTCCCTTTGGCACTTGGCGATCGCCGATCACATCTGAACTGATTGTGGCGGGAAGCATTGGGCTTGGACCGCTACTGCTGGACGGCGATCGGTTACTTTGGACGGAATCTAGACCCACGGAAGCCGGACGCAATGCCCTATGTCAGTCAATTCTTTCAACTCCTGACTTAATTTCTGAACTGACGACGGCACCATTCAATGTGCGGACCAGAGTGCATGAATATGGTGGTGGGGCATTTCTGGCGATCGAAAATCAGGTGTATGCCGTCAATTATCTCGATCAACGTATTTACAAAATTACGCCAGACGAGGAGCCAACGGCAATTACGATCGAAAGATCCTATCGCTATGCTGATTTTATTTTGGATGCGGGCCGCGATCGATTAATCACTATTCGCGAAGATCACACCAATACTGAGGCTCACGAACCCAAAAACGAACTGGTGGCGATCGACCTTAAAAACGCCAATGCCCCGCAAATTGTTCTCGCGACGGGTCATGATTTTTATGCGTCCCCGGCTTTAAGCCCAGATGGAAAATGGTTAGTGTGGCTGACTTGGGACCATCCGAGAATGCCGTGGGAAGGGACAGAATTGTGGATGGCGGCGATCGATGATGAGGGCACGATCGCAGCGCCTAATCTAATTGCAGGTAGCGCCACCGAATCAATTTTTCAGCCGCTGTGGGCTGATGACGGAAAACTATATTTTGTCAGCGATCGGACGGGCTGGTGGAATCTTTACCGCTGGCATCCGGCAAACTTGTCAGATAATCCAAGTCATCCCGGTGAAATCGAAGCCATTTGCTCCAAAGATGCTGAATTTGGGCAACCCCAATGGGTTTTTGGCATGTCCAACTATGGGCTGCGTAATGCCAACGAACTCATTGCGACCTATAGCGAAAACGGTCTTCAAAAGCTAGCTAGCCTCAATCTCAACACTCTAGAACTGGTTGAGATTCCCACGCCCTACAGTTCAATTTCTGGCCTGCGGGTGAGCGATCGGACCCTAGCCTTCCAAGGCGGATCGGCAACTCAGCCCACGGCACTGGTCACGATGGATTTGGAGACGCGGGCGATTACGGTGGTTCGTCAGGCCAGTACGCTGTCAGTGGACCCAAGCTATTTGTCGATTCCAGAGCCAGTAGAATTCCCGACGACCCATGGATTAACCGCCCATGGATTCTACTATCCGCCGACCAATGGTGATTTTGAAGCGGACCCCACCGAGCGACCTCCGCTGTTGGTAAAAAGCCATGGCGGTCCGACCGCTGCGACGGAAGCTTCCTTTAATCTGCGGGTGCAATATTGGACGAGTCGGGGCTTTGGGATTCTGGATGTGAACTATGGCGGCAGTACCGGGTACGGTCGAGCCTACCGTCAGCGGCTTGATGGCAATTGGGGCATTGTAGATGTGGCTGATTGTGCAAATGGTGCGAACTATTTGGTGGGTCAGGGGCGCGTGGATGGCGATCGATTAGTGATTAATGGCAGCAGTGCGGGAGGCTACACAACCTTGGCGGCGCTGGCGTTTACGGATGTTTTTAAAGCGGGGGCGAGCTATTACGGCGTAAGTGATTTGACGGTGTTGGCAGAAGATACCCACAAATTTGAATCGCGGTATATGGACAGTTTGGTGGGCACCTATCCGGCTCAGGCTGATGTTTATCGGAGCCGATCGCCGATTAATGCGATCGATCAATTGTCTTGCCCCATTATTTTTTTCCAGGGTGATGAAGATAAAATTGTTCCCCCGAATCAAGCTGAATTAATGGTGAATGCGTTGAAGGAGAAGGGCTTGCCCGTAGCTTATCTGTTGTTTGAGGGAGAGCAGCATGGCTTCCGAAAGGCGGAAAATATCCGACGATCGATCGATGGGGAGTTTTATTTTTATTCCCGCGTGTTTGGGTTTGTGCCCGCAGAGGAATTGCCAAAGATTCCGATCGCGAACCTCTAAGGTCAAATTAAGGGAGGGGAAAAGAATTATTTTCTGAATTCCCCTTGCTATGGGAGGGATTATCTGTGATTATAGAAAAGGCTTAAAAGCGCGGATGACTGGCGCAATCGGTAGCGCATCGGACTCTTAATCCGCTGGTTCTGGGTTCGAGTCCCAGGTCATCCATAGTTTGAATTAAAAATACTAAGCTGAAAGATTGACTTAAAGGGGTTGGGGTTGTGCATTTATTGATTCCGTCAGCAGGTTCGGGACGGCGCATGGAGAGCGATCGGAACAAAATGTTACTGCTGGTGAATGGTCGTTCTATTTTGGCTTGGACCCTACTGATTGCAGAACGATCGAAGAGTGTTCGGTGGATTGGAATTGTGGGACAGCCCCATGACTTTGACGCGTTTCAGACCATTGTTGATTCCCTGACACTCACTAAACCTGTTGCATTGGTGGCAGGCGGTGACACCCGTCAAGCCTCGGTATACAACGGTCTAAAGGCATTGCCGAATGATGCGTCTCAGGTGTTGATTCATGATGGGGCACGATGCCTGGCGACGGCTGATTTGTTCGATCGGTGTGCGGCGGCGCTGAACACTTTCGATGGGTTAATTGCGGCGATTTCGGTGAAGGATACGATTAAAGTTGTAGACGAGAATCGGTTGATTGTGGAAACTCCCGATCGGACCAATCTTTGGGCGGCACAAACTCCACAAGGGTTTCAGGTCGAGCTACTAAAAAAGTGTCATGCCGAGGCAGAAGCGCAGGGGTGGGCTGTGACCGATGATGCGGCATTGTTTGAAAAATGTGGGTTGCCTGTTCATATTGTACTGGGCGAAGAAACGAATTTAAAAGTAACGACCCCTGTTGATTTGACCATCGCAGCCTTTATTTTGAGTGATCGTTAAAAAGTTGCTATGTGTACACGAGGGATTGGGATTCTAGGCAAAGTCTCTGCCAAACCACCCCCTAGCCCCCAATTCTGGGGGAACAAGAGTATTCAAAATCACCAGGTTCTGGGAAATTTAGAAGATTTTCTCTTGTTCACCCTTTTTAAGGGGGCTAGGGGGATCGAGCTTCAATGCTGATCGAAATGGATCAAGCGGTGTGCGCAAACATTCGCTCGCTCTTCTTTATTGGTTCTGATTAATCGTCGCTTGCACCCGATCGATCGCCGTCCGATCGCCCAGGATTGTATACAGTTTGATCGCTTTTTCTAGGGAGAAAGCAGCCCCTTTCCGATCGCCTGCTGCCAATCGAGCTAGACCTTGAACTTCGTAGACGATCGGATTTTCTGGATCATTGGTAATCGCTTTACCGCAATCTTGGAAGGCTGTAGTATCTTTCTTCTGAGCGCGAGCTAGACACAAATGTGCGCTGAGTTCGGAAGAGGGGTCATTCATTGTTTCGACATCCAAACCATCACTGACCGCTTGATTGCAGATTTCCAATGCGTCGGGATTCCCAGATCGAGCTTCGATTGAACAGAGGAGACTTGAACTATTACGGTCTGGATTTAATCGGGTAGATTCGTTGAGATTAATCAAAGCCTCTTTGTACTTGCCTTGATTGAACTGCGCCACCGATCGTAAGTAATAACCATCAGCTTTTAGTTCAGGCGTGGTGGTTAACTCAATGGCTTGGTCTGCATCGGTAAGTGATCCTAAATAGTTATAGATTCGTTGCTTTGATTTAGAACGATCGAGATAGGCATCTACTTTTTTAGGCTCAAGTTCAAGAGTGCGATCGTAGTCCTCTATTGCCCCTAAGTAGTTTCTCGCGGTACTCTGGGCCGTCGCACGACCGTAATAGGCGGTTGCATTACTCGGATCTAACCTTAAGGCGCGGGTAAAGTTTGCAATTGCCCAATCTCCATCGGTATCGGTTTTCAAATTAGCGCGATCGATGAATTCTTGTGCGGTGAGTTTTGGGATTGGGCGAGTTGCCAGTTTGACATAGCCTTCAGAGGTGAGTTGCTTAGGCTGAAGGGCACTGGTTGCAGCGATGCTAAATACACTGTTGACTACATTGCTTAACTCTAGTTCTGGGTCATTATTCGTCCTAGGTTGCAATAGTTTCGTCAGACCAAATTGATTCCCAAGGGCGAGTATGGCGGGCGGATTGATGTAAGCGTACCCCATGTTTTCTTTGGGCAGCGGGGCGATCGCATCTTTGAAGTGAGTGGATTGGTCGAGCGGCTGCCAGGGTTTCGGTAAAAGATTGGTTGCGGTGTCGGCTCCGCTCAGGATAGCTAAAGTGTCGTCATTGACCCATTGATAAGCCAAGACGCTGACGGGCTTGCCAGGAGTGAGCTTTGTTGATTTGCTCGGCTTACTCGGTTTGCTCGGAGCTAGAATGTCCCAACTGGTGAGCTTTGTGGCGACGATCGTGCGGGTTGTGACTTGAAGTTCACCTTGGGATAGTTTGATTAATGCAGCTTCGACTTTTTTTAACGCCGCCGTTGCCGCAGGTCGATCGCGGGTTTGGAAGAATGCACCAAAGCCGATCGCAAGTTTGGGGTCAATCTGGGTGAGAGGACTGCCTTTGCTGGGGAATGCGAACCCGATGTATTCTTGATCCATCCACGGGAAAATATCGCGATCGTCTACACCAATGACACTCCGGCTGCCGTCTCGGAAACTTTTTAGTCCCTTTTTAGCATCGGGGCTAGATTCTAAAACAGTAGTAACGGCACGCCAAAAGAATGCCAGGTTTGTACTGCCGCTGATGCCATAGTTGACGGCGGGAACTCTTGAGACCAGAGCATTGGGGCTGTTGACGGTTTTAATGAGTGAATCAGAGATCGCTGATTTGAAATGGATACCGACTTGAGCTTGAAGACCTTCGGGGGCGGCCCAAAGAAACCCATCGATGCCGTCAGATCCCTCGTTGACCAGTTGACGTAATTGTTCGGGAGTCTGATTTTGGAAGAGTGGGAAATTGCTGAATTCTTTGAATGAGTCCGGGGCATTAAGTCGATTGCTTTCAATCAGGTTGCCGAGGCTAGCATAGCCGGAGACTAGGGCTTTAGAGTAGCGATCGTCGGAGATCATGCGTTGAAAGCCGAGAACACTGGAGAGACGACGACAATCGGGCAGGTCTTCTGCATCAATCAGTTGCTCGATGGTGGTGAGGTCGGCTGAGGTAACGACAAACCCACTTTTTAAGTAGGCAGCAGCAAATCCACCGATTTCCATCGTAGCGTTCGTAGCGTTTGGGGAAGCCTCAACTTGTGCGGATTCTTGTTTCTCTGGTGAAGATTTGGATGGTTTGAAGAGGAAATTAGGTACTTTCTCTGGTTCCCAGAAGAGAATACTGGTGCCATTGTAGAGGCGTGTGGTGGGGAGTTTGTCCCGACTGGTCTTGATTCGATCGAAAAACCGAGGCATTTGGGTGGGATCTTTGACAGGGGCGATCGTGGCGTAGGTGTTTTTAGTTTGGTCTGAATTGAGCATAATCACGTTGGCCATCGGTCCGCTAACCCATGGAGCAATGTCGCCGTGATAGTTAAGACCGGGTGCTAGACTTGAAAACATCCAGCCGGGAGTGGTGAAATCTTGGGGAAATGCTTGGAATTTGGTGAGGTCTTGCCAGATCTGCGGCTCGGAATTGACGAGTACAACACCGACGATACTGTCTGGGAGTAATTGACTGACGGCTGGAAATTCGATCGGTCTTGCGATGATTTCGGCGTTAGCGATTCCGGTTAGACTTAGGGTCGCGGCGATCGGTGTGAGAAGTGAACCCAGAAGAATTGAAGCAGTGCGACAAGTGATCATAGAACCCCAGAGTGGTGTGCAATCTGTAGACAAGGGTACTCGTTTTATCAAAAATTTGAGCAAAAAACCCGTCCTTCTAGAACGAACCGTCGCAATGGGGAAGAAAAATCGGTAGACCGGGAAAAAAGGATGGGGCGATGGAGGTAACTCTGTGAATCAACAAAACCCCCAGATATTTCCGAGGTGAGTATCGACCAATCAGAACCGCCGGATTAGCGGAGATAGTCTGTGGAGCGACTGTAAATTTTGATGAGCCGTAAAATTTATAGTATCCAAATTTTAATAAAACGATCGTCAATCCAACTCATCGGGGCGATCGTCGTCCCTTATACTGTAGTTAATACCCATAGTTATGGGCGAATGAATCATTAATTTCGGGAGCGATACTCGTGGCAAAGCCCGCAAAATATCTAGTCATTGGCTCATTGGAAGCCTACAGTGGCAAATCTGCTGCCATTATTGGGGTCACTGATCAGCTTGCTCGCAAAGGGCTGGATATTGGTTACGGTAAGCCTATCAGCGGCGATAGCAGCAGTTCCGATACTCAAGATGAGGATGTCTCGTTCTTAGCCGAAACCCTGAGCCTGCCCGTCGATCGAATTTTGCCCACGGTTCTAAAATTGGACGGCGGCGAGACCATTCGTAAACGGCTTCGCCAAGCAGACACAACAGATTACCTAACCCAACTCCAGCAAATAGCCGCCCAGCAATCTGGCGATTTAATTATTCTGGAGGGCGCAGGAACCCTGGAAGATGGGCGATTGTTTGGATTATCCATTGTGGAAATGGCAGATGCGATCGATGCCTCGGTGCTGTTAGTGGCGCGCTACCATTCGATACAGGTACTAGATGGGCTACTGGCCGCCAAACTGCGATTGGGCGATCGGCTCTTGGGCGTGATTCTTAATGATGTCAGTACGTCTCAACTGGCTTCGATTCAGGATGAAGTCAAACCCTTTCTGGAATCTAAAGGCATTCAGGTCTTTGGGGTTTTGCCCAGCAGTACCCTTCTACGTAGTGTCACCGTCGCCGAACTCGCCCAGCAGCTCAAGGCTGAGGTGTTGTGTCGGGCCGATCGGTTAGATCTGTTGGTCGAAAGTTTAGTGATTGGGGCTATGAATGTCAGTTCCGCATTGCGTTATTTCCGTAAGCGCCACAACAAAGCAGTGGTCACAGGCGGCGATCGGGAAGATCTGCAACTAGCGGCCCTTGAAACTTCGACTCAATGTTTGATTTTGACCGGGCACTTGGCCCCGACCGATCGAATTTTGCGTCGTGCCGAAGAAATGGAAGTCCCGATTCTTTCCGTCGATCTCGACACCTTAACCACCGTCGAAATCGTTGACCAGTCGTTTAACAACGTCCGTCTCCACGAACCCGTCAAGGTCCACTGTGTTCGTGAAATGTATGCGGCCCATCTCGACTGCGATCGGCTGCTCACGGCTCTAAATCTCACCGCCTAAATTCGTAAAAACTCCCAGAAATTCCTATGACCTTAACGATCGGCAGTCCTGCCCCACGGTTCACATTGCCCGATTCAAATGGCAATTCTATTTCATTAGAATCACTTCAGGGGAAGTGGGTCGTTTTGTACTTCTATCCTCGCGACAACACTCCCGGCTGTATTCGGGAAGCCGTAGGATTTCGAGATTTACAGGCTGAATTTACCGCTAAGAATGCGGTGATCTATGGTGTGAGTACGGACAACGCCGCATCTCACAACAAGTTCATTACTAAACTCAGCCTACCGTTTCAGCTTCTAATCGATGAAGACGGTGAGATGTCTGTGGGGTATGAAAGCTATGGACTGAAGAAATTCATGGGCAAGGAATTTATGGGCACTATTCGCAATACCGTACTGATTGCGCCGGATGGAACTGTTGCTCAGTTCTATAAAAAAGTTAAACCCGAACTGCATCCTGCCCTTGTTTTACAAGATATTCCTCAAGCTGGAGAGGAATAACGATGACGGTTGTCTAAGGTGTAGCTTAAAATAACTCTAGTATCGGGATTGACTAGACATGATTGCCCCTTCCAATCTGGAATCAAATATTGATGACGCAGCGATCGCCGATCGGAATGCGGCGATTATGGCACTCGATAATGACTCGGAACTAATCCAAGGTTCCATGTTTGACGATGATTCAGACGATGATTCGGATGACTTGGAAATGTCGGTATTTGATCATTTAGAAGAGTTGCGCCAACGAATTTTTTATTCCTTGGGTGCCGTGGGGGTTTGTATCGCGGGTTGTTTCACTCAGGTTAAGCCGATCGTCAAACTGTTGGAAGTCCCCGCGCAAGGCGTTAAGTTCCTGCAATTGTCACCGGGCGAATTCTTTTTTGTTTCTATTAAAACAGCGGGCTATGCTGGCTTAACCCTTTCGGCTCCCTTTATTCTCTATCAGATTGTGGCCTATGTCACACCAGGCCTAACTCGAAAAGAAAAGCGGTTTATTGCTCCGGTGATGCTTGGATCCAGCGTTTTGTTTTTAGCGGGATTAGCGTTCTCCTACTTTGCCTTAATCCCCGCCGCCTTAAATTTCTTTGTGTCCTATGGCGAAGATGTAGTGGAGCAAGCTTGGTCGATTGATAAATATTTTGAATTTGTATTGTTGTTAATGTTTAGTACAGGGTTGGCGTTTCAGATTCCGATCGTGCAGGCGCTGTTGGGATTTTTGGGTGTGGTGTCATCGAAGCAAATGCTATCGGCTTGGCGCTATGTTTTAGTTGGGGCGGCAGTGTTGGGTGCGGTGATTACGCCATCCACGGATCCATTGACCCAGAGTCTGTTGGGGGGCGCGGTGGTGGCGCTCTATATGGGCGGTGTGGGCTTAGTTAAGTTACTGGGCAAGTAGTTCTATTCGTAGGACGCAGAATTAGGTTTATCATTTTTGAGTAGAATGAAGGTAAATTTATGGTTAATGAGATTAGTTCGCGCCCTAAGAATGTTCTGGGAACTGAGTTACGGTGTTGCTGTACGGCTCCTGTAACGGGGTTTTATCGCGATGGTTTTTGTCAAACGGGTCCGATGGATCATGGCAGCCACACCGTTTGTGCCCAGGTAACTTCTGAATTTTTGGCTTTTTCCAAGTCTCGCGGCAATGATTTATCTACGCCAATTCCGGCCTATCAGTTTCCAGGCTTAAAAGCGGGCGATCGGTGGTGTCTTTGTGTTTCCCGATGGCAAGAGGCATTTTTGGCAGGAGTTGCGCCGTTGGTGATGCTCGATGCCTGTCATGAAAAAGCGTTAGAGGTTGTGAATTTGGATGACTTGAAAGGATTTGCGATCGATCGTTAAAGCGGGTATACAGCAATCTGAACCCTGTCCTCAGCTAGACCCGATCCCCCCAAATCCCCCTTGAAAAGGGGGACTATGAAATAAGATTTGTTCTTGTTCCCCCTTTTCAAGGGTGCTGTGTATACACAAGCCTGAAACTGGTCATCCGATAGACCCGATCCCCCTAAATCCCCCTTAAAAAGGGGGACTATGAAATAAGATTTGTTCTTGTTCCCCCTTTTCAAGGGGGCTAGGGGGATCGGGGGTCAATGCTAACAGGAACAAATTAAGTTGTGCGTACATTGAGTTGTGTGTACACAGCAGCAGAATTAGGGCGGAGATATAACCATCTTTAACGACCCCGCCGCGATCGTCCTAACGTCGTGATGTACAACACCGCTTCATCCGTTGGAATACCCAAGGTTTCGTTCACCCGATCGTCAAAGAATCCTGCAATCCCGCTGACCCCAAGACCCAAGCGAACGGCGGCGAGGTTGATTCGTTGCCCCAAATGTCCGGCATCTAGATGTAAATATCGATAGGCGCGATCGCCCCATTTTCCGATCGCGCCCTGTAAATCTGCCGTATGAAATACCACCGCTGCGGCATCCCGCCCAAGTTCTTGACCTAAGCAAAGAAAATGAAGCTCTTGACGAAAGTTTTTGAACCGAATTTGGCGTAGCTCTTGCGCCTGAGGTGCATAGTAATAACAGCCTTCTTCGAGTCCCTGAACGCCTGAAACTGCAATGAAGGTTTCTACTAAATCAAGGGCACAATAGTCGGGACTATGGTCGAGATTTTGTTCAATGTAATGATCTGGATGATAGGTAAAGTCTAGAACTGCTTTGAGTTGATTTAAGGTCACCTCTGCGCCATTGTAACCACGGGTCGATCGGCGTTGAACTAGGGTTTCCTGTAAGCCAATCAAGTTCGCCGCCACCAAGTTGTTCCCCCACAGAATCGGAGCCGATCGCATATCGACTTTGAGGCAAAATGGAAAATTGTATTTATCCGATCGGACAGTCGTTGCCTCCCGGTGCCATTCAATTTTACGATCGCCCGTTTGAATTTGGGTGGCTTGATGGAGGGTCTGGAGCAGTTGACCGTCGGGAATTTGTGGATTGTAATTATAAGTTGCGGCACTGGCGATCGAGGTTTGATTTAATGATAAATGGTGATTGAGTTGTTTGAGATCGGCCAAGGGCAATACCGCAATGGCGGCTTCTTGTTCATCGTCTACATACAACAAATCATTCATCAATCGATCGGCAAAGCCTGTAATTAAATGGGGTCGCAAGTCTTGTATTGAACCCGCCAGTTCAATGTTGCCGAGCAAATGTCCACTGTCAAGCAATACGCGGCGATAGGCACGGTCTTGATACCGCCAAGCCGATCGTTCAAAAATGGTGGTCACAACCAATGCCAGTTGGGTTTCTTCTAGAGCTGGGTGCCAGAAACAAGCATTCTGTAATGCCGTCCAGACATCATTTTCCCAGTAGTGGATGAGGGAATGTTGACGAGCTTGGTAATTGTAGAGTCCAGCGGGAAGGGTTGGGGTGCCCCGTGAGATTAAATAAAGTTCGGCGGGATAAAGTCCTCCGGCAGAGGGAGAGGTGTGGAAATAGTGGGGTTGTGCGTCGGTGGATACCATGGCGGTGATGCCATAGCTAAAGAACAAAAAGCGCGACAGTCGAGACCAGAATTGATCGTCCGGATCGGAGAATGCTTCGCTTTGGGGTTCGTCCTTGGGTTCTAGATACGATCGTAGATCAAACTCTGCCCCAATTTTGTACTCCTTAAAGGGGACAGGTTGACGGCTCCAGTCCAAGGTCTGGTTCTTACCTCGGATAGTGTCAGGATCGTACTTTGTGCGCTCGTGGTAATGCTGGGCGAGAGAGAATTCTGACATGGTGTGATGGATTCTGCTGTGGGGTTTGGGGAGAGTGAAGGGTTTCTCAATTTAAAATGCGATGCATGTCTTTTTCTGCGTCTGAAAAAACGATCGCACCCTGCCGCAAAATCATCCAGCCATGGCCAATCCATTCAATTACGGTGGACGGTAAAGGTGGAGTAGTCGGCGGAGTATCTGGCTCAAGACTTCCTAGTTCTTTTAATGCTAAATCTGACAGCGTATAAATCTTGGGAAATTGCGATCGGATGTCGGCTAGGGTCAACAGTGCAGGTTCCCCAGAACGATTGACGCTCGTTGTTGCTAAGGGTCCGGTCTGGCGCAAAATGGTGCGGGCTGGATCATACTTGGGGATACGAACGCCGATCGTTCCGGTTTGACTGGGGTTAAGTTTGAACAAGGTCCGATCACGTTTGGGTAATACTAACGTCAATGCACCAGGGAAGTAAGACTCCATCATGGTTTGCCAATGAATAGCACTATTGCGATCGGAGGCTAAGTAGGGCCATAGATTCTCAGAATCTCCAGCCATTAAAATAAGTGGTTTTTCAGCGCTCCGAGACTTTACCGTATAGATTTGGTCGGCAAAATCAGGATGGGCGGCAAGGGCCGGAACGGTATCCGTGGGAAAGCTGCCGATCGCTCCTTGGTGTAAGTGCTGAACCCATTGATCAATGGTGACTTGTGGCATAAAAAATGTTTATTTTAACCCGATAACTACAGTTCCTTTTGCGATGCCCGATGAGACGTTAGCGACATCGGCGGTACGGTCTGTGGCGCTAATAATTAATGATTTGAGATGAGTGACGATCGGTTGCGCTAAGGTTTCAATTAGGGAAAGTCCGGGTATGTTTTCCTCAAGCAATGGCTGAACTGCATTCCAATCGACGTAGGCATAGCCCTTATTTAACGTATCAATCTCACGGGTTGCCAGCGCCCAGTCTGAGCTTTCACTTAATGTTTTTTCCGATTGATTTGCTAAGTTGTCGAGCAGTTTCAAAGATGTAGAAAATACTTCATAATTGCCTAGGGTGGTGTGCGCTGCGATCGTCTTTGCGGTTAGTTCTTTAGTTTGACTGGGTGAAAGCTGAGTCCAAGTCTGTAGTGTTTGATTCCCTAACGTCACCGGACCGATCGTCAATCCCCGATCGCGGGCAATTTCATCTAATTTAGCAATCCCTTGTTCAATCTCTTTACCCCCTCGTTTGACGGCGAATACCCACTCTCTCGGTTGATTCGGTTGGATTGGTGCTAGGGCAAATCCATAGTCTCCTTTTACCCATTGGAATACATCTCGAATTAAATTCAACTGGGACTGTGTGGTTAAGCTCTGCAAGGTTTGGGTCTGTAGTGATTCTAATGCCGGATAGCCTTTTACGGTGTCGGAGATTGCGGGCCAAAGCTGAGCGAGATCGTTGCCCACGACTACCGCCACACTCCGATCGGGCAGTACTTTTAAAATATCTTTTAAAGCATCTGGTGTTCTGGATTTAGTTTTAATAGTCTTATGATCATCTGGAGACACCGTCGCCGAACTTAATTCATTCTCTGGGACTAGTACCGTATCTAAAATCAAACCCGATCGGCTGCCGCGCAATCCCATGGCGATCGTGCTGTAGGTAATCGGGGAAACTGTGGGCAATTGAACGATCGATCGAAGAACTGAATCATTTCCCGTTAGAGCTGTGAATTCGGGAAGATTTATATATAAGATTCCTAAATGCTTAGAACCGATCGCCCCTAATGCCTGTTGATATTTGGCATTACTTCGTAAACTCAATCTAGGAGCTTGAACATTATTAATGGCATTTTTTAGAACTTTAGGACTATTAGCAAACAAAACATACTGATTGCCGACGATCGCACTGGCTAACGTGAAGGGCACATCGGACAATGGCAGTACGGATTTTTTAGTTTGAGCACTCTTGACTTGACCATTCTTAACTTGACCATAGGTAATTTCGCTACCTTGATAGAGTTCAGTGTGTTGCGTCATGGGCGATCGGACTCGCCAGAACTCTCGTAAAAAAGCACGGGATGCGATCGGATCATGGGTCTGTAGCGCCAACAGATAACCGGGTTGACGACCATCGACCAACGTCCGATCGACATCACGGGACGTAACCGCTAGGGTTAGCTCATCACCCAACCACGGCAAAATACTAGTTTTATAATCCAGTGCCCCAAGCCCCAACAGACTATCGCGTAAATTTTCTAGCTCACCTTGAGTTTTAGACTTGCCAAACGTTAACCTCGTGGGGGAGACCGACAGCAACCGATCGGGGTTAACGGTCAACGACAAACTAATGGGCGCATCCTGCGAAACAAACATACTCGTCGTCGGGTCGGGACTGTTGTTCCGTGATCTACTCAGCGATTCAAATGGGTCATAGCTTTGACTCCATGCCACACCTGCGATTAACAAAACCAGAGGAATGACAATGGCAGCAAGGAGAGCAGTTGAAATCGATCGGCGTTTCATAGGTAGCAATCCAGACAAATCCGATTTTTATCGACTCTATTGTCTCACGGAGCCGAATCTAGTTCACCCCAGATTTTGTGGGCACTGGATCCACGTCTGGTTGAACGATCGGCATCTTCCTCTGATCCATTTGAATTAAAATCCGATCGGTTAAGCGCTCCACTAACCAAATTTGTTCGTCTAAAGATAGAAGTTCGAGTTCGGCAACAATTTGTTCTAAGGCCACCGACCGATCGTCATTCATTTTGTTTACTCAATGATTGAATCAATTAATTGCACACCCGACCGACAAAACTTTGTAATCCAAAACTCCAAGTCTGCATCTTGAATGGCCGATCGCATCGCGGCTTCGATCGTTTCTGCCTGATCTAAAGACTGGGCCAACGCAAACACCGTCGAACCCGAACCTGACATCATTACGCCTAGGGAATCAGTCTTTGAAAATTCATTTCGCAGTGTCTGGATCTTAGGATACTGGGGTAATACAACCTTTTCTAAATCATTATGCAAACTCGCCCCGATCGCCACTCCATCCCCTCGGACGATCGCAGTCATCATTGAACCTGTTTTTAAGTGTTCCCTGTGCCGATCGAGTTCAGATTCTGTGGCTGGATAGGTTACCCCAAACTGCCGACGGTAGGCTTTGTAGGCCCAAGGAGTCGGAACTGGGAGATCTTTATATTTCGCTAAAACAGCATAGAGATGATCTAACTCTGGCAACGGATCAATGATTTCTCCCCGCCCAGTACAAAGCGCTGTCCCCCCAGCCACACAAAAGGAAATATCTGACCCCAATTCGGCAGCTAACGTTTGTAGCTCTAGCCGCGTCAATTCCAATTTCCACAGCAAATTAATTCCCACCAACACCGCTGCACAGTCCGCAGAACCCCCGGCTAACCCAGCCCCCATCGGAATTCGTTTGACCAAATCAATTGCAATTCCACCCTGTTTTTTTGCCACATCTGGAAACCGTCGTTGCATCAGGTCGGCGGCTTTCCAAGCCAGATTGTTGCTGTCCGTGGGTACATTAAGACGATCGCAGGTCAGCGCAATCCCCGGCTCTCGCCGTTCCGTCACCGTCACCGTATCCGCTAAATCAATGCTTTGCATCACCATGACTAATTCATGAAATCCATCAGCCCGATCGCCCGCAATATGCAGCAGTAGGTTAATCTTCGCTGGAGCCGTCAACGTCAAAGATCGCATGGGAGTTTGGGTGCAAATTCTTACCATCATATCCCGAATTCTCCACCCTAAATTTGTTCTAAATTCATCGCAAGGCTTTCCGCATCAGCACTAAATTGTCTCGATGAACAACCGTTTCATCCCCGTCATATCCTAAAATTCGACTGATTTCATCCGATCGACGACCCCGAATCTTTTGTAATTCTGCATGGCTATAGTTCACAAGACCACGTGCAATTTCTTGACCATGAATATTGCAAAGTCGCACGGTATCCTCACGCTGAAATTCACCCTCTAATCCAATCAACCCCGCACTCAACAACGATCGTCCCCCATCTTTTACCGCATCTACCGCCCCATCATCCAAATACAACTTTCCCGCTGGCACCATGCCATGCGCAATCCACCGTTGCCGCGCCGTAATTGGATTTTCTTGGGGTTCAAACCGGGTGCCCATGAATTCCCCGTCCAAGATTTTCAGCACATTTCCCGGCGCATCACTTTTCATAATCACCGTCCGCACCCCAGCCCCTGTGGCAATCCGCGCCGCCGCAATTTTTGTTTCCATCCCCCCTGTGCCCCATTGCGTACCTCCTGTTGCCGTGTCAACATTCAGTTCATCGATATTTTGCACCACATCGATCGGTTTTGCCTCAGGATTCGTT